>DKFF01000005.1:0-2273 GCA_002452795.1 Dehalococcoidia bacterium UBA6803
TATGTCTGATATATTCGGCTACCCCTAACCGCGTGTCCTCCACGTTCAACTGGACCAGAATTTCACCATATCCCCGATGGTAGCGTCGATAAATCTCTATACGGCGATCCATATCCGGTGCCAGGGCAACTTTGCCATTTGAATCAAGCTCAAGCAGAGGATCGATACCACAAACGTTTTCACCGCAAATCAGGGTAATTCCACTGATAGCAGCGCCAACGGCAAAATGCTCCCAGTTTTTACGAGCTATCTCAGTTGAACCCAGAGCACCGGTAAACACAGGCACTTTCATTTTAACCTTAGCATCCCAGCCGTATTCCGTCTCTGTATTCACTACCGGAAAAATGGCCGTATCAGAATCACCGATGACACCGGCAGGCAACCCTCTACTTCCCGTAGCGTATCCCTGAATATTAAAATGAGAATAATCAACGGGATAATCCTTATCTCCACCTGCGGTAACATCGCCGAAGGGCCCTGGATAAATTAACTCTCGACCCCGAAAGGTGGCCTTAAATACTTCACAATTTCCTGTGCAGCCATCGACACAGCGGGAACAAAGGCCACTTGACGGCACCACACTTTTGGAACGGTTAGCGGTTCCAGTGGCATCATTTGAGTTCGGTCGCTGTAAATTCATTTTAGACTTCTCCTTTTATTTTGCTTAATTTCCGGAATGTTGGACATTTTAGGAAATTTTCCGTAAATTTTCGCGATTATACAGGTTTCCGGCGGCTCCCTCAATTGTTCAAACCTCCCGACGCTGCGGCATGTGAAAAGTCAATCTTTTTCTTTCGGCGGTGTAAGCAAGACAATCAAGGTGATTATCGCCGCAACGGCGGCCACCGGCCAGAATTCTCCACCCATACTTTGTCCTTGAAAAAAATCCACCAATATGCCCAGAATTGGCGCTATTACCATTGTGGAAATTGATTTTGCCTGGCTTTCAATAGATAACACCGTGGCCCCTTTAGCTTCAGTGGCGTAAGCATCGAAACGGCTTATCAAAATGGGCCGCCAAAAGTTCTGCATCAACGCCAGGAGAATGAAGCCGATAACCGCCGCATAATAATACTCAAAAAATAACAGCCCGATAAGCGCAACATAAAGGACAAAAACCGTCTTCCAGAGCAATCGACTGCCTTTTTCTTCTCCTCCAGCACGACCAGCCAGACGATGCGAATTCCGGCTGGCATAAGCAGAAACAAGATACAGGATAACGTAAACCACTCCTATCATAACAGCGCTACGGCGCGTCTCCCCCCAGGTGATGAAGAAAGGAAGCAGCAACGCCATGTTCTTTACAATAGGCTGAAGATAGTCTGCAACCGCTTTGTAAACTCCCTCAAAAGACATTGATTCCACAATTAGGCGACGTAGTCTCTTCATAACCAGCGCAGCACGGATACACTCCCAGAGATGGACTACGACGTCACGGATACCTGCTTTTTCAACCGGCTGGCCATCCAGTTCTTTGGGATAGGTCATTAGATTAAACAGCCCCGCGATATAGGGGATAATGGCAAAGAAGAAAATATAAGTATAGTTATCGGTTAACAGGACAAAAACAACCGCCAGGACGGTGGAGACCGCCGAGCCAATTTTTGACCAGGAACGAGTATACCCATACACCTTCGTTTTTTCATCAAGTCGCCCCTCGATGCGCAGCCAGGTAAAGATCATCGCTTTGTGCGTGCCGGTACGAAATGCTTCGCCGATGGCAAAAAAGAACATGGCCACGAATAAGTGCCAGTAAGCTTGACTGAAACCGAATGCAGCAAAAGAGATGATATACGAAACAAAGGACAGAACCATGCTGCGGCGGCGGCCGAATAAATCAGCAATTGCACCGCTGGGAATTTCCATAAGGTTAATAGCGAGCTCTCGAAAAGCGATGAGAAACCCGATTTGAGTGAAGGAAAGGCCTTGTTGGAGAAAGAACAGGATAATGAATGGCTCAAAATAACGCTGGTTCTTCAGGAAGCCATACAGGGAGAAACGTTTAATCATCGTTGCTTCTATTGTCGTTTACAAAATGTTACCGGCAAAACCCTGGTTTGCTGATAACCTATGACATTATATTCCGCGGCTTTTTTATGTCAATGCACCGGCTGAAGAAAAATTATCCTCATTTCTTCAAAAACGGCCGAAAAACAAACCCGCCGGAACTGCATCAGAGAAAGAGAAAGGGGGAAATCTGTCTTGCCTGGATGACGCAAAAAGTGGGCCCGGAAGGATTCGAACCTACGACCAACCGGTTATGAGCCGGCCGC
>DKFF01000005.1:2431-24970 GCA_002452795.1 Dehalococcoidia bacterium UBA6803
CGTTGACATGGTTTGTCGGGGTGAGAGGATTTGAACCTCCGACCTCATGGTCCCAAACCATGCGCGCTACCCCTGCGCCACACCCCGCATCAATCAATTACAGGCTCAAGCCAAAGGAAAGGCTGCTGCTTTTGCCTTAAGCCGCTCATACTCCTCGTTGACCATCTCCTGGATCTTCCTAATTTCTTCCTCGGGCAGATGACGAAAGCGCCCTTGCGGCTTCAAGTATTCTTCCACCGGTTTGAGAGTGGAAGGGCTAACATTCATCCTGTAACGGCCATGCTCTACTTCGTAGAGGGGGAAAACTCCTGTTTCCACCGCCAGCCGCCCCAGTTCTACGGCCATATCCGAAGCATGCCTCCAGCCCGTGGGACAGGGAACAAAAACATGCACATAGGCGGGACCTTTGGTTTCGGCCCCTTTCTTTACTTTGTTCATCAGATCAAAGGGATAGCCAATGCTGGCCGTCGCCGCGTACGGAATATCATGCGCCGCTGCTATCTCCACCATGTTCTTTTTCCTGGTCTTCTGCCCAATACTGACCTTTCCTGCCGGAGCAGTGGTGGTGGAAGCACCATAAGGAGTGGCACTTGACCTCTGGATGCCCGTGTTCATATACGCTTCATTATCCCAGCAGAGATACAGGAAATCGTGTCCTCTTTCCAGAGCTCCTGAAAGAGCCTGCAGCCCGATATCACTGGTTGCCCCGTCTCCCCCCATGGCCACGTACTTGATATCCTTTTGAGGTTTCTTGCCTTTCGCCATCAGTATTTTCGATCCCGCCTCCACCCCGGAAATAACCGCAGAATTATTCTCAAAAAGAGTATGTATCCAGGGAACACGCCAGGAGGTGACCGGTAAAGGAGAGGTACATATTTCAGCACACCCTGTGGCCATGGAAATTATTACATTCTCACCCAGGGCCTTACATGCCAGCTTCAGCGCCAGCGCCTCACCACATCCGATGCAGAAACTATGCCCCGGGGCAAGAGTATCTGCCAGGGGAACCATATTTTTACCAAATTTGATAGCTTGTCCCTCCATTTTTACCCCCTTATACCTACTGTCTCAATTATTTCCCCGGACCCGCTCTTGGCGATTTCCTTTCCTCTGTTGATGACACGCTCAAAATCTTTCACCGACATATCCCTTCCCCCTAAACCACCCACGACTCCCGCCACTTTCGGCTTCACTGCTTCACTGAATAGCGCAGCCTTAACTTCAGAACAGACAGGCCCCCCCATCCCGGAGGAAACAGCCCTGTCGAAAACAACAAGAGTTTCAGCACCCTTCACTGCCTGGCGCAGTTCCTCGTATGGGAACGGCCGCCAGAGGCGCAGCCTGACCAACCCTACTGATTCTCCCTTCGCCTGCATCTCGTCTATCACGATTTTCGCCGTTTCACTGAAGCTTCCCATAGTCAAAAGCAGGGTTTTAGCACCATCCGCTTTATATGACTCGACGGGCGCATAACTACGACCAAAAACATCAGCAAATTCTCTCCAACTCTGGCGTATTATCTCCTTGGAATTCAGAAAAGCTACTTCTTGGGCCTTTTTGGCTTCCGAATAAATATCAGGAATGCCAAAGGCTCCATGGGTCATAGGTTTATCAGTATCTAAAGCAAAAGGATACTTAAATTCAGGCAAAAATTTATCCACTTCTTCCTGTTCGGGTAACCAAAGCGGTTCCGTTACATGGGAAAGGGTAAATCCGTCGATGTGTACCATTACGGGAAACAAAACTCTGGGATCCTCAGCGACACGAAATGCCCAGAGCGTCAGGTCAAACGCTTCCTGGTTATTTTCGCAGAATACCTGGATCCAGCCAACATCCCTGACTGCCATCACATCAGAATGGTCTCCCCATACACTCAAAGGTGCAGAAAGCGCCCTGTTGCACACCACCATAACTATCGGGTATCTCATGGAGGAAGCGACATAGACCACTTCATGCATCAATTCCAATCCCTGCCCGGCGGTGGTGGTAAAAGTTCTGGCACCAACGGCTGCCGAGCCAAGACAAGCGCTCATCGCAGAATGTTCCGACTCCACAGGGATATACGCGGCATCAAGCTCGCCATTAGCCACAATCTCAGCAAGCCGCTCCGGAATATGCGTCTGGGGAGTTATGGGATAAGCGGCTATGAGATCAACATCAGCCATCCTGACGGCCTCCGCAACGGCATGGGAGGCTTCTAGCCCTACTCTCTTGTTCATTTTTCCCCCTCTTCTATCATTGTTATAGCACCTTTTTTACAAGCCCTGGCACAGATACCACAGCCCTTGCAATAAAAAAGGTCAGGCTCATAATAACCATCATCAAGAAGCTTAACTGCTCCATCGGGACAATATAGCCAGCATAAACCACATTTGATGCATTTTTCTTTGTCAAGAACAGGCCTCATACTTCGCCAATCGCCAGTCTTGCGCAAACTAGCATTGCCTGGTTCCGTAATTATATTGCCGACTTCCATGTCTCGCCAAGTAAAATCCTCCGGTACTTTAAGCTTTTTCTCTGCCATTTTCATTTCTCTCCTATAACACGCTTTCGTCGTAAGCTCTGGTCATAGCCATAATATTACCTTCGGCACGCTTGCCAAACCGCTCGCGCAACTGCTCGATCAGAGCGTCCTTGCCCACCGCCTCTGTAACTTTAATAAATGCACCCAGCATAGCGGTATTGGTAATAGGCAGCTTGATCGTCTCCCTGGCGATTTTTGTGGCATCGACCGTAATCACAGGCCACTTGTACCCAAACTCAGCTTTCACCTCGGCAGGTGACTTGCCGGTATTAATTATTATTTTACCATTTTCCTTAAGGCCTACAGTTATGTCAACTACATTAAGCAAACTCGGGTCAAGAACAACCACTATATCCGGTTCATAAATATTAGTCCTAATACGAATAAACTCATCGCTTATCCTCAGAAAAGCCACTACGGGGGCACCTCTTCTCTCCGGGCCAAAACTAGGAAACGACTGCGCATACTTTCCTTCACTTATGGCAGCAAGTGCAGCCACCTCCGCCGAAGTCACCGCCCCCGACCCCCCTCTACCATGCCACCTCACCTCAAGCATTCGACTCATAACATACTACCTCCTTTTACACGCAAATAAGCGCCCCTGAAGGGACTCGAACCCTTGCACCCGGCTCCGGAGGCCAGTGCTCTATCCTCTGAGCTACAGGGGCAAAACATTCATGTTAGCACGATCATCAAAAATCAACAAAATACCTGAGGACACCAACCATCCACCATTACATTCTCGCAAACGAGCGCGCAGGCAAAGGCTTCTGTCCTTAAAACCACATCTATACAAAAACTTCAGGACTAGCGATCCTGCCCTCTATGGCACTGGCAGTGGCTACCGCCGGGCCTGCCAGATAAATCTCAGCCGTAGTACTACCCATCCTGCCTACAAAGTTGCGATTGGTGGTAGACAAACAGCGTTCGCCGGCGGCCAGAACACCCATATGCCCACCCAAGCATGGCCCGCAAGTAGGAGTACTCACTACCGCTCCTGCCTCTATAAAAGTTTCTATAAACCCCTCTCGCAAAGCACGCAAATAAACCTGCTGGGAGCCGGGGATAATAATGCACCTCAAGTCGGGATGCACCTGCCTTCCTTTGAAAATTCCAGCTGCTATCTTCAGGTCTTCGTGCCGTCCATTGGTACAACTACCTATCACCACCTGGTCCAACTTTACGTCACCTATCTGGCTTATCGGTTTGACATTGGAAGGAAGGTGAGGAAGAGCTACCTGGGGCTCCATTACAGATACATCATACTCTATAACATCGGCATACCGGGCATTCCCCGATATCTGTCTTTCATGCCCTTTTTGCAACACGCCATGGACTCCCTTGTTTTGTGAAGCATGTTCTCTGACATACTCCAGAGTTTTCTCGTCTACAGAGAAGATACCCGCTTTGGCCCCGGCTTCAATTGCCATATTCGCCATGGTAAAACGACCATCCATGGTAAGTTCGCTAATCGCTTCCCCCTCAAACTCCATGGCCGAATACAGAGCGCCATCGACACCAATCTGACCGATGGTATAAAGTATGAGATCCTTGCCCCCCACCCATTCGGGCAGCTGGCCACGATAGACAAACTTAATTGTCTCCGGTATTTTCATCCATATCTTCCCTGTGGCCATAGCCACGGCAATATCAGTAGAACCCATGCCAGTAGCAAAAGCACCCAGTGCGCCATAAGTACAGGTATGCGAATCAGCACCAACCACAACCTGTTCGGGTAAAACAAATCCCTGCTCGGGCAAAAGCACATGTTCAATCCCCATCCGCCCCACCTCAAAATAGCCTATCCCCTGTTTACGAACAAACTCCCGCATCAATTTTGCCTGCTCCGCAGAACGTATGTCCTTATTCGGACAAAAATGATCGGGAACCATGACAACCTTTCCCGTGTCAAAAACACGGGGTACCCCCAGCTTCTCAAATTCCTGTATAGCCAAAGGAGCAGTCACATCATTAGATAAAACTAGGTCGACACTAACATCCACAAATTCTCCTGGATGAACTTCTTCTCTGCCCGAGTGAGCCGCCAGGATACTCTCTGCTAATGTCACTTTTTCTCCTCCCTGTCGTGCCCTTTATTTATCATCAAAATGCCCATGGCAACAAAAGCCGCAACCACCGCAACCAGATAGAGCCCGGCGCCGGCAGCCATCCCCACCGCAGCCGTAATCCAGATACTCGCCGCGGTAGTCAGACCTGCCACCCCCCTGTCACCACGGAAGATAACCCCAGCCCCGATAAAGCCGACTCCGGCCACAACACCGGCAGCAACACGCGATATATCAGCTCCCGCAAAACCCAGAATGGAAGTTACCGTAAACAGAGAGGCGCCCAAGGCGATCAGCATATGCGTACGCAAACCGGCTACTTTGCCAACCCACTCGCGCTGGAAACCAACGACGGCACCCAGCGCCACAGACAAAAGCAAGCGCAACACTGCTTCCAACCACAGATTACTCAATTCGCCTCTTTCTTCTTTGCCGTCTTTCTGACAAAATAGCGATTCAGGGCATTCATATATGCCTTAGCGCTGGCCACGATAATATCTGTATCAGCGCCACGCCCGGTATACGTAACACCATCGCTCTCTATCCTGATAAGCACCTCGCCAATAGCGTCAATGCCCTCAGTGACCGAATTTACAGTAAACTCTACGAGTTTTACGGGCTGGTTAACTATGCGATTAATAGCTTTGCATACGGCATCGACGGGGCCTGTGCCCAGAGCGGCGTCAGCCACGCTCTGCCCTTCCGGACCGGTGAGCTTCACCGTGGCAGTAGGCAAATTATGATCTCCGCAGGAGACCTCAACATGCTCCAGATGATACGCCTCAACTACAGTACGCAATTCCCCAGCAAGCAGAGACTCGATATCCCGATCCGTAATTTCCTTTTTTTTGCCAGCAAGCTCTTTGAATCCACGAAAAGCACGATCGGCAACTTCATCGTCCAGAGCATAACCCAACTCAGCCAGTCTCTCCCGAAAAGCATGCTTCCCGCTGAGCTTGCTCAAGACCAGACTGCTGGAAGGAACTCCGACCAGCCTGGGATCTATAATCTCATAAGTCATTGCTTTCTTAAGCACCCCGTCCTGGTGAATGCCCGATTGGTGACGAAAAGCATTAGCCCCCACGATAGCCTTATTAGGCTGAACAGGAAACCCCATCATCTCGCTGACAAGACGGCTTGTCTTATAAATCTGTGTGGTATCAATATCGGTAACCATGCCGAAGAAGTCCTGACGTGTTCGCAATGCCATGACAACTTCCTCCAGCGAAGCGTTACCCGCTCGTTCCCCGATACCATTTATGGCACATTCAAACTGGCGCGCTCCCGCCCTGAGCGCTTCCAGGCTATTAGCTACCGCCAACCCCAAGTCATTATGACAGTGAACACTGATGACCGCTTTATGTATATTGGGCACATTCTCCAGTATGCCCCGTATAAGGCTGCCAAATTCGGCCGGAGCAGCATATCCCACCGTATCGGGAATATTCACCGTACTCGCACCCGCATCAATAACTGCTTCCAAAATCGAGTAAAGATAGGAGGGATCAGTACGGCTGGCATCCATGGGAGAAAACTCCACGTCATCCGTATATCTTTTAGCCCGCGCCACCATTTCCCGAGAAGTATTCAAAATCTCTTCACGGCTCTTGTGAAGCTGGTAAGAAAGGTGTATATCCGAGGCAGACAGAAAAACATGAATCCGCGGGCGAGCGGCCTCTTTGATAGCTTCCCACGCCGTATCTATTGCCTTCGCACTGGCATGAGACAGGGCACAAATTACCGGATTTCTCACCTCCCTGGCTATGAGAGAAACCGCCTCAATTTCATCAGGAGAGCTTGCAGGAAAGCCTGCCTCAATGACATCTACCCTGAGCTTCTCCAGCTGCCTGGCAATATCCAATTTCTCCCTGGCATTAAGACTCGCACCTGCGGCCTGCTCTCCATCCCGCAGGGTAGTATCAAAAACGACAACTTTATCCATCTTCCTCAAGCACTCTTAACATTAAGCTTCCAGTCGAATTTACGCCTTTTCCCCTCTTAACCATGGCATCATAGCTCTTAGTTTTTTGCCGACAGCTTCTATCAAGTGCTCTGATTCTATTTTTCGCATAGCATTAAAGGAGGGCCGCCCCGCCTGATTTTCCAGAATCCATTCCCTGGCAAACGTGCCATCCTGAATCTCAGCCAGTATCTCTCCCATTTCCTCCTTAACCACAGCATCAATCACTCGCAATCCCCGGGTATAATCGCCATATTCCGCCGTGTCACTAATTGAATATCGCATATTACTAATTCCGCCACGATATATAAGATCAACGATGAGCTTCAGTTCATGCAAACACTCAAAATAAGCAACTTCCGGTTGATAGCCAGCCTCAACAAGTGTCTCAAACCCTGCTTTAATCAGGGCAGAGGTTCCTCCGCAAAGCACTGCCTGTTCTCCAAAAAGATCCGTTTCGGTCTCTTCGGCAAAAGTAGTCTCCAGTACACCTGCACGGGCACAACCGATTCCTTTCGCGTAAGCGAGAGCGATATCCCGCGCTTTACCGGAAGCATCTTGGTAAACTGCAACCAGCGCCGGCGGGCCGGACCCTTCTGTATAAAGTTGGCGCAGCATATGCCCGGGGCACTTCGGCGCAATCATGGCAACATCGATATCAGGTGGAGGCATGATCTGGGAATAATGAATGCTGAAACCATGAGCAAACATCAGCAGCTTGCCCCTGCACATTTCTTTTTTCACAAATTCCTTATAAATAGCAGGTTGAAGAGTATCCGGGGCCAGCAGCATGACGATATCAGCTTCTTTAGCCACTTCGCCTGCATCGGTCACTTTGAAGCCAGCTTCCTTGGCCGCTTTTTCCCCCTGGCTGCCATCTGCTTCAGCAACAATAACTCGACAGCCGCTATCTCTCAGGTTTTGAGCGTGAGCATGCCCCTGGCTGCCATACCCCACAATACCTACCATCTTATCCTTAATTAAATTCAGGTCGGCATCTTTGTCATAATACATTTTAGCCATATCTATCCTCCCTTTTGATAATCTTTATTTACTCAATTTACCCGGTATTTTTTATTTAGCGCTCCCACGCCCTCCTCGTGTCAGGGCAATCCTGCCCGTTCTGGACAACTCTTTGATACCGAAATCACGCAAAAGCTCTATCAGCGAATCCACCTTATCTTCTTCTCCTGTAACCTCTATAGTCAAAGAATCGGAAGCTACATCCACGATATTGGCCCTGAAAATATCGGCAATCTGGATAATTTCACTCCTGTTTGAAATATTCGATTTAACCTTTACCAATGCCAGTTCCCGCGCGACCATTTCCTCCTCAGTTATATCGGATACCTTCACCACATCAATCAGCTTATCCAACTGCTTCCTCACCTGTTCTACCTGGGCAAAATCGCCAGTAACCACTATGGTCATACGGGACAAAGCAGGTTGCTCACTTTGCCCCACGGCAATGCTTTCAATATTGAAAGCTCGACGGCGGAAAAGACTGGCTACTCTGTTGAGCACACCAGGCTTGTTCTCCACCAGGGTCACTAACGTATGCTTTTTTTCAGACACCCTTTTCACCTCCCCTAAAAAGCCTATCCACCTATCTTAGATTGTGCCGCCTCCGGCAATTCCATAACTTTAGACAAGGTCAACCCCGGCGGCACCATGGGATAAACATCCTCTTCCGGTTCAACAACGAACTCAAGAAGGAACGCTCCCGGGTAATACATGGCCTCCTGTATCGCAGAAATTACTTCGTCCTTTCTTTCCACTCTAATACCCGGAATGCCATAAGCTTCCGCAATTTTAACAAAATCAGGGTTCCACAATTGAGTCCCCGAGTAACGCCGCTTATAAAACAGTTTCTGCCACTGCCGGACCATCCCCAGAGAACCATTATTGATAACGGCAATTTTGATGTCCAGCTTGTCTTGAACCACAGTGGCCAGCTCTTGCATGGTCATTTGAAAACCCCCGTCTCCAGCTATACACCACACCGTCCTGTCAGGACGGCCTGCCTTCGCTCCGATAGCGGCAGGAAGCTCAAAACCCATAGTTCCTAAACCACCCGATGAAATAAAACTATCCGGCCTATCATAGAAAAAATGCTGAGCCGACCACATCTGGTGCTGCCCCACTCCCGTAACGATAATGGCCTCTCCACCGGTAACTTCGTAAATTTGTCTGATAACGTATTGAGGCAGAAGCTCATCACCTTCTCTGGTATCTGTCACGGGATGTTCCTGCCGCCATTGAATAATCTGTCCAAGCCACTCTTTGTGCTCCATTTCGTTCACTTCTTTATTTAACGATTGAAGAACCTGCCGTACATCACCAACAATAGGAACATCTACAGAGACATTCTTATCTATCTCCGCGGGATCAATATCAATATGAATGATCCGCGCTTGAGGGGCAAATCCTTTCGTGTCTGCCGTGGCCCGGTCATCAAACCTCATGCCAATAGCGATAATCAAATCGGCATTTTGCACCGCCATATTGGCATAAGCCATCCCGTGCATGCCCAGCATACCGAAGTTGAGTGCGTGGTTTTCCGGAAAGGAACCAATGCCCAGAAGAGTGGTAACCACCGCTGTTTGTGTCTTCTCCGCCAGTTCTTCAAGTTCGCCATAGGCCTGAGAAATTACAACCCCCTGACCAGCAATAATAAGCGGGCGCGCCGCTGCATTGATAAGCTTGCCAGCTTTTTTAACCTGAGCAGGATGTCCACGAAAAACAGTTTTATAACCCCTTAAATCCACCTTGCCCGAATAAACAAACTCCGTCTTCTCCTCCTGTACATCCCGAGGCAGATCAATGAGCACAGGGCCAGGTCTGCCCGTCTGGGCGATGTAAAAGGCCTCCTTAACTACTCTGGCAATCTCCTCCACTCTGGTTATCACATAATTATGCTTGGTAACGGGAAGAGTAATTCCAGTAATATCTATCTCCTGAAAAGCATCTTTGCCAATAAATGGCCTGGCGACCTGCCCTGTAATCGCCACCATGGGAGAGGAATCCAGATAAGCATTGGCTATTCCTGTCACCAAATTAGTAGCTCCTGGCCCGGAAGTGGCCAGACATACACCTGCCTTATGCTTTACCCTTGCATAACCGTCAGCGGCATGAGCAGCTCCCTGCTCGTGCCGTACCAGTATATGCCGTAATTGGGGATAGAGAAGTAAAGTATCATACAACGGCAACAGCGCACCGCCAGGAAAGCCGAAAATAATTTCAACTCCCTCTTCAATCAAGCTTTCACATAAAATTTGGGCACCAGTCTTTTTCAAAAATCTTCTCCTCTAATCGACAAAAACTGCGCCTTTGCTGGCCGAACTAACTCCATCGCTATAACGCTTCAAATAGCCAGTATTAATTCTGGAAGCAAAAGGAGGCAAGTTCTTTAACCTTTGCGCAATTTCCTCCTGCGTCAGCTCCACTTCCAATTTGCACGCGGGTATGTCAATCTTAATCAAGTCGCCATCCTTCAAAGCAGCTATTGGCCCCCGTTCCGCAGCTTCAGGGGAAACATGACCGATTGCTGCACCCCTCGTGGCACCAGAAAAGCGTCCGTCAGTGATAAGCGCCACTTCACGATCCATGCCCATACCACTCAGCAGAGAGGTAGGAGTTAGCATTTCTCGCATACCAGGCCCTCCTCTGGGACCCTCATACCGAATAACTACCACCTCTCCAGATTTAATCTTCTTCTCCAGTATAGCCTGAGTAGCTTCCTCTTCGCTGTCAAAGACCCGTGCAGTTCCTCGGTGAACCAGCATCTCTGGGGCCACTGCGGCACTCTTGACCACCGCCCCTTCAGGCGCCAAATTGCCGGACAGTATACTCAGCCCTCCTGTAACGGCATACGGTTCTGTTGTTGTCCGTATTACGTTTCTATCTTTAACGGTAAATCCTTTAATCACCTCGCCCATCGGCTTGGCCAGAACAGTATTCGCCCCAAGCTTCAACAGGTCAGCCAGTTCCTGCATCACCGCGGAGATTCCACCCGCTAGATCCAGGTCCTCAATACGATAGTTGCTTGCTGGGCTTAATCTGCATATATTAGGAATATGTTGACTGATCTCATTTATTTTTGACAAAGGAAAATCTATTCCGGCTTCGTGGGCTATCGCAATAAGGTGCAGCACAGAGTTAGTACTGCCCCCTAACGCCATATCCACCGCAAAAGCATTATAAAGAGCGTCTTCTGTGACAATGTCTCTTGGGCAAATGAACCTGTCAAGTACTTCCATCACCTGACGCCCTGCTCTATAAGACAGCTGGCTGCGCCTGGCCTGCACGGCCGGGATCGTTCCGTTGCCGGGCAAAGCCATTCCCATGGCCTCAGTGAGGCAATTCATGGTATTAGCAGTGAACATGCCGGCACAGCTACCGCAACCAGGGCAGGCGACTCGCTCCAATTCTGCCAGTTCCTTTTCACTCATCTTCCCACGGACAACCTCGCCCACCGCCAGAAACACAGAGTTAAGATCTACTTTCTCTAATCGGCCACCGCGATAAACTTGACCCGCCATCATCGGCCCTCCGCTAACAAAAACACAGGGCAAATTCAACCTTACCGCCGCCATCAACATTCCAGGCACTACCTTGTCGCAATTAGGGATGAAGACCAGTGCGTCAAACGCATGTGCCCTAGCCAAAATCTCCACTGAATCAGCGATAATCTCTCTGCTGGGAAGGCTATATTTCATTCCCGCATGATTCATGGCGATACCATCACAAACCACCATCGTATTGACCTCAAAAGGCACGCCTCCTCCGCTACGAACACCTTCTTTAACTGCCTGAGCAATTGTCCGCAAATGGATATGACCGGGAACGACTTCGCTGAAACTATTGATTATGCCGACAAAAGGCTTTTCCCAATCACTGGAAGAACAGCCCACCGCATGTAAAAGCGATCGATGAGGAGCTCTTTCTATTCCTTTTTTTACCGCATCGCTGATCATCACCTTTACCTCAATTCACTCAAAAATGGGGGAGAAAAAACCTATCACAGGCAACTGGCACTGTCAATCGGACTCCATCTCTCTTATTTTATCCACCCTTCTTCCGTGCCGTCCACCGGCGAACTCGGCAGACAGATAAGCCTGCAAAATTTCCAGAACAGAATCTTCCTGAAGGTTATCCGCCCCGAGACACAGAATGTTAGCGTCGTTATGCTTCCTGGCACGCCGGGCAGCAAAAGCGTTGCAGCATGAAGCTGCCCTGATCCCCTTGATTTTGTTAGCCGCTATGCTCATGCCTATTCCCGTGCTGCAAATCAGAACGCCGTGGGCACAATCTCCCGCGGACACCATTTCACCCACCTTGCGGGCAATCTCAGGATAATCCACAGGATCGGTACCGTAAGCACCACAATCACAACAATCGTAGCCTGAATTTTGCAGAAACTCTATGATGGCTTGTTTTATCGCAAGTCCATGATGATCACACCCTACAGCTAGATACATTCAAGCATTTCTCCTTAATCTCGTTGTCTCTTCTTCTTCAGCGAAAAAACCGCTCACGCGAGCCCTGTAAAATTGTGCACAGGCCTTTTCAATCTCGCGGCGGGGCACAACACCTTCGCGTAACACCACGGGAGTTTTTCCCATGACACTCACAATAGTAGATTCTCTGCCCGGAGAACGTCTGCCATCTTCTATAACAAAGTCAACCTTTCCGCCTATTTGACACTCCACCTCCCCTGCACTTAATGCCGAAGGGCAGCCGCTGATATTAGCACTGGTGCCAACTATCGGCCCCCCCAATCCCTCAGCAAGAGCCCGCGGCACAGGATGGTCGGGAATGCGCACCGCTATACCTCCGTCATGGCCAAGGTAAGCAGGCAACGACTCCCCCGCGGGCAATATCAGCGTCAAGCCACCAGGAAGAAACCGCTCTATCATGAAACGAGCAACCTCCGGTATCGACTGCGCAATCGCTCTGATCTGCAAAATATCGCACACAAGTAAAGGCACAGCCATCTGGCGAGGACGGCTTTTAACTTCATAAACTCTCTTCACCGCTGGACAATTAAAAGCATCCGCTCCTAAAGCAAAAACGGTATCGGTGGGAAAAGCAACTAACCCTCCCTGACCAAGTATCCTGATCCCTTCTTTAACCTGCGCTGCCAGACCAAGCATTTGCCTTGACTGTAGTATAGCACAATGCTAAGCTACGCCAATATTCACCGGCCTGAACATATAAAAAATGGAAACCAATTCGCAAAGCCACAGAATTACAACCAGCGGCGATGTTGAAGTCTCCACTTATCTGGAAATCGCCAAGGAACTACAGGGAGAGCAGCCCGATTCTGCACCAGTTCCCCTGTTAGGCAAGCACGAATGCATTATTGTGATTGATTTTGGCTCACAGTATAGCATGCTCATAGCGAGACGCATTCGGGAATGCCACGTATATTGCGAGATTTTTCCGCATAACACACCCTGGGAAAAGATAAAGCCCCTTAATCCCAAGGGCTTCGTCCTCTCTGGAGGACCGTCAAGTATTTACGATACTAATGCTCCTCTGCCACTGCCCTATATTTACGAAAGCCATTTACCAATACTGGGTATTTGCTACGGCATGCAGGCTATTGCTCACCAACTGGGGGGAGAAGTATCTCCCGGGGCAAAACGGGAATATGGACACGCTGTTCTGCATGCAACCACCGAATCCTCGCCCCTGTTCGAAGAATTGCCCCCCTCCATGCCCGTGTGGATGAGTCACGGTGACCGGATAACAAAAGCACCCTCTGGTTTCAAACCTTTAGCTTATACTGAAAATTCCCCGATCGCGGCTATAGGCAACGACAGCAATATCTTCGGCCTGCAATTCCATCCTGAGGTCATACACACCCTGCACGGAAAAACCATATTCCAGAATTTCGTCCACAGGATATGCGGGTGCAAAGGCGGCTGGACACCCGCCAATCTAATAACAGAAACCACCGACAGGATCCGGCGACAGGTGGGAGAAGACAAAATTATCTGCGCCCTCTCCGGAGGAGTTGACTCTGCTGTAGTCGCCACACTGCTTCACCGTGCCGTGGGAGAACAGCTAACCTGCGTCTTCATCAACAACGGTCTCCTGCGCCACAGGGAAGCAGAAGGCGTACTGGAAACCTTCAGGGGTGTTATCAACATGGATGTAACATATGTAGACGCTACGGAGAGATTCCTTAGCCAGCTGCAGGGAGTAACTGATCCGGAGAAAAAACGGACACTGATAGGCGAGACATTCATCCGTGTCTTTGAAGAAGAGGCGCGGAGGCTGGGCAAGGTGAAGTTTCTGGCCCAGGGCACCCTTTATCCAGACGTTATCGAAAGCACTTCCACTGAAACAACAGTGGCAGTCAAAATAAAAAGCCACCATAATGTAGGTGGATTGCCCTCTGACATGAAATTCACGCTCATTGAACCCTTAAGATACTTATTCAAAGACGAGGTCAGAGAAATAGGACTGGAGTTGGGATTGCCACAGGAAATGATCTGGCGGCAACCATTTCCAGGGCCGGGATTGGCCATTAGAATCATCGGTGAGGTAACAAGGGAAAAATTGGAAATCCTTCGTGCCGCAGATTGGATAGTGATGGATGAAATTAAAAAAGAAAATCTCTACCGCCAATTGTGGCAAAGCTTCGCTATACTCGCTAATATCAGAAGCGTCGGCATCATGGGCGATTACAGGACATACGACTACCTGATAGCAATTAGAGCAGTAAGCAGCGACGACGCCATGACCGCCGATTGGGCACAGTTACCACACAGCTTGCTGAGCAAAATGTCCGAACGAATCGTCAATGAAGTTCCAAATGTTAATAGAGTGGTTTATGATATAACCAGTAAACCACCAGCCACAATAGAGTGGGAATAATAGCAGAAAAGGAGGAAGACATGAACGAGCCATTTAATGAAGAGGAAGCCTTGATCACGGCAAGCGACCTGGAAATGCTCAGGGAAGATCTGATTGGTGAACTGGAAGCCATTAACCAGTATCAGGATCATATTCTCAGTATAGAGAACGCGGACGTTGTGCAGGTTTTGGAGCACATCGTTGAGGAAGAAAAAGAACATGTAGCTGAATTGTTTGAGGTTATCAACAATCTCGATTCTGCCCAGGCGGAGAAATTCAAGTAGCAATCTCCGTCAATGACCTGAAGCAATCCCGGAAGGCCTGACGGAAAGAGCATGTTATGTCCAAATGAACGTATTGGTTATCGGCAGCGGAGCCAGAGAACACGCTCTGGCCTGGAAAATTGCCAGTAGTCCCAGAGTGAAAGGTGTTTTTGTGGCTCCTGGCAATGCGGGCACAGCTTCTATTGCGGAGAATCTGAACATTGCCCCTACAGACAAGGAAGCTCTGGGCAAAGCGGCAGTGGCCAGGCATATTGACCTTGTTGTTATAGGGCCTGAAGCGTCTCTAGCTTCTGGTATAGTGGATCACCTCAACAACCTGGGGATTTCGGCTTTCGGCCCCACCATGGCCGCTTCACAGATAGAAGCGAGCAAGGTGTTCGCAAGAAAACTGATGCAAAAATACGGCATCCCTCTAGCCAAAGGCATCACTTGCTCTTCTTGCGCGGAGGCCCGTAACTATATCCGGCAACATTCTCTCCCCCTCGTCATCAAGGCAGACGGGCTGGCCGCCGGCAAAGGTGTGATAATTGTTGATTCCCTGGAAGCCGCTGACAAAACACTGCATGCTGTCATGAACTCCCGAATTTTCGGCACTGCAGGAGAAAAAGTAGTGATTGAGGAATATATCAACGGCAGGGAAGTAAGCGTGATCGTTTTCACAGACGGCAAAACGGTCTTACCTATGCCGCCCACCTGCGATTACAAGAAAATATATGACGACGACCATGGACCCAATACCGGTGGCATGGGCAGTTATTGCCCTCCCGCCTTTTTCTCCTCTCAGATGAAAGGGGAAGCCATCAACCGTGTTTTAGCTCCAGCAGTCGAGGCAATGGCCAACGAAGGTATTTTATACAAGGGAGTACTTTACGCCGGCTTAATCCTCGCGGAAGGAAACCTTTCGACATTGGAATTCAATGCTCGCTTTGGCGACCCCGAGACTCAGTCTATTCTGCCTCTTTTGAAAACTGACCTGGTGGACATATGCCAGGCAGTAATTGAAAATAGGCTGGATCAAATAGATTTGGAATGGAGACAGGAGGCCTGCGTCGGAGTAGTAATGGCTTCGGCAGGTTACCCGGGAAATTATAGAACAGGATTTCCCATACACGGTCTGGATGCCGTAGACGAAGATATTATGGTTTTCCACGCCGGGACTAAATTGAATGAATGCGGGACAATCTGCACTAACGGGGGAAGAGTACTCACCGTAGTAGGAACAGGCAGAAATATAGCCGAGGCACGTGATAAGGTTTACCGCAACGTGTCCAAAATTCATTTCGAGGGCTGTAATTACCGTAAAGATATTGCCCTCAGGGAGATAGCATAATGGCACTGATAGGAGTAGTTCTGGGAAGCAAAACCGACACTGAATTAATACAACCCGCGCTGGACATGATGAAAAAGCTGGGTATAGATTATCAACTTTCCATTATCTCAGCTCACAGAAATCCGGAAAAAGTGAGAGAATATGGACTCAAGGCCGTTGAGAGAGGAATAGAGGTAATCATTGCCGCTGCAGGCATGTCCGCTCATTTACCAGGTGTGTTAAGCAGTTGGACCATGCTTCCCGTAATCGGAGTACCGTTGCCAACCAGCGAGCTTAAAGGCCTGGATGCTCTATTTTCCATAAGCCAGATGCCTGCAGGAGTGCCTGTAGCCTGCATGGGCATTGGCACCAGTGGGGCCAAAAACGCCGCCCTGTTTGCCGCCCAGATCCTGGGAACGAAATATGACGAGATCAGGCAAGCCTACCGGGTATACAGAGAGCAGCTTGCAGGGGAACAACTGTGATTGAGCGTTATTCCCGGCCACGGATGAAAAGAATCTGGTCTGCAGAAAATAAGTTCGATAAATGGCTGCAGATAGAAATAGCTGCTTGCGAAGCATGGGCCAAATTGGGACAGATTCCCCGCGAGGTCATGCCGAGAATCAGAAAGGCAACTTATGACAAAGAGCGGATCGCTGCCTTCCTGGAAGTAACTCATCATGATATGACCGCTTTCACCAGTTCGGTCGCCGAAAGCCTCGGTGAAGAATCGCGTTTCATTCATCTGGGACTAACATCATCGGACATAATGGACACTGCCTTGAGCCTGCAGCTTGTAGAGGCAGCTTCCATTTTGGAGGAAGACTTGGCGATCATCATCCCTACCCTTGAAAATAAAGCTATTGAGCATAAGTATACCGCCATGATCGGAAGAACCCATGGGGTACACGCCGAGCCTACCACCTTCGGGCTAAAAATGGCTCTCTGGTCCGAAGAGATGAAGCGTCATGCTACGAGGCTGACTGAGGCAAAGAAAATTATCTCGGTAGGAAAGATCTCCGGGGCCGTCGGCACATATGCCACGGTGCCACCGAAAGTGGAAGACCTGATTTGCCAGAGATTAGGGCTCGTGCCTGCGCCGATATCAAGCCAAATTATTCAGCGTGACCGACATGCTCAATTCGTAACAACGCTGGCTCTCATTGCCAGCTCCCTGGAAAAGTTTGCCACCGAAATCAGGGGGCTGCAACGCACAGAAATCCTGGAGGCCGAAGAGCCTTTCCGGATCGGGCAAACAGGTTCGTCAGCAATGCCTCACAAACGTAATCCTGAACTATGCGAGCGTATTTGCGGGCTGGCCAGATTAATGAGAGGGTACGCCTTAACATCAATGGAAAATATCTCCCTATGGCACGAGCGCGATATCAGTCATTCATCCGCTGAGCGCATTATTTTACCTGACAGCTGTTTAGCACTGGATTACATGTTATCTATCTTCACAACGGTAATGCAGGATCTCAAAATTTACCCCGACAATATGCGCCGTAATCTCGAATGCACTAAAGGGCTTATCTTCTCACAGAAAGTCCTGCTCTCCCTCATCGACAAAGGCATCAGCCGCAAGGAGGCTTATGAAATAGTGCAGGATAACGCCATGCGCGCATGGCAGGAAAAGATTGGCTTCCTGCAGCTACTGGAAGCTGACAACAGGATAACTGCCCACCTGAACAAAAACGAACTGGCGTCCATTTTCAGTTATGACCAATATTTAAAACACGTGGACGATATTTTTAAGAGGCTAGAACTGATCACACCAAGAGAAATCCCACAAAAGAACATGGAGGAGGCCCCGATTGTCGGCTGGTAATTCAAGCACAACCGTTCTAGTAGAAACCCATCTGCCATTACCTTTATACCGGCAGGGCAAAGTGAGGGATGTTTACGAACTGGGTAATAAATTACTCATAGTCTCCACTGACCGTATATCCGCTTTTGATGTTGTATTGCCCTGCGGCATACCTGGCAAGGGAGAGATACTCAATCAAATATCTGCTTTCTGGTTTGAAAGAACAGCTCATATACTGCCCAATCATCTCGCCGAAATAGTAAATAGCCTGAATACACTGCCTGAGATAGATAAAATTAGGCCCGGGCAGCCAGCGCAAAATTACCCCAACTACCTGGTTGGACGTTCTATGATCACGGCTAAGGCAGAACGGGTGCCAGTAGAATGTATCGTCAGGGGGTATCTGGCAGGCTCGGCATGGCAGGAATATCAAGAAAAAGGCATGGTGGGAGGAGTTGCCCTGCCACCAGGAATGCAGGAAAGTGAAGAACTGCCCGAAATCATGTTCACTCCCACCACCAAGAGTGAAGCGGAACACGATCGTCCCCTGGAAGAGCGTGATATTCAAGAACTTGGTATTGCTGACATACTACCGGTTCTGGAAGAAAAGAGCCGGCTTATTTACAGTTACGCCAGGAACTTTGCTAAATCCAAAGGGATCATCATCGCCGATACCAAATTCGAATTCGGATATATTGACGGCAAGCTGGCAATTATAGATGAACTGTTAACTCCGGACTCCAGCAGATTCTGGGAAATCGAAAGATACAAGATCGGGCAAGCACAGGACAGTTTTGACAAACAACCTATCCGGGACTGGCTCACAAACTCAGGATGGAACAAAACTCCACCCGCTCCTATGCTTCCTCAGGAAATCATCAAAGCCACCACGCTACGTTACAATAAAATTTACCATTTGTTCACAGGGAGGAGCTTAAATGTATCTGGCTAAAGTTCATATCGTTCTCAAACCAGTAGTCAATGACCCTCAGGGACTAACCATAAAAAGCGCCTTGCACAATCTGGGTTTCAGCCTGGTCTCCGGCGTTCGCGCTGGCAAATATATAGAAATCAAAGTAGCAACGGAGGAGCAGGATAACGCCCAGGAACAAGTCGATGAGATGTGCCGCAAGCTGCTGGCCAATCCAGTCATTGAACAGTATTCTTTCACAATAGAAAAAATATCGTCCGTTTAGAGAAAATGGATTGGGAGAACGCTGTTCGAAGTAATAAATATGGTTGTGCAGGACATAAACATTGGTAACTCCTCTTGCCGTCCCTGACAAAGTCCCTCGGTATAAAAACTCATTTTTTCGAATAAAAATACCCTGTCATGGCCTCATGTGGCCAGCACCTTCACCAGTTGCAACAGGCCCAAATTCAGCTCTTTCGGCTTCTGCCATGTATCTTCAAGAGGAGTAAGCACTTCTCCGTCACACACCTCGCCAACCATATAGCCACCTTTACCCTGATGCAAAGCCTGCACAGCCATATTTCCCAACTTGCTAGCCAAAATTCTGTCTCTAGCTGTAGGGGATCCGCCTCTCTGCACATGCCCTAAGATACATATGCGATATTCCACTCCCAGCTGCTCTCCTACCTGTCTGGCAATTTTAATCGCTCCACCAGCATCATCTCCCTCTGCCACCACTACAATGCTAGAGTTCTTGCCCGTGATACTATTATGTCTTATTGCCTCACAAATAGCATCTATATCCGTTTCAACTTCCGGTATCAGGATTTCTTCAGCGCCTCCAGCGATACCCACACCCAGAGCGAGGAAACCCCTGGTCTTGCCCATGACCTCAATAAAAAAGGGGCGCTGCATAGAACCGGCAGTATCTCTAATTTTATCGATAGCGTCCAGCGCCGTATTCATGGCAGTATCAAAACCTATCGTATAATCCGAACCATAAACGTCATTATCTATGGTGCCAGGGATACCTATCACCTTTAGATCTCCTACCTTCGCCAGTGCGGCGGCTCCTCGAAAAGTACCGTCTCCCCCTATCGTTATCAGCCCCTCAATCCCTCTTTCTCTCAAACTCACTGCCGCCCTCTCCACTCCTCCCGGCATTTTCATCTCCTCGCAACGAGCGGTCTCCAGAAAAGTGCCTCCCCTCTGGATGATATTTGCCACATCTCTGGGCCCCAGTTCAATAAAATCTTTCGCAAACAAGCCTTTATAACCCCGGCGGATTCCTATCACTTCCATACCAGAAGTTGCACCACAACGCACCACCGCCCTGATGCAGGCATTCATACCGGGAGCATCACCACCACTGGTCAAAACTCCAATTCGTTTCACTTTCGCTACGACACTCATCCCAAAAACCTCACAAATCCATTATACCCGATAGAGCCCATTGTAACACAGGGAAGGTCACCATCTCCGTTGATCACGTTTCGTTTCTACAAATGACCAATACCGATATGCTAGAATGAGTGGACGTTGATGTGAGAAAATGAGACCAACAATTTGGCATAAAGAGAATTTCTGCCAGCTTTTGCAAAAGAAATTTTCAGGACAATTAATCATTACGGTATCCAACCGCGAGCCGTACATACATTATCACGGAGGCAACGAAATTAAGTGTCAGGCGGCAGTGGGAGGTGTGACTTCCGCTCTGGATCCGGCAATGCGTGCCATAAACGGTGTCTGGATAGCCCATGGAGGGGGAGATGCCGACAGAGAAACAGTTACTTCTCAAAATAAACTAATGGTCCCCCCCGACGACCCTCTTTACACTTTGAAGCGAGTATGGCTCAAGGAGAAAGATTTTAGAGGATATTATCACGGCTTCTCCAATCAGGCGCTCTGGCCCCTGTGCCATAGCGCATATGTCCCCCCTGTATTTGATAGGTCACACTGGAACAAATATAAAAAAGTAAATAATATCTTCGCTCGCAACATACTGGGAGAGGCGCAGGGCAGAAAAGCGGTGGTCTTTATTCAGGATTACCACTTTTCGCTGCTACCACGCATGATCAAA
The DNA here is from genome assembly GCA_002452795.1 of Dehalococcoidia bacterium UBA6803. GTDB lineage: Bacteria > Chloroflexota > Dehalococcoidia > GIF9 > AB-539-J10 > UBA6803. The sequence continues at coordinate 23,241 of DKFF01000005.1, forward strand.
AAAACAAACCCTGCTGCTACTCTAGCGCAGTTCTGGCACATTCCCTGGCCTCATTCACAGAAACTACGTATTTGCCCCTGGCACGAAGAAATACTGGACGGACTGTTAGGAAACGACCTTCTGGGCTTTCATACGTCAATTCATTGCCATAATTTTCTGGACGCAGCGAGCAGCCTCAAGGGAGCCAAAGTCGATTACAAAAATGGCGAAATCACGTGGAAGGGGCGAATGACTAGAGTACGCCCTTTCCCCATCAGCGTAGATTTTGAGCAACTCTCCCAAGATATGCAAAAAGACGAGGTGGAAGAAGAATTTAAACGGCTCAAAGACAGGCTGGGAATAAAAGACGAGATTATCATTATTAGCATAGACAGAGTGGATTATACCAAGGGTATCCCTCAGAGGATGCTGGCTCTAAATCGTTTTTTGTGCGATTACCCGGAATACAAGGAGAAACTGGTGCTCATACAGACGGGCACGCCTTCCCGGACAGATATTCCCAGTTATGAAAACCTGGGACAGGAAATTATCCGTTTGACAGAATGGATCAATCAAAAACATGGTTCCGAGACGTGGAAACCGGTAATTACCCTGCCCGGTCCGTTACTGCCGCTCACGCTGACCGCGCTGGAAGGCAAAGCGGATATATGTATAATAAGCTCCCTGGACGATGGAATGAACCTGGTGGCCAAGGAATATGTGGCCAGTCATGTTAACAACGAAGGTGTCCTCCTGCTAAGCTCTTTCACCGGCGCAGCGAAGGAACTCAAGCACTCTATAAAAATAAACCCTTTTGCCCCCGATCTTTTTGCCAAAGCCATCAAAGACGCTATAGAGATGCCGGCGGCCGAGAAAAGGCGCAGGATGAAAGGGGACAGAGACATTATCCGGAAAAACAATATCTACAAATGGGCCGCCGACATATTTCTGGAATTATCCAGACCGCGCTAGATAATATTAACCATGGAACACCTCTTTTTACGCTGGAACAAGCTTTCTGACAAGGTCAAACGAGCCGAACATATCTTATTATTGAGTGACTTCGATGGCACGCTCTCTCCCATTGCAAAAAAACCGGAGCTGGCAACGCTGCCAGAATTAACAAAAACACGCCTGCAAGAGCTGACACAAATTCCCCGGCTGACTCTTGGCGTAATAAGCGGCAGAAATATCAAGGATCTCCAGCAAAAAACAGGTATTAACGACATTATCTACACAGGCAACCACGGCCTGCAAATAGAATCCCCTGGCATACATTTCGTCCACCCCATAGCGGAAACAGCCGCAGAAATTTTGTCTGGAATGTCAGATGATATGAAACTTTTTTTTTCAGAAAACGAAGGCATCCTGGTGGAGAACAAGGGCTTAACATTAAGCCTGCATTACAGGCTGGCGGATGAAACACAAATAGAGGAAATCACCAGGATATTCAATAGCATTACTGCCCCTTTCGTTTCTTCAGGCAAGATAAAGATCACCAGTGGAAAAAAGGTTTACGAAGTAAGACCGGCAGTGGACTGGGACAAGGGCAAAGCCATAGAATATATAGTACAAAAGCTCGGATTCAAGAGCAAACCGCTCGTACTATATATGGGAGATGACGTAACGGATTATGCTGCTTTTCGAGCAACAAACAAACTGGCAGGCATTTCCATTTACGTGGGGCAAGAAAACATAAACATCCCCGCACGATATTTTCTTTATTCTCCGGAGGAAGTCTCCTTCTTTCT
>DKFF01000005.1:25076-29539 GCA_002452795.1 Dehalococcoidia bacterium UBA6803
CCCTCTACGTCAAGCATGCTATATTACACAGGTTTGTTTTATTAAAATATTTACAAAGGAATTAAAGAGAATGGTAGAAAATACTTCCATAAAAGAACTTCTGGAAGCCGGGGTACATTTCGGTCATCAGACCAGCTACTGGCATCCCAGGATGAAAAAATATATCTTCACCCAGCGTAATGGAATACACATCCTTGATTTGGAAAAGACAGTCCTTATGCTGAATAAGGCCTGCGCCTTCATCCAGCGGCTCGCTGCCGAGGGACAAGAAATTATTTTCGTGGGAACGAAGAGGCAAGCACAGGAAGTTGTGGAGGCGGCAGCTCAAAAATGCGGTATGTGTTATGTCAATCAAAGATGGCTGGGCGGACTGTTGACCAACTTCGCCACCATGCAGACCCGCATCGATTATCTGGTACGGCTGGAAGATAAAAGAAATAGAGGCGAATTAGATACCTTATCCAAAAAAGAAAGGTCTCAAATAGATAAAGAGATATTGCGTCTCAATAAACAAATGGGAGGCTTTAAAGAAATGACAAAGCTTCCCGCGGCTTTGTTTATTGTAGACCCCATTAAAGACAGCATCGCTCTCGCGGAGGCAAAGAAATTGGACATTCCAGTGGTAGCTATTGCAGACACCAACTGCAACCCCGATAAGATTGACTATCCTATTCCGGCTAACGACGATGCAATCAAGACAATCAAGTTAATCAGTAATCGTATAGCCGATGCGATCATTGAGGGAAGAGGCACACAGCAAAATAGCCAGCTGGAAGCAAGTGGCCTCCTGTCAACAGAACAGGGAGAGGAAAAGGAGTTGGATATCATGACCTCCTACTCTTTTGATCCGGAAAAGGCTTGATGCTCTTGAAAACTTTATGATCTTGAAAGCAGGAGGGCAAGAACGGTTTGGAAATTTCAGTTGATACTATCAAAGAACTCAGGCGCATGACCGGCATCGGTGTGCTTGACTGCAAAAAAGCTCTTTCTGAAACAAACGGGGACATAGAAAAGGCGACGGCGTTGTTGCGTCAGCGAGGAATGGCTATCGCCGAGCTAAAATCCAGTCGAAGTGCAAACGAAGGAAGAATTGACGCTTACATTCATTATGGTGGACGGATAGGTACGTTAATAGAGCTGAATTGTGAAACAGATTTTGTCGCCCGAACCGACGAGTTCAAGGAACTTGCCCACCTTCTGGCAATGCAGATAGCCGCCACTTCTCCTAAATTCATTGCCAGAGAAGAGATGCCGGAAGAGACCTGCCTAAATCCGGAAGAGGCCTGCCTGTTGTTGCAGCCGTCCATCAAAGACCCCAGTAAGACCATACAGGAAATTATTGAAGAGACCATAGCTCATATCGGAGAAAACATAAAGATACGCAGATTCGCCAGATTCGAACTTGGTTGTTAGTTTAGGGGGATATCGGGACGATGGCAATGGCCAAATATAAGCGAATACTGCTCAAGCTGAGCGGTGAGTCGCTGAAGGGTAATGGCCCTGGCGTTATTGATCCTTCCATATTATCTGCTATTGCACAGCAAACCAAGCAACTTGTGGCATATGGTGTTGAAACGGGGATCGTTACCGGTGGCGGTAATTTCTGGCGTGGGTGTGATGCTGAGACCATGGGCATGGATCGAGTAACCGCAGACCACGCCGGAATGCTGGCCACCATAATCAATGCTTTGGCACTCCAGGGCGTACTGGAGGAACAGGGGCTTGTTGCCAGAACTTTATCCGCTCTGGATGTCCACACTGTAGCAGAACCATATATCCGCCGCCGCGCCATTCGCCATCTGGAAAAGGGACGGGTTATCATCATGGCGGGAGGCACAGGCAACCCCTATATGACTACGGATACAGCAGCCGCTCTAAGAGCGATTGAGCTCGGCGCCGAGATCATTCTGATGGCCAAGCATAATGTTGACGGAGTATACAACGACGACCCGCTTAAGAATCCGCAGGCAAAAAAATTCGACAGTTTAAGCTATCGCAAAGCGATGGAACTACATCTCAAAGTTATGGATATGTCCGCTTTTTCTTTATGTGACGAACATAACATCCCTATCGTAGTTTTTGACATTCAGTCTCCCGAGAGCATCAAAAAAATTATTCTGGGGGAATCCATCGGCACATTAATTTCCAGAGAGGGGTGAAAATGACAACAGAAGAAATTATCACCAATCTACACGACAAAATGCAGAAAACCGCTGACGGTCTGATTCAAGAATTAACTACCATACGCACAGGAAGGGCCGCTCCAACCCTGGTAGAAAATGTCATAGTGGATTACCAGGGCTCACCTTTTCCCCTTCACCACCTCGCCTCTATTTCTGCTCCAGAGGCTAACTTGCTTCTTGTACAGGCATGGGATCGTACCTCTCTGCGCAACATTGAGAAGGCTATCCTCAAAGCCGATCTCGGCCTTAATCCTGTCAGTGACGGCAATGCCATTCGTATCTCCATTCCCCGTCTCAGCGAGGAACGGCGAAAGGATTTAGCCAAGCTCATAGCCAGGAAAGTGGAGGAACGACGAGTGGCTCTACGCAACGAGAGGCGGGATGCCATTGAAAAATTAAGAGAACTGGAGAAAAATAAGGAACTTTCCCAGGATGAGCTTAAAGGAGCAACGAAACGCGTTCAGGATAGTACCGATAAATTCGTAGACCGAATAGAAAAAATAGGGCAGGATAAAGAGAAAGAAATCAAAGCAGTATGAAACAAGCATCCAGTTTTTTGCTTCTCTCCACTTTATTTCCCCGCGTTTCGGGTGGAAGTTATGTGAAGGACATGTTCTCCCCCGAGATAAAGACACCTTCCTTGATAATCAAAATCTGCTAAGATGTGCCCATGCTCAAACAAAGAGTAAGCACTTCTGTTGTAATCTTCTTTCTGGTCTTTTTTGCTATCTGGTTTGGTGACCCCTGGCTCAGTATTCTCGTAGCCATCGCAGCGGTAGCAGGCGCTTTCGAGTTTTACCGCACAGCTTTAACCCCCAATAAAGAGATCCCCTTCATCTGCCTCGGCTTAATATGGACGCTGGCACTGGTTCTCCGCCCGCATTATCAGGACACCGGAGCGCTGCCGCTGGTAATAACCCTGATCCTGGTAATTTCCCTGGTGTGGTTATTATACCGACCGGGGCGGCAGGAAGCTTTCCATAATTGGGCATGGACGATAGCGGGTGCTTTCTATATCGGTTGGATGCTTGGTTACTGGATCGACTTAAATGCCCTGGTTTACGGCAAAGAGATCGTATTCCTGGCTGTTCTCACGACTTTCATTAATGACATAGGCGCTTTCTGTACAGGGAAAATAAGAGGCAAACACGCTCTCGCTCCCTACCTCAGCCCCGGCAAAACGTGGGAGGGAGCAATAGGTGGCCTGTTAAGCGCCCTTGTTGGGGCAGTCGTTGTCTTCGCGGTTATAAATTCATTCACTCCCCTACCTTTCACCTATTCGCAGGTGCTTTTGCTGGGTTGCCTCGTCAGCATATTCGCCCAGACAGGCGATCTGGTTGAGTCTCTTCTTAAACGCAATACAAATATCAAAGATTCCGGCAAACTTTTACCGGGACATGGTGGCGCCCTCGACCGTCTCGACAGCATCATATTCGTAGGCCCGGCTATCTACTACTACGTAATATGGATGCTGCTATAAATCGACACGTTTTTTATAACAACCTTTAACCGGTCCCATGCGGAAAGATCAGGAGAACCACTCTTTGCCTTCAAAATGGTTTTAGGGCTGGTTATTGTTTTATAATACGAACATGGATGACAATGGCACAAAAAAGGTAGCCGTTTTGGGCTCCACTGGCTCTGTGGGGCGGCAGGCCCTGGACGTGATTCGAGCTTTTCCTGATAAATTTCAGGTGACCGGTTTAGCAGCTGGAAACAATCTCAAGCTGTTAAAAGAGCAAATCAATGAGTTCCATCCCTCCATGTATCATTCCTCTACCAGAATAGACTACGCGAGTAAATTTCTGCCACTGGAGGAAATCGCCTGCTCTCCCGATGTTGACCTGATTATCATGGCCATCCCGGGGAGCGTCGGATTAGCCCCCACCATAGCCGCTATCAGAAGCGGCAAGACGATAGCGCTTGCCAGCAAGGAAATCCTGGTGATGGCAGGGGAGCACATCTTCAAGGAAGCTTTACAACAACAGGTGCAAGTTTTACCGCTGGACAGCGAACACAGCGCCATCTGGCAATGTCTAGAGGGTGAGAAAAGCAAGCCGGAGAAAATCTTTCTTACCGCTTCGGGCGGACCATTTTACAATTATTCACATACCCGCCTGAAAAAGGTCACGGCCGAGCAGGCTCTTTATCACCCTACATGGAAAATGGGCAAAAGGATTACCATAGACTCAGCAACCTTGATGAATAAAGGGCTGGAAACCATCGAGGCTCGCTGGTTCTTCTCCATGCCATTAGAAAGTATCAAGATATTGATTCATC
>DKFF01000008.1:0-15572 GCA_002452795.1 Dehalococcoidia bacterium UBA6803
CAGCGCATCTACGTCCTTCACCCAGACCAGCGCCGCCGCCCGCTGCTTGAGGGCGCCCCTGACCTGCATCTGGTGCGGGCTGACCTTGCCCTCCAGGTCGGCCAGGCTGTATAGCTGGTGAGAACCTCTTTGCATACCTTCAATTAATATAACAGGCTTTTCGTGTAGTATCACATAATGGAGGACTGTTGACAACGGCTATTGCCAGCAAAACATCATATCCGTATAATTATCAACAATCATTATGTCAGGCGGTATAGACATCGAGCGCCGGCAGGTTATATTGAGCCTGCTGCATGAACTCAAGGGCCTGGAACCGCTGAAAAAGCTCTTCTGGGAAGAGTTGAACTATGACCGCATCAACTCCACTTTAAGCCGTTCCGGTTGGGGGCAGGCTGCTCAGGTATCTCTGGCCGAAGACCCCTTGCTCTTTGCCGGCGGCGGGCAGGACAACCAGTTTCATGTCATATATTGCCGGCTGCCGGGGGACCGTTTGCTGCTGGGACAGGAGCGGCCGGTGGTCAACACTCTGCTGCGCGAGCATCCCTATTCCCTCTTTCTTTTCTCGGACCGGCGCCAGGAACAGTGGCATTTCATCAACGTTAAATACGATGAGAACAACGAGAAACGCCGCATCATGCGCCGCATTACCGTCGGACCCCATGAACGCCTGCGCACAGCCTCAGAACGCATCGCCATGCTCGACCTGGCCGGGATAGCCACGGACCTTTTCAGCCTGCCGCCGCTGGAAATACAGGACAGGCACGATGACGCCTTCGATGTCGACAAAGTTACAGACCAGTTCTTCCGGGAGTACAGCGGCATCTACACTGCCCTCGAGGTCTACCTGCGTGAAAAGGGCGGGGAGGCCATCTGGTCGCACGATTATGCGCTGCAGTTCCTCAACCGGTGCATGTTCCTCTATTTTATCCAGCGCAAGGGCTGGCTGGGCGGCGATTACGATTTTCTGAGCAACTTCTGGCAGAGCTATGAAAAGGCAGGGCAGCGGAGCAACAGCTTCGTCCCGGACTGGCTCAACGTTCTCTTCTTCGAAGCCTTTAATGGCGAATTCAGGGGCGGCCACAGGCATTTTCCACTCGCCATTCACGATATCCTGGCTATGGCGCCTTTTCTCAACGGCGGTCTCTTTGCCAGAAACGAGCTCGATGAAACCGCTATCAACATAGATGACGACACTTTTAACATGATTTTTCAGTTCCTGGAAAAATACAACTTCACCATCGCCGAGGACAGCCCGCTGGACCAGGAGGTGGCGGTCGACCCTGAGATGATCGGCCGTGTCTACGAGAGCCTGGTCAATACGCCCGAAAACGCAGAGGCCGGGCATGACGCCGGCATATTCTATACACCGCGTACGGAGATAGACCTGATGTGCCGCCTAGCGCTGGTGGACAACCTCGCCAACCACCTGGGTGAAAAACACAAGGACTTTCTGTATCAGTTCATTTTCGCCCGTGAGCAGCACGAGAAAGAAGAGGCCGACCGCCGTCTGCGCGGGGAAGAAATAACGGACGCTCTTATTGAACGGCTCAGCAATATCACTGTCCTGGACCCGGCCTGCGGCTCCGGCTCCTTCCTGGTGGGCATGCTGCACATACTGGATGACCTGCTGGACCGCCTTGAGCAGATCACCGGCAGGCGTGAAGACCCATTTGAACGCAAGAAGCGCATCATCGGCGAGTCCCTTTACGGCGTGGACGTCAAAGAATGGGCCTGTCACGTTGCCGAGCTGCGGCTCTGGCTGGCGCTGGTAGTGGACGCTGAAATTGATAGGAACGACCTGCATCAACGTGATGAACCGCTCTTGCCCCATTTCAGCTTCAGGATACGGCCCGGCGACAGCCTGGTGCAGGAGGTCGGCGGATTAGACTTCGGACGCTGGCGCGGCAGCAAAGACATTTCGCCTCAGATAAAAGCCAGGATAACCAATTTCAAGAAAGAAAAGCGTTTGTTCTATGCCGCCAACAAAGGGAAAAGCCTGGACCAGCTCAAGGATGACGAGCTCAACATCTTTCGTGAAATACTGCAGGACAAGATCGACCGGCGGCAGGAAGAGATTAAAAGACTGCGCAGGAAGCTGGAAGGCGGCAGTGAAGGCCTGCGCATTCGTCTGGACGGGACAATCGAAGAAAGGGGACACCAGATCGAACTTGATCAGGCCGGCGCGGACAAAATAATCGAATCCATGACCGCTGAAATAGCCGCGCTTAAGCAGGCCATGGGCAAGTTGACGGCGCCCAAAGACATACCCTTTGTCTGGGATATCGCCTTCGTTGAAGCGCTCGAAGGTGAGAGTGATGGTTTCGATATAGTTATCGGCAATCCACCCTACGTACGGCAGGAGCTGATTGCCGATCCTTTCGAAGCGGCTTATGAAAGCACGCCGGAAACGCGTAAGGCCTACAAGGCCAAACTGATGCGCTCGGTCTACCGCGCATGGGATCATTTCTTTAACTATAAAGAGGGCACAGACTCAGCCGGCCGCAAGATGGACGCCAAGAGCGATCTGTATATTTATTTCTATTTCCTGGGCCTGCGCCTGCTCAATCAAAGAGGGTCGTTCTGTTTCATCACCTCTAATTCCTGGCTGGATGTCGGGTTCGGGCGGGACCTGCAGGAGCTGCTGCTTAAGCACGGCCATGTCAGGATGGTTCTGGACAATCAGGTCAGGCGGTCATTTTCCCGCGCCGATGTCAACACGGTCATCGTATTGCTGTCCCGGCCCGATGATAGAAAGGAGGCCGGACTAAATAATTTAGCCCGTTTTATCATGTTCCGCGTGCCTTTCGAACACGTCATAGATACCGTGGCTTTCTGCGAGATAGAGGCTGCGCAGGAAAGGATGTCCCGTCCCGAGTTCCGCGTCTCACCAGTGCTACAGCAAAAGCTGCTTGATGAAGGCCGTGAGCAGATCAGTGAAGCGGAAGAGGCAAGCCCGTCGCAAGGCAAATCGACAGGTAAACAAAAAAGCTTTGAAGGCGCTTATACAGGAAACAAATGGGGCGGAAAATACCTGCGTGCGCCGGATATCTACTGGACCATCCTGGAGAAGGGCAAAGGCAAGCTGGCGCGGCTGGGTGACGTTGCTGAAGTCAGACGTGGCATTACAACCGGCGCCAACGAGTTTTTCTATCTGGATGATGAGAGGATCAGAGAATGGGGATTTGAGGAAGAGTACCTTAAGCCCGTGATTAAAAGCCCGCGTGAATGCAAGCGTATCCTGATCGACCCCGCTGACCTGAAATACAAGATTTTTATGTGCCACAAGGATAAAAAGGACCTCAGGGGCACAGCCGCGCTGGAGTATATTAAGTGGGGAGAAAGTCAGGGCTTCAATGAAAGGCCAAGCTGCGCGGGAAGGCCACGATGGTGGGATCTGGGAATACGCATTATACCTAAACTTCAGTTCAATTATCTGATAAATACAACGGCTAAAACAGAGTATTCAGAAGAAGGATGCTTCTGTAGCGATAATTTTCAGGAAATCCATAGCAACAAATCCAATGAAATCAGTATATGCATTGCTTTGAATTCAATTGTATTTCAACTTATGGTAAATATGGCAGGACGTTCTAATTTTGGTGGAGGTTTGCTTAAGATACAAACATATGAAGTCGCCGATCTATATCTGGTTGCACCGGATATTATCAAGTTGCCTAATATAAAGCTATTTTCACATGATGAATGGGACACGGTTAGACCATCAAAAGAACGTAAAGAACTGGACAATATAGTTTTCGATGCACTTGGATTAACGCAGGGTGAGCGTGATGCCATCTACGAGGCAGTTATTCAACTGGTTGAAGCCCGCTTGAAGAAAGCGAACAGCGTGCAAAGGAGGCAGCAGCTATGATGAAAAAAGCTTTAAAGGCCCGGTCTAACAGCAGGTTGGTAGTCAAGCGACTGTCGGTCGACCGCAGCGAAGTATCCACTGCATTTGAAATAGTGCTGGAAGAAATTGAATCTGTGGCCGAGAACCTTAATGCAGAGGGATCTTCAGCATTTCAAAAGGGTGACTATGAGGCCGCCAAGAGCTTAATTGAAGTAGCCACCCGGCTCTCAGAGTTCCGCAGCCGGGTACGCACACTCCAGAAGGAATGGGAAACTGTGCTGAGCACACGTGTTCCCAGATCTCAGCTTACAAAGAAACGAAGACACACCATCTCGAGACTGCCACGCGGTTTGCGAACAACAGAAGATAATTTCCGCCAGCCTATTATGGAGGCCCTGTCCGCCATGGGCGGCAAAGCGTCGGGGAGCAAGGTCCTCGACACCGTCGAAGAAAAAATGAAAGACATATTGAATGATTATGATTACCAGAAACTGTCTTCCTATCCCTATACAGTGCGCTGGCGGAATACGGCACAATGGTGTCGCAATACCCTGGTCCAGGAAGGATTGCTAAAAGCTGATTCCGAGCGGGGCATCTGGGAGCTGGCTGACCGATAGGTCCGAGTTAATTTGAATATTTCGAGGTTGATAAAGATGAGAAAGGCAGGCAATCCCGGCTTAAAAGGTCATACCCTGGAAAAAAGCATTGAAGCTTACATATTATCACTGGAAATCATTAACCAGTTATCTGTTAAATACAGGATTGAAGCCTTTCTATTTCTCATCTGTAACGCCTGGGAATTATTGCTCAAAGCTAAAATCATTGCGGATACGCATAATATCAAGAGCATCTATTATAAAAAAGCAAAGGGGCAGTTGAAGCGCACACTTACTCTGGCCGACTGCTTAAAGAAGGCATTTATCAATGAAAAAGACCCGGTAAGAACCAATATCGAGTTTATTCACCAACTTCGCAATGATTCTACACATTTAATAATCTCAAATATTCCCAGAGAAATACTGGGCCTTTTCCAGGCTTGTGTATTGAATTACCACAATAAGCTGGTTGAATGGTTCTCCATTTCCCTGGGTGACCGTGTTTCTGTGGGCATGATGACGATTGTCTATGATTTCAATCCCCAGGAATTTGATTTAACCAGCCCGATACTTAGAAAAAAGATGGGAGCAGCCACTGCACAGTATCTTGCTGAATTTCAATCCAAAGTAGTCAATAACTTTAACGAAATTGGCCGATCACGGGAGTTCGCGATAAGCATTGATTACAAATTAGCGTTAACAGAGAAAATCGGTCTACAAGGTCAAATTAAAGGGGGATTTCTATTTTAAAAACAAAGTCGGTGTTGCACAGGCGCAATATAGCCAGGCTTTCATCGACTGGATAATAGGCAAATATCAGAAAAACAACAATTTCTTCACTGAAACGACAGCGCAATACAACCAAACCAGAAGGACCCGACGTAATTAGCATGCCCAATATATTCAACGGTAAGGACAAAGACGGACATACTGTTGTCTGCTCCAGGGACTGGTGGGAAAAGCACATTATAAGCCGGCATCCCGAAGTGGTTGACTGGCTTGCACATATCCAGACTGCTATCAACGACCCTTACCAGGTCTATCAGGACAGGACCAACCTGAACAGGAAAATCTATTACCGGCCTTTCATATTGCCGGCCCCTTTCAGTACCCAATATTTGCGAATTGCTATACAATATAAGCAAAAGATATCCGGTCAAATTACAGGATTTATAGTTACTGCATTTCCGTGCTCGAATATTAAGGAAGGAGATATCCTGATATGGCAAAGACCATTGTAAACCGCCAGGAATCCACCATAGACATCAATACCCTTGATAACTGTATAAATTTCCAGATTTCATACGACAAAGAACTTGATACTCTTTACTTGTCTGACCAACCAGTCCAACCCGCTACCTCAATCGATTGGGACGGCGAGTTATGGTTTCGTGTCATCCCGGAAAACGGCAAGATAACGGCAATAGAAATCGAAGACTACGAGCTCGTCTTCCTGAAAAAACACCCTGAACTGGACCCGCCCTGGCGGCAGGTTAAGAAGAAGATCACCAACAATAAGGTTGATGCATCCGTCTCTACCTTTGGCAGCATCCTATTATCATTTTTAAAAAGTTGGGCAATATGAGCAACAATTCGGAAAAGCTTCTCCAGTTAGCCGAAGAGACAGGTTCCATCAAATTCGGTCATTTCGTGCTCGCCTCAGGGGCTACCAGCAACCGCTACTTTGAAGGAAAACTGCTGACGCTGCATCCGGTCGGCGCCCGCATGGTGGCTGAAGCCATGTTCGAGTTGATCAGAGACTCAGAAATTGATGCCGTGGGCGGCCTTGCCATGGGCGCCGTACCGATAGCCACGGCAATCGCGATGGTAAGCAGCGAGAAGGGACAACCTTTACCAGCCTTCCTGGTCAGGGAAGTACCCAAGGAGCACGGCACCCAACGCCAGATCGAAGGGCATTTTAAAAAAGGCGCCCGGGTGGCCATTGTAGAAGATGTCATTACCAGGGGTGGTTCAGTGGAAAAAGCCATTCGCGCAGTGGAGGAAGCAGGCGGCATAGTTGTAAAAGTAATAACCATAGTTGACCGCCATGAAGGCGGCGCAGACAGACTCAGACAAGAAGGCTACGACGTGATACCTTTGATCGATTTTCTGCCGGACGGCTCGGTGAAACCGCATGTCGATATAAAATCTGAAAGAGGGACTGAAAAAGGGACTTTACGTCCGCAACCTGCATAGACTGGCAGACATNNCAACCGCATGCTCAGCTCCAGCCAGGCCGCCCGTTTTGCTGTGGGATATTTCTTCCTCTCCGGCTTCGAAGGCATTGCGGGAAAGCTGGACGGCGTTAAAGATTTGATTATCTTACCCACAGTGGGTAAGATAATACCCGAAATGGGTAAGCATGCGAATGGAAAATTTGTGTAGCGGTATCTTCGGCAAAACACGGCAGGCAGTGCTGGCCCTTCTCTATGGGCGGGCGGATACATCTTTTTACACCAAACAGGTGATGGATGCTGTGAAAATCGGCCACGGGACGGTGCAACGGGAGCTGAAAAATCTGACAGCTACCGGCATCATCATCCGTGAAGTGCAGGGCAGGCAGGTCTATTACCGGGCCAACGAGAAGTGTCCTATCTTCAATGAGCTTAAAAGCATCGTGAGAAAAACTTTCGGGGTGGCTGATGTCCTCAGACAGTCTTTGACACCCGGAGCGGATAAAATGCAGGTTGCTTTCATTTTCGGCTCGATTGCCAGGAGCTCCGATGACCGAAGAAGCGACATTGACCTGATGGTAGTGGGAAGAATCACTTTTGGGGATGTGGTCTCACTACTTAAGCCAGCCGAAGAAAAACTGGGGCGCGAGGTCAACCCGGTCGTCTACCCGGTTGCCGAATTCAAGAAGAAAGTTAAAGAAGACCGCCACTTTCTCAGGACCGTGCTTGAGGAAGAGAAGATCTTTGTGATAGGCGATGAGGATGAGCTTAGAAAACTGGTTGAACGATAAACTGATCGTAAAACATCGCCCTTCGGCAGATGAAATCGCTGAACTGCTGCATATCTGCGACCGTGACCTGGAGAAAGCGGCAATTATTGAACTCGGCCCGGATTGGCGGTTGAGTATTGCCCATAATGCGGCTGTCCAGGCTGCTAAAGCGGCACTGGCCGCATCTGGCTATCGCGCACGGAGAGAGGGCCAGCACTACCTGCTTCTGCAATCATTGGCTTTTACTATGAAAACTGACGCCTCCATTATCGACCAGCTAAATAAATTCCGCGAAAAACGTAATATCAGCGACTATGAAAGGGCCGGAATGGTTACCGAACAGGAAGCTGCGGAAATGATCGCTCTGGCCAAACAGCTTCGCGCTGACGTAAAACGATGGCTCGACGCTCATTATCCTCAGCTGGTCAGGGAGATTTAGATGCCGGCGCATGACATTATCGATAACCGCAACGAAAAGCTGATCGACCATATCAACCGCATACTCAGCTCCAGTCAGGCTGCCCGTTTTGCTGTGGGATATTTCTTCCTTTCCGGCTTCGAAGGCATTGCCGGAAAGCTGGACGGCGTTAAAGAGGTCCGCCTGCTGATCGGAAATACCACTACCAGGGAAACCATCGAGCAGATCGCCGAGGGTTACCAGCGGCTGGAGATGGTCAGGGACGTAGCAGAAGCGCAAAGCTTCCCCAAACGCATAGAAAGCAGGAAGCAAGCTGAAGAGACCGCCTCCAGCATAAAAAGCAGCCTCGAGCTAATGGACCAGACCGAGGGTCAGGAGAAGCTGATCAAATCGCTGGCGTCAATGATCGAGGAAAAACGGCTAAAGGTGAAGGTGTATACGCGCGGCCGCCTGCATGCCAAGGCCTATATTTTCGATTACAAGCCACTCTTCGACGAGCACGGAAAGGGCGTTGAGCGGCATGAAAAGGGCATTGCCGTAGTGGGCTCTTCAAACCTCACCCTTTCAGGCATAACGCACAATACCGAGCTTAACGTGGTTGTGCAGGGCAATGACAACCACAGCGAGCTTGTGCGCTGGTTCGACGACCTCTGGAAGGAAGCCTCTGATTTCGACGAAGCGCTGATGAACGAGCTGCAACAATCGTGGGCGCTGGCCCCGATACGGCCTTATGATATCTATCTTAAAACGCTCTATGCATTGACCAGCGAGCGCCTGGAGGGGGAGGACAAGGAAGACCTGCTGTGGGATGACGAAATTTTCCAACGACTGGCGGATTTCCAGTTCGTGGCTGTCAGGCAGGCTATTCAGAAGATCAAGGATTATGGCGGCGTATTTATTGCCGATGTGGTGGGCCTGGGCAAGTCCTTCATCGGGGCTGCCATTGTGCGCCACTTCAGCCGTACCGAGCATGCCCGGCCCCTGATAATCTGCCCTGCGCCCCTGGAGGATATGTGGGAAAGTTATAACGAGACTTACCAGCTCGACGCCCGCGTGCTTTCCATGGGCATGCTCAAGGAGGACGATGCCGGCAACATCGATCTTTTAACGTCCGACGTTAAATTCAGGGACCGCGATTTTATACTGGTGGATGAGAGCCACAACTTCCGCTATCCGGACACCCAGCGTTATCATGTCCTGCAGCATTTCCTGGCATCGGGCAAGCGCTGCTGCTTCCTGACTGCCACTCCCCGCAACAAAAGCGCCTGGGATATTTACTACCAGATGAAGCTATTCCATCAGGACGACCGCACCGATCTGCCCATCAACCCACCCAACCTGAAAGACTATTTCAAGCTGGTGGAGCAGGGTGAACGCAGCCTTCCTTCACTCCTGGGGAATGTGTTAATCCGGCGCACCCGCAACCGCATACTGCAATGGTATGGCTATGATGCAGAGACGAACCTGCCGTTAAACCCCGCCCGCTTCTGTGACTATCTGGACGGGAAAAAGAAGGCTTATGTGCTCGTGGCTGGACGTCACCAGTTCTTCCCCCACCGGCGTCTCGATACTATCGAGTACAGCATTGAAAAAACCTACCAGGGACTGTATAAAGAACTGCGCTTATACATGGGAAAAGCGCGTAAAGGTTATGCCGCCGAACCTGCTGCCGGAGAGCTTTCCTATGCGCGTTACGGGCTATGGCATTTCGTCAATAAACACAAGCAGAAGATCGAACCTTATGTCAGCCTGCACCGTTCAGGCATCAACATACGGGGCCTGGTGCGCATCCTGCTGTTCAAGCGTTTCGAATCGAGCGTTTATGCCTTCCGTGAAACGATCAAAAGGCTCGTGACTATTCACCAGCATTTCCTTGATTCACTTAACCTGGGATTCATCCCAGCCGGCGAAGATGCCCAAGCATTGCTTTATGAAGCCGATGATGCTGAAGAAAGCAGGCTGATGGATGAATTGCGTCGCCTGTCGGCGCGCTACAAGGCGTACGATTTCGACCTGCCCCGTTTGAAGCTCTACATTGAGCACGATATCGGATTGCTGACAAAGATGCTTAATCTGGTGACTAATATAACGCCAGCTAAAGATGCCAAGCTGCAAACGTTGCTGGACCGCCTGAGTAAAAAGCCGCTGAACGACGGCAAGGTCCTGATCTTTACACAATATGCAGATACGGCGCGTTACCTTTACGATAATATCAATCCCGGCGGCAAAAAGCAGGATATCGAGGTCATCTACAGCGGCGATAAGAAAAAATCGCGTGTGGTCGGCCGTTTCGCTCCCAAAGCCAACCCGGAATACCGCTTCCTGCCCGGCGATACCGAGCTTAATACCCTGATCACTACGGATGTGCTGGCTGAAGGCCTTAACCTGCAGGACTGCGACAAGATCATTAATTATGACCTGCACTGGAACCCCGTGCGCCTGATACAGCGCTTCGGCCGCATCGATCGTATCGGTTCGGACTACGATGTTATCTACGGTTTCAATTTCCTGCCGGAAACCGAGCTCGAGCGCCAGCTCGGCCTGCACGCGGTATTGCATGCGCGCATCCAGGAAATACACGACACTATCGGTGAGGATGCTGCCATACTGGATAACACGGAACGGCTGAACGAAGAAGCCATGTACGCCATCTATGAGAAAAAGGGCGCCCAGCTAAGCCTGTTTGAAGATGATGAAGACCAGATGATCGACATTAATGAAGCCGAGGAGATTATGCGTCAACTCCGCAATGAGCGGCCGGAGGAATACCAGCGAATAGCCAATTTGCGCGATGGGATACGCAGCGGTAAACCATCACAGGACAAGGGGTATTATGTCTTTTGCCAGTCCGGACGTTTCCAGCAGCTTTACCTCGCTGATGAAACAGGTAATATTGCCACTTCCGACCTGTCCAGGATACTAAATACGATCAAGTGCAGCCCCGAAGTCGAAGCCATTAGCTTGCCTGATGGTTATAACAACCGTATTATGGCAATTCAGGCACACTTTCGGGAGATTGTGAAACAACGCCAGTCCGAACTTGAACACACGACCTTTCTGCGGCAGGGACAGCGTTATGTCCTGCGGGAGCTGCGATTGCTTTTCGCGGTTTCCGATGATGAAACCAGGTCTCAGATAAATATCCTGGAAAAAGCCTTCAGGGGAGCGATCACCAATGCTGTGGCAGGGGAATTAAACCGGTTAAGGCGAAACGGCGTTTCAGGCATACCACTGTATAAATGTCTGATAGAAATCTATCATAACCATAATATGCGCGACTGGCTTGACCGCAAACCGCTGAACCCCGAAAGCACAACTTATCCCCGCATTATCTGCAGCGAGTACCTGGGCTAAAGCGCAAACCAGACCCTATGGCGTCGAGGGCTATGATCCTGGGAATCTCGGATTTTTCTTTTGTGCCATAGCTACCTTACCTGATCTTCATGCGGAAGAGCATCTCCTGAACGGAGCGCCTGAAGGGGGAGTCCAGCGGCAGGCCGGTGATAGGTTTGCCCCTGGCGTCAAGGTCGAACAGGCTGTAATCTTCCGGTATAGTGGCGATCATCACTAGTTTCTCTTTTTGTATCACCTCCCTGATCTCATCAGGGATGCCGTTGCGCAGCCTGTTGATCACGAGCAGCGCTCCACCTTTGATCTCTGTGCGGATCTCCCCGATCAGCTCCCTCAGGCGCAGGCAGGTGTTCAGGCCGCGCATGGTGGGGTCGGTCACCATCAGCAGGAAATCGATGTCCTGCGTAGTCTGGCGGCTGATATGCTCCAACCCGGCCTCACAGTCCATGATGACATAGTCGTAGCTTTTAGCCAGCCTGTCCACGGAAAAGCGGATCATATGGTTGGCGGCGCAGTAGCACCCTGGTCCCTCCGGGCGGCCCATGGCCAGCAGGTCGAACCTGGGACCTTCCACCAGTGACTCGCGGATGCGCGCATCCAGTATCTCCTGTTTGGGAACAGCCACGGGCAATTTCCCGCCCTTGATATCCTCGGTCATCCTCTCGCGCGTCTTCCCGATGGTCCGCTCCAGTTTGACGCCCAGCGCCTCATGCAGGTTGCTGCTAGCGTCGGCATCCACTGCCAGCAGGGGACCGTTGCTGCACAGGAAATCGACCAGTATGGCCGATATGGC
Organism: Dehalococcoidia bacterium UBA6803; assembly: GCA_002452795.1. GTDB lineage: Bacteria > Chloroflexota > Dehalococcoidia > GIF9 > AB-539-J10 > UBA6803. Next base: position 11,956 of record DKFF01000008.1, read on the forward strand.
TGTCTTGCCCACACCGCCCTTGCCCGCGACTGCGATGGTAAGTGTCATGAAATAAAGGCTCCTTTATGGCGTTTCCGGCCGTGTGCGGCGTCCCGCTGGCACAAGGCTGACCGGCGATAATCTCACTACAGCATTATACTCCGGCGGGCAGACTGCCTCACAACTCCCGCATTTGGTGCATTTGACCTGGTCGACGACCTTGAGCCCCTGCCCGTCGCTGAAAATAGCCTCCGCCGGGCAGGCCAGCACGCAATGGTCGCAGCCCCGCTCACATTTTTCGGGAAGGATGTAATAGGCCGTCAGGTCCTTGCAGACACGCGCCGGACAGCGTTTCTCCAAAATATGCGCCTCGTATTCAGCGCGGTAATAGCGCAATGTGGTCAAAACCGGGTTGGGGGACATCCTGCCCAGCCCGCACAGCGATGTGGCCCTGATGTCCTCGGCTATAGACTGCAGGGTATCCAGGTCCTGCAGCGTCCCCTGTCCTCGGGTGAAATCCTCCAGCATTCTCAGCATCTGGCAGGTGCCGATGCGGCAGGGCGTGCACTTGCCGCAGGACTCCCGGCGGCTGAAGTCGGTGAAGAAGCGAGCCGTATCCACCATGCAGTTATCCTCATCCATCACGATCAGGCCGCCGGAGCCCATAACGGCCCCGGCCTGCTTGAGCGATTCAAAATCGATGGGCGTATCCAGCAGGCTTTCCGGGAGGCAACCGCCCGACGGCCCGCCGATCTGCACTCCCTTGAACTGCCTGCCGTTCCTGATCCCGCCGCCGATATCATAAACGAGCGTGCGCAGGGTGGTGCCCATGGGCACCTCAGCCAATCCTGTATTAACCAGCTTGCCCGCCAGCGCAAAGAGGGCCGTGCCGGAGCACTGCTTTGTGCCCATTCCGGCAAACCACTCGCCGCCGTTCCTGATAATCTGCGGCAGCAGGGCCAGCGTTTTGACGTTGTTGACAAGTGTGGGTTTGTCCCACAGACCGGACTGCGCCGGGTAGGGAGGCCTCTGGTCCGGCCAGGACCTCCGGCCCTCGATGGCGGCGATCATGGCCGTCTCTTCGCCAGAGACGAAGGCTCCTGCACCTTTGACGATCTCGATATGGAAATCAAATTGGCTGCCCAGTATGCCGCTGCCCAGCACGCCTTTTTCAGCCGCCTGCGCCAGCGCCCTTTGCAACCTCTCGATGGCCAGAGGGTATTCCTCCCTGACATAGATGTAACCCTGCCGTGCCCCGGCGGCAAACCCGGCAATCGCCATGCCTTCCAGCAATGCATGCGGATCGCTCTCAATCAGGACCCTGTCCATGAAAGCCCCGGGGTCTCCCTCATCAGCATTGCAGATCACATATTTACTATCGCCCGCAGCCTCGGAGCACGCCCGCAGCTTGGCGCCGGTAGGGTAGCCCGCGCCACCCCTGCCGCGCAGGCCCGACCTTTCAATTTCCTCTATCACCTGTGTCGTCTGAGACTTAAGCGCGTTAGCCAGCCCGGCATAACCCCCGCAGGCAATATAATGGTCGATCTCCAGCGGCGAGTTGAAACCGCTGTTGCGCAGCAGCAGCCGCTGCTGGCGCTCGAACGATTCCAGCTCGGGAATTATGACCGGACTGCCGTCTCCCCCCGACACAGTGCCCAGCGCCAGATCCAGACAGGGATCATCCCCCAGAATATATCCCTCCACAAGCTGGTGCACAATCTGCGGCGTGACGTGGTGGTAGCAGACCGTCAGGTTATCGGGCTTGATGATAATGACCAGCGGCTCCTGTGAACACAGCCCCATGCAGCCGACCTCAGTGACACGCACGTCGATGCCGGAGCCTGCTGTTTCGCGCCTGAAAGCCTCGAGAACGGCCATAGCGCCTGCTGCGCGTCCGCAGGTAGCTGTTCCCACCAGGACATGTGTAATCCGGCCTTCGTAGAGCATATCTCGGTTCATTTTGGCCTGCCGGAATAGCTCTTCGATCGTCACGTCGGTCCGTCTCCGCTCTTTCCCCGTCCTTCCGCCGGCTTCATCTGCACCAGTATCTCCTCCACTCTGGGCGGGGTCATTTTGGGGTAGACCGACTCCCCGATGGTGACCACGGGCGCCAGGGCGCAGCAGCCGATACAGGCCACCCGTTCCAGGCTGAACTCGCGGTCCTCGCTGGTGGCGCCGATCTCGAGTTTGAGCTCACGGGCCATGGCCTCCAGCACGAGCTGTCCGCCCGCCAGATGGCAGGCTGTGCCCATGCAGACCCTGACCGGGTTCCGGCCCGGCGGCGTAAAGCGGAACTGGTTGTAAAAGGTGGCCACTCCCCAGACCGCCGACGGGGGCAAGGAGAGGAAGGCGGCCACCTCCTGCATCGCCTCGCGCGACAGATAGCCCTCACAGGACTGGATGTCCTGCAGTATGTCGATCAGGTGGCGGCGCTGGCGGCGCCCCTCATTAAATATCTCTGCCTTCCTGGCTGTGTCCAAATTATTGCCCTGCCGCTGGTTTCATACCTTTCGTAATGGCATATCACATGCCCCGGTTAGTGATATCTTGCAGAAATATTGTGCTCCCAGTATTTTAGATGATATGCGGATAATAGCAAACAGCGCGATTTGCCCGCCAGCGGGACGCCTGTCAAAATAAGCATGGGCAGAGGCCTGATGCACATCAAGATGAGCGTAATCGATGGCAAAACGGCCACCCTGGGGAGTTACAGCTATACGCAGAGCGCCAGCCGCGACAACGATGAGGCGATGGCTGTGATTATTCAGCCGGAGACGGGGGAACGCTGCCAGGCCGAGTTCGAGCGGATGTGGAATTAAAATCATTCCCGCCAGGCACAGATGTCGCATTAGGCGTCCCCCCATCTACATTACTTTCCCACAACAATGCCGGTTTATTTCTTGCGTTTGTAAATCTTGATTATGTATTATTGAGCTGTATAATAAAATAGGACAGAAAATTATGATCAGAGAGTATATCGAAGCCGCCCTGGCCCAGGCTAATTACGAAATAATCAAGGCAGATGAACCCTATTACGGCGAAATTCACGGGCTTCAAGGTGTATGGGCTACAGGCCGTACTCTGGAGGAATGCCGTAAAAACCTGAGCGAGACGCTTGATGGATGGATTGTGGTCCATCTAAAGAAAGGCCTACCCATTCCCCCGATTGGACAAAACAAGGTAGAAGAACTCAGAAGGCTTGAAGTGTAGTGACGGATTTTTCACCGGTCTCATGGCTAAACCTGGTGAAAAAACTGCGTAAATTTGGTTTTGATGGCCCCTATCAGGGTGGTAAACACCCCTACATGGTCCGCAATGAATTAGTGCTGACGATTCCCAACCAGCATGACAAAGAGATTAGCCCCGATCTGCTTGCAAGGATACTCAAGCAGGCAGGCATCTCCAAAGAAGAATGGGCTGAGCTAAAATAGCCACATTGATTTTCATATCAGCCGCTTCGGGGCGTCAGTTCTTCCAGCTTTTCACGAGCCCCGGCAGGTAGGCGGGTATCTCGTTGGCGTCGGCCGGGCCGACGATGATCTCCCAATCGGGCAGGGCCTCGGTCAGCTCGTGGCGGATGCGGGCCACCTTGCCTGGAATGATCAGCCTGCGGTGGTTGACCATGCTCGCGACATCAC
>DKFF01000008.1:15637-17782 GCA_002452795.1 Dehalococcoidia bacterium UBA6803
ACCTTGCTGCTCTCGATCTCCGAGGCCACGATAAAATAGGTCAATGCCCAGTTGGTCGTGATCAGCACAGGCGAATCGGCGCTTGGATTGTTGATGGGGTAGACCCTCTCCTCCATCGACATGGGGATGCGGGGATCGGTGTAAATATTCATCCGCTGCACCAGAAGAGGGAGCAGCGTATGCTCATCTAATTCAGATAATACAATAACGCTGGCATACTTGATGATGTACATGGAGGCAAGCAGCAGCTCATGCCTCCTGTCTTTTGTCATAAAACAGGGGAAAGCCACTGTGGGGTAGCCCAGGGGCCGAAATCCGTGTTTGAGCGCCGCCCGGCGGATCAGGGTCTGGTCACGCACAGCAGACTGCAAATCCCGTGAGCCGGGATCGAGGAAGATGTCCTCTACACCCGCTGCCTTGAGCCTGTCAACCAGCGGTATGAGCGATTCAACGCCGCCGGCGCTGACCGCTACAGGAGAAGGTTTGGCTTTCACCGCGTCGATGACCTTCTCGACATTCTGCCCGGTGACCGGATAGATCAGCGGCCTCCTCTCGGCGCAGAGGCTGTGCGCCGCCAGCAGGGCTTCAGTATCATTGGAAATCAGCATAAGTGGACACTCTACAGCGCCCATGACCTTTTTGACTAACGCCTCGTACTTGCTGCGATCCCCAGAACTATGCCGCACAGCCAGCATATCGGCCTTGAGCACCTTGCCCACCCAGTTGAACTGCAACTCCTTCAACCTCTTGATCCTGGCATCGATTTCTGACTCGGGCTCATCATCCGAGATCAACACGGCAATGCCAGGCTGGTGCACAAAAGTTTTCTCGTGACGGTAAAGCACTTGCTCGTCGCCCAAAAGGATGGCATGATCACCCGCGCCGATGGTAACGGGGCGGATGGGCGGCGCCAGGGCATCTTCCAATTCGCTCTTAACTTCTGGGGATATATATGGGCATTTATCTATCGTGATTCCGCCCGAGGCCAGCTTCATGGCAAAGGCAAAACAGGTGGGCAGGCCGCACTCTTTGCAGTTCTTTTTGCCGCCCTCCGGCAGCTTCTTGACTATATCAGTACCCTTTATCGCCAATTTTTTCTCCTTTAAATGGGCAGGTCGACCTCGCCTCTGACCCAGGGGTGGCCAACCTTTTCAAGAAAGGCAGCCAACTCTTCCACGCTCCTGACATCCGTTTCCGTGGCAATCTTATCATACAAATCCATAGGGCAGGCATCCCGGTACATTTCCTTGATGACCTGAGGCATCCAGACAATGCGGTACCACCCACCGTCGGCCTTAAGAAAGCTCGGCGAACGCAGATATTCCAGCGCCATTCCCAGAAATCCCTCCACCTGCCTCCCCCCGCTGGTATCGCCGGCCATGGTGGTAAAAGGGACGCCAACCACGGTATCGCCCACGAAATCGCGATTTACGATGCCAAAGGCATCCACTTCCGGTATGTAGAAGCAGATTGCCTGGAAGCAGCCGCAGGATGTATGCGGGTAGCCGAAAGCGCTGTGCAGGTAAACTCTCTCATAGGCGCCCATCGACTTTTCCAGAGCCAGCCGGTTGGAACCTGAATATTCGCCGCGCACAGGGTCGATGATTTCGCCCTTGGGCACGGCCTGGATGGGGCCTTCCCTGTCAAGCTGGTAGGCGGCCTTGCCGTCGAACCAGTTAATGGCGCCGCAGTTGGCGATGCGCTCGGGTGTGATGCAACAGATGTGTGTAGGGGCAAAGCTCTGGCAGAGCGCACAACTGTAAAATTCGTTGACATCAGACTCGCGCAGTCCGCGTATTTTCTCATCCCGCGCACGGTATACTTCCATCGCGCGGGCCAGCATCTCCTCGACCCTGGCCGGATCGGTGATCATAGTCACCTGTATCTTCTCGATGATATCGATTTCAGAGGTATAGAGGAAGATAAGTATCTCCCCCAGCGTTTTCAATGACTTGAGACCCTTGTCGAACGCCTGTTTATTGAGCCTCATCCAGACATCCTGCCGCTGGTTCATATGATAGAAGCCCTCGACGTAATTCAGGTAAAGGTGCAGGCGCCGTTCCAGCACCGGCTCAATATCCTTTTCCAGCCGGGCGCCGGCTACGTCGATCAGAAGGGCGATGGGATTGCTGCTTCCCTCGGCCA
>DKFF01000008.1:17899-82948 GCA_002452795.1 Dehalococcoidia bacterium UBA6803
ATATCAACCGGGAAAATTCCGTCAGCCATATCTTTCCCGCCTTCTGTTTATTCCTGTCTGCATCTTTTGAGTATATGAGTATATATTATATCCATATGGATCGGCCTTCTCCTAACGCACGACCTCGTCCAGCGAGACAGCCGACTGATAGGTGCCAATCAGCGTAGGCAGGGTCAGCACGGGCTTCTCCTTCCAGCCCAGTTCTGCCAGCCTGGCCTGCAGCTCCTTTTTGAAGAAGATGGGAATATCGGAGGAGCGCCGGACAAACAGGTGCACGTCGTCGGGCAGTTTACCGGTGAACTGCCTGTGCAGCCCGATGTAATGGGTCAGCTTGGTTGCGCGGCCCTGCGGTGTATCGTTCTTGCGCATGCACATGCGGGCCAGCGCCACCATGGCCGCCCCTTTATCGCCCAGCAGGTTGATCAGGTGTTCCGGCGAAGGCTCGGCCGTATCCACCATCTTTTTCTCGCGTCCGTCCATCACGCTCCAGTCGGTTTCAGCGCCCCGGCTGATATACAGCCGGGCATACTTGATGCAGCGCGGGCCGATGATGACCGGAATGCCCAGCCGGTTGCAGCCGGTGGCCAGCGCCAGTTCCTCTTCCCCACAGGCGCCCCAGGCCAGCCCACAGGCGCCCACGCGGTTGAGAATGTAGTCGGCCACCACCTCGTAATTGGCTCTCAGCGGCAGGGCCGCGAAGATGCTGGCGATCTTGATGGCCGCGCCTGAGATATGCGCCGCGGCGAAACCGGATCCCATATTAACGATTCCTCCCGCTTCGAAATCGGGCGGGTATTTTTCATAGATTGTCTTGCCCTCGGCGTCCTTTTTGATGGCTGCGGCGATGGCGGAATCCCCCGCCAGCACGACGATATACTTGCGGCGGGCGAACTCCCCGGCGATATCGGCGATATCATCAGGCGAGCCAGGATAGTTGGAGCCACCCACAATGGCGATCACGCCGGGTATATTGCCCAGCACCAGGGGTGCGCCCACCTTGCGTATCTCGGTGTCCATAACCGGCCCTCGTCCGGAGCGCATCTTGCCGGACTCCCGGCGGGCGGCGGCCTGCAGCATACGTATGACAGGTATCTTTCCCTTCCCGGCCGATTCACATTTTCCGCAGCCAGTGCACTTTTCGAATACTTCTGAAAACAAATCGAATTCGTGGCGGGCCGCTGCCTCAATCGCATCAGAGATGGGCAGCTTGTTGGGGCAGGCCGCATTACAGGCCCTGGCATCCTTGACCGCGGCCGCCATGGCGGTCACTTCTTCTCTGCTCAGCAGTTGCTTTTTACGTTTAACTGCAAGCTTGATGGCGGCCTCGGCGGCAACGGCCGCAGCCTTGCGGGGATCCAGCACCAGCCGTCCGGCGCCACGGCCCAGTTCAGATGCTATCTGCCCGGGATCCAGCTCGGAGGCATCCTCCAGACCGTAGACAGCACGGGCGTCAGTGGCAATAAAGGCTGCCCCCGCGTCGGCAGCTTCTTGCGCAATATCGGTTAATAGATTACCGCCTCCACACATGACCACGTCGGCAATGCCGCAACGCAGGAAAAACAGCAGGCGGGAGAGCGGCCCGGCTATCCTGGCCCGGGGGCTGTACCTGACCAGGTCATGCGCTACCGGGCCTGCCCCCACCACCTCCACTTTTTCTTCCAGCCCGGCATTTCTTAAATAATCCACCAGGCAAACTGCAGCGACAGTATCGCATCCCACAATCAGAATAACGGCTTTGGACTGATCAACCGCTGCCCATCCGACATCCACCAGAGGCGTATCAGCCAGCGAAGCCGGAAAGCCCAGACCCGCGATACAGGCGATCTCGCCTGCTTCCATAGCAACGTGGCTGAGCATCGAGGCCTGCATGACCCTCGACTCAAACTCCATATTGGACGTTTCCTGTCCCGTGTTGGCGGCAGCCAGCAGGAAGGCAAGCTGGTGTTCCAGGTAACCCAGCACCGGGGGCAGGTCGGACAGCTTCTCCGGCTTGAGCCCGATTACGGTGCGGATGTGGGGGGCTTCGATGGCCACCCTGTCGCCCAGCTCTATCTTTGTTTCAGCGCCTTTTACATCGATGGCATAGTGAACCATGCGACGTGCGCCGGCGATAGAGCGGGACAATCCTTCGCAGCAAGCCTGCAGAGTAAGACGGGCCTGCATCGTGTTAGCATCCATGCCGCAGGAACCTTTCCTGCCTTCCGAGAGGTCGCATTCACCGTACGAGCAAAGGTTGCACTTATCGGTCACGGGCACATAAAGAGGAGGCCAGGTCCTGAGCAGCCTGCGGTCCCAATTCCTAAGGTCGAGCATACCCGGCAGCAGGGTATGCCCTACCGGCTCCCAAGTATCATCAGCGCGGATAAATTCACCGGCTTCCCTGTTTTGCCGCTCAGTTTTAGCCACAGCGCCATCCTCCTATAGTTTTCCTTCAATAGCATCCCTGATCAGCCGGCAGTTGTCCGGGTGTCGCAGCACCAGAATATCTGCTCCGGCCAGCAACAGGCTGATGGCTGTCGTGCTTTCCCATTGCAGGCCCTGCTCTCTATCTGAACGCGCCTGGTTGGTCTTCCAGCATTCAGCACCGAGGTCGGCAATGACCGGCATCTGCATCGAGGTATCGCCAAAGATCACGCCCACCTGCCGGGTGCGTTCCATGATGGTAAAACTATATTCCATACCATAGCCCAGCGCAGAACTGAGCGGATCGATGACTATTTTCTCGGGAGGCAGGCGCTTGAGCAGTTTAACGTTCAGCTCCTTCTCCAGGTTAATATCGATGGGCGTCTGGGCAATGATACAGTGGCCGTTTTCCGCCACTGCTCCGGCAATGGCTTCGTAATTCTCCTTGACCGCGGGGCCGAGCAGCAAATTGGCGCCCTTGCAGGCGGCTGCCACGGCAGACAGCACCTCGATATCCTTTTTGTCGTCACCGCTGCCATAGACTATCAACGGCCGGTCGATGCTGTCGCTGATCTTTTTGACCAGGGCAGCGGCCTCATCAGCGGGTTTATTGGCGCCTTGCGGATCAGTGCCGTCCAGATGCAGGCAGACCAGGTCGGCGCCCAATTCAATACATTCATGTGCCCATTTCACCGGGTCATTAAGCACATCCCTGAACGGCGCCCTAATCCATTCCGCCCATCCGGCAGCCCCGTTGTCGTCTATTTGCAGCGCCACTACCTGGCGGTTGACTGCCTGCCCTTCAAAATAATGGAGCGGGAGTATGTTCTGGCCGCCGATCTTCAGCGCCTTGCTGCCGCTGCCGAGGACCACCTCTTTAACCTTACCGGTATATGTTTCCAGCGGAACTTTATAATCCATCGATATCTCCCGGCTAAGACTCCAGCCAGGCATTTGAATAGAGGGCCTCGCCCATCAGCACCATGGCTGTCTTAACATAATTGCATTCCTGCTGCGATAGAGAGGCAATGTCCACCGGCTCCCCATCCATCACCTTGTAGATAAGCTCCCTGACTTTGACCAGGCCGCCCTTGTTCAACTGGACAAGTTCCGGGTCAAGCACATCGGCAATGGCCGAGTACAAGCCGTTTTTCTCCAGCATGACCATATATGTTCGGTTGAGTGTTCCCCTCAGTTGGCCTGGCGTCCCGTTGGAGACATTGGAAAGGCCCACCACCGATTTCACTCCGGGCAGCAGGTCACCCAGAATCTTGATGAACTCCAACGCCTCGCGCGCCTGCTTCTGGTCAGCGCTGACCGGCAGGATGATGGGATCGACCCAGATGTCTTCATTCTGGATGCCCAGCCCGTTGGCATAAGCCACGGTTTCCATAACACTCTCTACCCGTGAATCCACATCTGGCGGGCAGCCCTGGTCAGTAATGACTGAAATAATAACCTGCGTATTATATTTTACCGCCAGCGGCAGCATGATTTCCCTGCTTTCAGCCTTGCCTGAAGCTGAATTCAACAGCGGACGTTTTTTGCAAAGTTTTAACCCGGCCTCCATGGCCAGAGGGTTCATGGTATCGAGTGAAATGGGGAGGTCGGTTACCGCCTGGACCGTATTTACCAGCCATGAAGCGACTTCTTCGGGGTCTTTGCGGGCCGGGCCCAGGTTGAGGTCGAGCAGGTCGGCGCCGGCCGCGGCCTGTGCCCGGGCCAACTCCTGGATATAAGCAGGTTTACGTTCCCTGACCGCTTCACTGACAGCCTTTGAAATAATGTGGATGTTCTCGCCGATTAATATCATATGTATAACAGAATTATATTTTCGGGCATTCTAACATCCTCAGCGCATCACGGGCAAGGAAAAGCGTTATACGGGTCCTCCAAATAGCGTATAATCTAATAATGCCTGATAAAAAAAGGGTCATTATTTACTGCGACGGCGCCTGCTCGGGCAACCAGTACCGCACCAACACCGGTGGATGGGGGGCCATACTTAAATACGGAGATAAGATTAAGGAAGTCTATGGCGGAGAGCCCAATACCACCAACCAGCGCATGGAGCTGACGGCCTGCATCAGGGCGCTGGAACAGATTAAATCCGGCGGATACGACATCGATATATACACTGACAGCGCCTACTTGGCCAACTGTATGCTGCAGAAATGGTATCTGAAATGGCAAAAAAACGGCTGGAAAAACTCCAAAAAGGAACCCGTGGAAAACCGCGACCTTTGGGAGCAGTTGATTACGTATCTCCCTTTACATAATATTGCTTTCCATAAGGTGGACGCCCATTGCGGTGATGAACTTAACGAGAGGGCCGACGAGCTGGCCAGACTGGGCATTGCCGGAGTAAAAAAGGCTTTCTGACCGACGTGTCAACTCAAATAAAAATATTACCGAAAAAGACCGCGGATCCCATTATTAGTTCAATTAATAACCTGACAAGACACTAGTTTAAGCCTTAACCCGTTTGCGCAGCCGTTCCAGGATCCACATGCGGGCCAGCGTGGTCGGTCCTACACCAAGATCCCTGGCCTCTTTCCTGATTTCCTCCCACTTGTCCGCAGAGAGGCGGACGGGAATGACCTTGTTCAGCGGTTTCTTCACTTCTATTTGGACAACCTCGTCGCTTTCGTCCCAGGCATTACCCTGCTCGATTTCTTTAATCGCTTTATCTATATCGGCCATATTACTTGCCTCCAGTTGACTTCTTGTAAAGCTGCCTCTCACTATCGGTCATCTCCCTGGCAGTGGCCACTTTCCAGCTGCCGCCTCCCAGGTTAACCAGCACCACCAGGATATATCTCCCGGCTGCCATCTGGCAGAAGACCTTATACAGCCCTTCTCTGCCTTTCCTGACATGCCGTTTCTCCGATAGACAGGCCTCCTCGACTTCATTAAAAGTAACGCTGTGCTTGCTCTCGATCTTATCCAGTATATGGTCGTCAATCTCTAAAGACTCGATGTAAAGCACCGAATTTTCCCTCTTTTCACCTCAAATTGTATACGGTCTGTATACACTTGTCAAGGCAAAGCCATTAATTTTTACCCCTGGAGAGAGAATATTCTAGTTTCCAGTCCGTGAAAGCTGATTACGACATAGAGGGACTGCAAGACAAGCCTAAACCTGGTCGTCCTCGCCGGATTGGGCAGGATAAAATCGCCGAGATTGTGGCCACCACCATGGCGCCATCACACTATTGGCAGCGCTAAACATAGCTACTGGGGAAGTTATCGGGGAGCGCCATCCCAGACATCGTCACCAGGAGTTTCTCAAGTTTCTCAGACGACTGGACAAGGATGTGCCAGATAAGCAGTTGCATCTGATTCTGGATAACTACGGCGCCCATAAACACGAGAAAGTGCAGAAACGGCTTAGGCGACATAAGCGTTTTCATCTTCATTTTACTCCTGCTGGAGCATCCTGGATGAATATGGTGGAAATCTGGTTTGGCATACTGACCAACCAGGCGATTCGCAGGGGCAGCTTTGATAGCGTTGGCCACCTCATCGAGGCAATAAAGGCCTTCGTTAGCCGGTGGAATGAAGGAGCAAAACCCTTTGTATGTATAAAAACGGCCGAACAAATCCTGGCAAAGGCGGTTAGATAATGAAAGCTATTTACTGGACTAGATACTAATTATAAGGCGTGGAATATAATCACCGGCCGCTACCGCTCCGCAATGATGCGCCAGGTCAGTCTCAAAGTTGCCCGGCGCCGTAGTCTGCCAGCTTAACCGCTCAATTGGCACATACCGTAAGAGACGGTTGGGCGGTTGGGGCTTGCGTCGGGTTAGCTTCAGGGTATCCTGTCCCATTTCAGTCAGTAATTGGCTACGTTCCTTTCTCCCCGATTGGACATACCTCGACCGAACCAGTTTCAGGTATTTTCTTCGTTCGTTTATGTTCATCCTTCCGTTGCTCGGCATGATCCTCCCTCAGTAACATTTTTATCTGAGTGAATCATACCCTACTCGGTAACATTTTAGATGAGTGAATACGACCAAGTGCATTTTAGCCCCTGATATGCTATACTTATAATGAATTTGCAAGTCCTAGTATTTTTCCTGCAAAAAAATACTATATATTGTGATATTAATTTCAAAATTATCGCCTCAAAAGAGGTCTCTGACAGGCGAAATTCCTGGAAGTGATAAATCATGACCCCTGAACCAAATCATAATGGCATCAATGGAGACTATAGCGCACAAAACATCCGCGTGCTGGACGGACTCGAAGCTGTCCGCCTACGGCCCGGCATGTATATCGGCGATACGGGCAAAGACGGCCTGCACCATCTGGTCTATGAAATAGTCTACAACAGCATCGATGAGGCCATGGCCGGCTACTGCAACCGTATACAGGTCATCATCAATGCAGATAACTCCGTAACCGTGACCGATAACGGACGCGGCATCCCGGTGGACATCCATCCGGAAAAGGGCGTCTCGGCCCTGGAACTGGTCATGACCACGCTGCACGCCGGCGGTAAATTCGGCGACGGCGCTTACAGCGTTTCCTCCGGTCTGCACGGCGTCGGCGCCTCGGTCGTCAATGCCCTTTCCAAATGGATGAGGTCCGAGATCAAGCGTGACGGTAAAATATGGCGCCAGGAATACAAGGTCGGTGTGCAACAGGGCGAGGTCAAGGCCATAGGTAAAACTACCGAGACCGGGACTACCCAGACCTTCATGGCCGATGACGAAATTTTCGGTGAGATCGATTATGATTTCAACGTGTTGGCCGAACGCCTCAGGGAGCTGGCCTTCCTCAACAAGGGCACCGAGATCAGCTTGCGGGATGAAAGGTCAGATAAGGAGGTAACCTATTTCTTCGAGGGCGGCATCGCCAGCCTGATACGCCGTATCAACAAAAACAGGCAGGTACTGGATAAACCGATCTATATCTCCGGAAGCGTCAACAGCACGGCAGTTGAAGTGGCCATCCAGTACAACGACGGCTATTCGGAAAACGTCACTGCTTTCGCCAACTGTGTCAACACCAAGGAGGGCGGCACCCACCTGACCGGTTTCAGGGCTGCTCTGACCCGCGTGTTAAACGATTATGCACGCAAGAACAAATTCCTCAAGGATAGCGATCCCAACCTGTCCGGCGATGATGTCCGCGACGGGCTGACGGCAGTGGTCAGCGTCAAGGTGGGCTCACCCCAGTTCGAGGGCCAGACCAAGGCCAAGCTGGGCAATCCAGAGGTTAAAGGCCAGGTAGAAACGATCACCAACGACGGGCTGAACGAGTACCTGGAAAAACATCCTGAGGAAGGCAAGTCGATTATCGACAAATGCCTGCTGGCCGCCAAAGCCAGGGAAGCGGCGCGCAAAGCGCGCGACCTTATACTCAAGAAAACCGGACTTGAGTTCGGCACGTTGCCGGGCAAGCTGGCCGACTGTGCCAGCAACAACCCCAGGGACTGCGAGTTATACCTGGTAGAAGGCGATTCAGCCGGCGGATCGGCCAAGCAGGGCCGCGACCGCAATTTCCAGGCCATCCTCCCGCTGCGCGGCAAGATCCTGAACGTGGAAAAGGCTGCCAAGGATAAGATCTTCGACCATGAAGAAATACGCGCTCTGATCACTGCGCTGGGTACGGGAATTGGCGAAGCCTATGATTACTCCAAGCTGCGCTACCACCAGATCATAATTATGACCGATGCGGATGTTGATGGCGCACATATCCGCACGCTGCTTTTAACTTTCTTCTACCGCAACATGGCCGACCTGATCCAGAACGGCCACCTGTTCATCGCCCAACCACCCCTCTACCGTCTGGCCGCCGGCAAACAGCAGTACTGGGTATACTCGGACGCCGAGAAGGATGCCAAGCTCAGCGCCATGAAGAGCAGCAAGGTGGACGTTCAGCGTTACAAGGGCCTTGGCGAGATGAGCCCGGAGCAGTTGTGGGATACAACGATGAACCCGGCCACAAGAACGTTGCTCAAAGTGCAGGTCGACGATGCTATGAAGGCCGATGAGATCTTCCATATACTGATGGGCAATGAAGTGCCGCCGCGCAAGTCATTTATCCAGGCCCATGCCCGCTCCGTTAAAAATCTGGATATATAGGCAGCTTTACCGGCCAGTTGCGCATGGGATACCCCTCACCATAACGTATTGACCTGATCGGCTTATGTCAATACCGGGATTATGACGGTAAATAAAGCCCCTTAACCCTTATATACTGCTCCACCTCTTCCGGGACGAAATAACGTATGGATTTCCCCCCCGCTATGTTAGCCCTGATCTCGCTGGAGCTTATATCGATAAAAGGTTTTTCCAGGATAACCATACGTTCTTTGATCCCGGGTATGGCAGATTCCAGCGCTCCCATATCCGGTTTTGTGAAACCCGGCCGCGGAAATGATACCAATCGCGCCATTTTGGTAATCCGGTAAGGCTCTTTCCAGAACGGCACCGTGGCAAGGCTGTCCCAACCCAGCAACAGGTATAGATCCGTATTAACGCCGACCTCCCGCGCCAAAGCGTCCAGGGTATCCACGGTGTAGGAGGGACCTTTACGGTCGACCTCAACAGTCGAGATGGTAAAGGATGGATTTGAATTGATAGCCAGCCTGACCATGGCCACCCTGTGCTCTGCCGGTGTGATCTGCCGGTCTGATTTCATCCACGGTTCTCCAACAGGGATGAAGACCACCATTTCCAGACCAAACTCCACCCTTGCCTGCTCAGCAATGATCAGGTGGGCCAGATGCACAGGATCGAAAGTGCCACCCATTAAGCCGACTCTCATTCAAGCCTGCCTGTCCACCGGCCTGGGCCGGAAGATAATTTCGGGCGCTGGCTCTTCACTTTGCATGACGCCAGCATCCGTGACCATTTTGTGCACTGTCGCGACCAAATCTTTTAGCCCCGACTCCCCTATGGCCGATACCTGGAACAGTCTGACGCCCTCCACAGCCAGTTTTTCCGTTAAATTAGACAAAGCTGTGTTATCTACGGTCTCATCCATTTTATTCGCCGCCACAACATACTTTTTACCGGCAAACTCCTGGTTGAATTCCTTCACTTCCTCCTTCAAGCAGGCCAGGTCTTCTTCTATCTGTTGCGAAGTGGCATCCAGCAGATAGACAAGAACAGCGGCCCTGGAAAGATGCCTGAGAAACCGCGAGCCGATCCCTTTTCCCTTGCGCGAACCCTCAATAATAGCCGGCATTTCTGCCCACACATACCTATTTCGCCCGTCGTCAACTGTTCCCATGACAGGTTCCTGCGTGGTGAAAAAATAATCCGCAGCCTTCGGTTTTGCTCCGGATATGGCTGAGAGAAGTGTGGATTTTCCGCTGTTCGGCATGCCTATGATACCCACATCGACCGGCAGGGAAATCTGAAGCTCTACATCAATTCGTTCTCCTTCTTCACCACTTTGAAATTCCCGCGGCGCCTTGTGCGTCGCTGTGGCAAAATGCACATTGCCTTTGCCTCCTCTGCCCCCCTTTGCAATCATTACCCTTTGACCATTAATCCTGAAATCCGCTTTTTGCACTAACTCACCGTTCTTCCTGACATAAGCTATAGTCCCGACGGGTATCTTTATACAAAGATCCGATCCATTCAAACCATGCATCTTATTCTTACCGCCCGGACCGCCATTTTCTGCTTTATAGAACAGTTTATGTTTAAAAGACGCCAGATCTTTAAGATCGATACTTGCCTCTAAAAATACATTTCCTC
Source organism: Dehalococcoidia bacterium UBA6803 (assembly GCA_002452795.1). Lineage (GTDB taxonomy): Bacteria > Chloroflexota > Dehalococcoidia > GIF9 > AB-539-J10 > UBA6803. The sequence goes on from DKFF01000008.1 coordinate 28,024, forward strand.
CCCGTCCTCCATCACCGCCATCCGGCCCTCCAAAAGGCAGGAATTTCTCCCTCCTGAAACTGGCCAGACCATTGCCGCCAGTACCTGCTTTCACAACTATTTCTACATTATCAACAAACATATTTATACTAATTATTTATGTTAATGCATTGTAGATATATATAATAATAGCAATATTAAGCACGTTAATCCTGGTGAAGGAGGTAAAAATAACTTTAGAAATGGCATAGATAGTGAGATAAAAAGTGTAAAAAAATCCGAAGTTATCCACAAAACCGCATGATTTATCCACAAGGATATAGATATCAATGAGTCTTTTGGGATGCTTTAAGCAGATCGCGGATATCTTCTATAGATTTGCTCAGTTGCGAATCCACAATTATTTCAGAAGAGATCTTTTCGCAGCCGTGGATGACAGTAGAATGATCTCGATTACCCAGGACCTTGCCAATCTCAGAGAGGTTACATTGGTTTTGCTGCCGCAGAAGATACATGACGATATGGCGGGCGCGCGAAGTCTTCAAGTCTCTCTTTTTGCCTGTAATATCATCGGGTGAAATGGAGTAATAGTTTGCTACCGCATTGATAACAGCGGAAGGCTGGAAATAACCTACATTCTGTTTGGAGACATTGATCATATCGCCCAGAAGCTGTTTCGCTATATTCACGTCAAGCGTGTAACCGTTGAGTCGGGCATAAGTTGCCAGCCTGAGAAGCGCACCTTCCAACTCCCTGACACTGTGATAAAAATGCGTGGCAAGGAAGTTCAATACGGCAATGTCCAAGTTTATACGCAGTTGTTGCGTTTTCAACTCGAGTATGGCAAGGCGGGTCTTGTGATCAGGAGGATAGATATCAGCTACCAATCCGCCTTCCAGCCTGGAGCGAAGACGTTCGTTAAGAGAAGCGATCTCTTTAGGCGGCCTATCCGATGTAATGACGACCTGACGGCTGTCAGCCAGGTAATCGTTAAGAATATGGAAAAGGCATTCCTGGGTCTGAGTTTTGCAGCTTAAAAACTGGATGTCGTCCACCAGTAATACATCGAGATTACTGAACCTGTTTCTAAACTCTTCGTTTTTATGGTTTCTGATCGAGTTGATGAACTCATTGGTAAACTGCTCTGCGCTTATGTAAAGAACATTGAGGTCAAGGGACCTGGAAGCGTGTCCGATGGCATGCAGAAGATGTGTTTTGCCGGTGCCTGTTGCACCATATATATAGAGAGGATTAAAAGCCTCTCCAGGATTGCCGGAGATCTCCATGGCTGCAGTAAAAGGAAGACGATTACAATCGCCCGCGATGAATGTACTGAAAGTATATTTATTGCTGAGGTTGGATGATTTGAGCAGGGGCTCACCTTCCTTCAAGCTGATGCCGCCATCGTGTATACTATGTGCTTTTTGCATACAGGTATTGTGCGAGACAGCCTGGACCTGGAACTGAACCTCTACGTTTTGACCAGTGATGGAGCAGAGTATCCTGCTTACTATTGAATAAAGCCTGCTTTTCAACCACTCGGCAATGAACGTACTGGGGACGGCTACGGTGAAAACGCCATTGGAGTAATCAATGCCCTTGGTATCTTTAAGCCATGTGTTGAAATTAGCTTTATTAACTTGAAGCTGCAGCTCACCGAGAGCCGCCTGCCAGATTTTATCAGCTTGCATCCGTACCTAATCCATAATATAAATTTTTCACGGGCGCCAAAAAAGGGTAAAAAATCTCTCCTGGGAATTAAAGACGCAGACTTTTAACTTAATTAATAAAAGATTAGATTTAGCGTCTGCTGATTGTCTTCCGTGGCACCCCTCCCGAGAACAATGAATAGATTACCACAGCGGTCATTTGGGCTGTCAATAGTTATTTTGACATAATGGGAAAAAATCTATAAATTTTACTTCGGTACGATGCGCATCATATTTATGGGTTCAGCAACGTTCGCAACGCCCTCCTTACAATCACTTATGTCAAACAAATACGACATAAGCGCTGTTTATACACAGCCCGATAAAAAGACCGGGCGCGGGCAGCAGTTAATGGCCAGTGCGGTCAAGCGGTATGCGCTTTCGCAGGGATTGAAAGTGATACAGCCGGAGACCTTCAAAGATCCTGCCGAAGTGGAAAACTTGAGGGCACTGAAGCCCGACCTGATCGTAGTAGCAGCCTATGGGCAGATCCTGCCTGAATCAGTTTTACAAATACCTGTATATAAGTGTATCAATATCCATCCCTCCCTGCTGCCCAGGTACAGGGGCCCTTCCCCTATAAGCGCGGCCATATTGAACGGAGATAATGTTACGGGGGTGACGATCATGCTGGTGGAGAAGAAAGTGGATAGCGGTCCTGTACTGGCGCAGAAAGAAACTAAAATTGCAGATGAAGATACAACGGAGACGCTGACGGAAAAATTGGCCTTACTGGGGGCAGCGATGTTAATCGAAGTGATACCGGGCTGGATTGAGGGTAAAATACAGCCGAAGCCGCAGGATGAAAGCCGCGCCAGCCATACTAGAATGGCAAGCAAAGAAGACGGCAGGCTGAACTGGGAGCTCCCGGCAATTCAATTGTGGCGCATGGTCAGGGCTTATTACCCCTGGCCTGGTTGCTTTACAATCTGGAACAATGCCAGGTTGAAGGTGATCAGCGCGGTGCCTCTGTCGGGTACTGCTGGCGGGAAGGCCGGTGAAGTAATCGAGCTGCCGCGTGGCGCACCGGCGCGGGCGGCTGTACGAACAGGAAAGGGTTTGCTCGGCCTGGTAAAGGTGCAGTTTGAAGGAAAAAAAGAGATGCCGGTTGCAGATTTCGTGGCAGGCCACCGGGATTTTATCGGCTCAGTTCTTTGACTAAAATCTCACAGCGACATAAACTTATTAAGTACAATCCTCAGGTTCAGGAGTAAGAAGACATGATATTGTATTTGATATTAATGATACCGCCGCTTATCTTTATGATATATGCGCAGTTCAAGGTGAAGAACACCTATTCCAAATATGCCAAGATCGGCAACCACAAAGGCATCACGGGCGCACAGGCAGCAGCGCAGATGCTCAGAGCCAACGGGATCAATATCCCAATAGAGACTGTAGCAGGCAAGCTGACCGACCATTACGACCCTGCCAAGAAGGTGCTCAGGCTGTCGCCGGAAGTGGGCGGGACGGCATCTGTGGCAGCTATCGGTATCGCCCTGCACGAGGTAGGCCATGCAGTGCAGCACCACACCAAATACGGCATGATGGGAATACGTACATTCCTGGTCCCGGCAGCCAATATCGGCAGCAACCTCGGCTGGATATTCATCTTCGCCGGTGTGCTGCTGATGGGGTTTGGCGAGGTCTTCGCTGAATTCGGCACACTGATAGCCATGATCGGGCTGATCCTGTTCTCGGCGGCTGTGCTGTTTACACTGGTTACGCTGCCGGTGGAATTCGATGCCAGCAACAGGGCCAGGCGTATGATGAAAGATACCGGCATACTGGTTGGGCAGGAGTACCAGGGGGCCAGCGCTGTGCTTTCGGCAGCGGCGCTGACTTATGTGGCAGCCATGCTGCAGGCAGTGGCCCAGCTCCTCTATTTCGGCCTGATGATTTTCGGCGTAAGACGGGATTGACATTTCAAATAGCGCTATAGTTGGGGCCAACCGCTTCTACGCCAGTTGGCCCTTTTTTTGTCACGCGGGCGGTCATAATGAATAAGAAAATGAACAAGAAAATTCCTGAATTCAGCGAAGAAGAACTGGGCACATTCCAGGCGTTCCGGCGGATTATACAGCGTCTGCGCTCTCCGGACGGATGTCCCTGGGACAGGAAGCAGACCCACGTTTCGCTCAGACCCTACCTGCTGGAAGAAAGCTACGAAGTACTTGAGAGTATCGATAATAATGATATATCCAGCCTGAGTGAGGAGCTGGGCGACCTCTGGCTGCAGATCATGTTGCATTCACAGATTGCAGAGGAGCAGGGTGAGTTCAAGCTGGAAGACGTGCTACGCAAGATCAATGCCAAGCTGATCTTCCGCCATCCCCACGTCTTTGGCGGTAAAGATGTAAAAGATGCCGAAGAGGTTTCGTTCAACTGGCAGGAGTTGAAAGGACGGGAGAAACCGGAAAACAGCTCGATACTGTCAGGTGTACCGAAGGAGATGCCCGCCCTGGCAGCGAGCCAGTCTCTGCAGCAGAGGGCAGCCTCTGTCGGCTTCGACTGGGACAAGTTGGATGATGTAATGGAAAAGCTGGTTGAGGAAGTTAACGAGCTGAGGAATGCTGCCAGCAAATCTGAGCAGGAGAGTGAATTCGGTGATATCCTGTTTACACTGGCCAATATAGCGCGCCGTATGGATATTGAACTGGAAGCAGCCTTAAGGCAGACTAATGCGCGTTTTACCCGCCGCTTTAACTATATTGAACAAGCCTGCCATGCCAGCGGCGCAGATATAAAAAGCCTGACGTTGGCAGAAATGGATAGCCTCTGGAATGAGGCCAAGGAAAGACAGGAATAAGCTGGTCGGGGAGAGAGGACTCGAACCTCCGACCTCAGCGTCCCGAACGCTGCGCGCTAACCAGGCTGCGCTACGCCCCGCCCACGATATTATAGGCGGCTTTAACTTCTGCGGCAAGAATTGTAAACTAGAGGGCGAAGTGCTGTGACCTCTTGAAGGATCTATATGAAGTATTGCGTTTTAATCATTGATGGGGCGGCCGGCTGGCCGTTGCCCTGGCGGGGAGGGAAAACCAGCCTGGAACTGGCGCGTACGCCGAACATGGATGCTCTGGCCAGAGAAGGGATGCTGGGAATGGCCAGCACCGTGCCGACGGGGATGGAACCGAGCAGCGCCTGTGCTTGTATGTCGGTGCTGGGTTATGATCCTGTACTTTATTATCATGGGCGAGGAGCTATTGAGGCCCGGAGCATGGGAATTACTGTCGACAAAGGAGAAGCTGTTTTTCGCTGCAACCTGGTATCTGTGCAGGCGGGACAAATGGCAAGCTATAGTTCCGGCTATATCAGCAGTGGTGAAAGCCGGACACTCATTGCCTTCCTGAATGAAAAGATGGGAGGAGAGGAAGTGTTTTTCTATCCTGGAGTTGGCTACAGGCATATCTGCAAGATTAAAGGACACACAGAAACCCTGCGCGCCGTCTGTACTCCTCCTCATGATATTCCAGGACAAGAGATAAAGGAGTTTCTCCCTCGCGGCAGAGGGAGCGGCGTGTTGCGCGACTTGATGAAACGCTCAGCTGCCGTGCTGGAAGGACACCCTGTTAACCTGGAACGGCGAAAGAAGGGGGAGTTTCCTGCCTCTGCGATATGGCTTTTCTGGGGAAGCGGGCAAATACCGGATTTGCCTGCTTTTCGCAAAGTATATGGACTGGAGGCGTCTTTAACCTCCGGAGTTGATTTATTGCGGGGGTTGGCTAAAATGATGGAGGTTGAGGTATTGGACATAGCCGGCGTGACCGATGGCCCCGATAACGATTATGCCGCCCAGGCGGAGGAAGCGCTGCGAGCTCTTGCGAGGAAAGACATGGTGGTAGTCCATGTAGAAGCTCCCGATGAGGCAGGACATGCCGGTGATATTGATGCTAAAGTGGAAGCAATACAGCAGGTAGACCGAGAAATCGTGAGGCGTATTCGTGATTGGGAGGGAGGGCCTCTGCGCGTTTTAATTATGCCTGACCATCCAACTCCGATTGAATTTAGAACGCATGTAAGGGAGGAAGTTCCCTTTCTATTATGGGGCAGGGGAATTGTCTCCAACGGAGGGCAGAGATTTACCGAAAGGGAGGCGAGGAGCACGGCTTTTCATGAGGGAAAAGGCTATAATCTTATGAGCAGGCTGGTGGAGTGAAAAGGCAATGTCTTTGATAGTTCAAAAATATGGCGGCAGTTCGCTGGCAGATATAGCCAAAATTAAGCGGGTAGCCCGGCGAGTGGCTAAGGTTCGCGAACAGGGAGAACAGGTGGTGGTAGTTGTCTCAGCTATGGGGAAAACTACGGACCATCTGATTGAAATGGCCCACCGGGTGTCTGATCAACCTGATGCCAGAGAATTGGACAGGTTGCTTTCTACGGGAGAGGCAATTTCCAGCACGCTCCTGGCGATGTCCTTGAAGAAGCTGGGATGTCCGGCGATCAGCCTCAGCGGAGCGCAGGCGGGTATCCATACCGATTCCAGCTATAGTCGGGCTCGGATACTTAATATTGAAACGGGGCGTATTTTTCGCGAGATGAGCAAGGGAAAAGTGGTTATTGTAGCTGGTTTTCAGGGGATTACCCGGGATATGAATATTGCAACGCTGGGGAGGGGTGGCTCGGATACCACAGCGGTTGCTCTGGCTATCGGGTTGAAAGCAGATATGTGCCAGATTTATACTGATGTTGAAGGGATTTATACTGCTGACCCTCGCCTTGTCCCGGAAGCAGTTAAGATGGAGAAAGTTGATTACGATGAGATGCTGGAGCTGGCCAGTTCAGGGGCGAAGGTAATGCATGCCAGAGCGGTAGAACTGGGAGGGATATATGGCATGCCGATTTTGGTAGCTTCCAGTTTCAGCGATAGGGCAGGGACGATTATTTGCAGGGAGGCGTCGTTTATGGAGAATATTAATAAGGTCAGAGGAATTGCTCATGATACCAATGTAGCGAAAATCACAGTTGTCCGGGTGCCGGATCAGCCAGGCGTTGCCGCAGCTATCTTTGTTCCCTTGGCTGAGGCAGGGATAAGCGTAGATACTATTGTCCAGAACGCCAGCATTGAAAACTGCACCGACCTTACTTTTACCGTAACTCGTGACGATCTGCCTCGGGCGATAGAGGTGACGGAGAAGGTGACTCAACGCATAGGGGCGGAGAGGTGTGTTAGCGCCGTCGGACTGGCCAAGATCAGCGTCGTGGGTACGGGCATGCAGAGCACCCCGGGTTATGCAGCCAAGATGTTTCGTTCTATGAAAGATGCGGAGATAAACATACAGATGATCACTACCTCCGAGATAAAAATCACCTGTATTATTTCCGAAGGCAGGGTTGAAGACGCCGTACGGGTGTTGCATAAAGAATTCGGACTAGCTAGGGGAGAGTAAAGGAACCGCAGTTGAGAGAACAGCGTTTTGCCAACTTGCCGATATTGTTTCGGTTGTTTGGCGGGGGAACGCTTTTTGTGTGAGGAGCAGATGGAACGCTATTGTCGGCAGGAAGAGGGACAGTCCTGGTTGCGAAAGCAATTGGTGCGGGAAGCCGTGTCTTTGGCGCTGAGAGATTGTTGGGAAGAAGCGGTACTAGTTAACGAGAAAATACTAGAGCAATTCCCCGAAGACGCAGAAGCTTATAACCGCCTTGGCAAGGCGTTGGCGGAATTGGGGAGGAATTATCAGGCTAAGAAGGCTTATATGAAGGTCATGGAAATCAATCCGGGTAACGCTATTGCCAGGAAAAATCTGGCCCGTCTGTCCCGGTTGCCTGAAGAGGAGGTTCCTGAAAGTGCTAAACGGGGCAAGCTCTCCTCGGAGGTGTTCATTGCCGAGAGAGGAAAGGTGGGCATAGCCAAGCTGATTGATTTGGGGCAGAGAGAGGAACTAGATAGATTGAGCCCCGGGGATATTGTGTATCTGAAAGAGAAGGGACAGCGATTGGTAGCCATGGATGGACGGGGAAAGTATCTGGGGAAAGTGGAACAGAGGCACGAGGTGAGATTGATGAACCTGATCAGGGGGGGGAACAAGTATGACGCAGTTGTCCTGGGGATACGACAGCAAGAAGTGAGATTGATTATCCGGGAAGTGTTTAGCTCGCCGGCGCAGAAGGGACGGCTCTCTTTCCCTGCTCGTGGTGCAGTGATACAGAGAGAGGAGAAAGGGATGGAACATTTTCTTGAGGCAGACGGGGATGTGATTCTTGCCCCTGAATATTTCAGAGAAGAGGAAGACAGTTTGAAGGAAGAAGAGAGAGAAAAGATACCTGAAGGCTTTTTTGTGATTGATGATGTTGACAAAACAGAAGAGGGGAAAGAATGAAGGAACCAGAAAAACAAGGGACTGGGGCAGTGTTGCCCGTAAACATTGAGGAGGAAATGAAGACCTCTTACCTTGATTATGCCATGAGCGTCATTGTTTCCCGGGCGTTGCCTGACGTGCGCGATGGGCTCAAGCCTGTGCAGCGGCGTATCCTGTATGCCATGAATGACTTAGGGTTGCAACGCCGCAGCCCGTATAAGAAAAGCGCGCGTATTGTAGGAGAGGTTCTGGGGAAATACCATCCCCATGGAGATAGTTCGGTATACGAAGCCATGGTGCGGATGGCGCAACCTTTTTCCCTGAGGAATCCGCTTGTCGAGGGTCAGGGTAATTTTGGTAGTGTGGATAACGATCCTCCTGCGGCGATGCGTTATACGGAGGCCAGGCTAGCGGCTGTAGCACAAGAGATGCTGGTTGACCTAGAAAAAGAAACAGTCAACTTCGTGCCTAATTTTGACGAATCTTTGCAAGAGCCTGCCGTGCTACCCGCTAGATTACCCAATTTATTGGTAAATGGCGCTTCAGGTATAGCTGTGGGCATGGCGACTACAATTCCGCCGCATAATCTGGGAGAAGTTTGTGACGCCATTGCTTACTTGATAGAGAATCCTGATGCTTCTACGGAAGAGCTGATGAGGTTTGTTCAAGGGCCTGATTTTCCTACAGCAGGCATTATAATGGGGCGCGAAGGAATTAAAAATGCTTATGTTTCGGGAAAAGGCAAGGTAGTAGTGCGAGCGAAGGTGGAGACAATTCCGCTGAAGGGAGATAGGCAACAACAGTTGGTTATTACTGAGCTTCCTTACGAGGTAAACAAAGCCGCCCTGGTAGAGAGAATAGCGGAACTGGCTAGGAGCAGGAAAATAGAAGGGATCCTGGAGGTGCGGGACGAGTCAGATCGTCGTGGTATGCGGGTAGTAATTGAACTTAAGAAGGCGGCACAGCCGCAGCATATACTGAACAATTTATTCAAATACACTTCAATGCAGTCGTCTTTCTATATCAACATGGTGGCATTGGTGGAGGGACAACCCAAGTTGATCAATCTCAGAGAAGCACTGGGCTGTTACATTGATTTTCGCCGTGAAATTATTACCCGTCGTTCTCGGTTTGATCTCAATAAGGCGCGGGACAGAGCACACATTTTGGAGGGATTACGGGTTGCATTGGATAACATGGACAGGATTATTAAATTGATTCGCGAGTCAGAGACTGTCGATATCGCCCGTGCCAATTTGATGGCGGTTTTCGATCTGTCTCACCTTCAGTCTCAGGCGATTCTGGATATGCAACTGCGCCGGTTGGCGCATCTGGAGAGGGAAAAGATCATGGAGGAATACGCCGAAGTGTTGAAGAGCATTTCCTACTTTGAGGATCTGTTGGCGTATCCTCAAAAGATATTGTTTTTGACCAAACAGGACGTGCTTGCCCTTAAGAGTCAATACGCCGATCCCAGGCGGACTGTTGTTCTGGCAGAGGAGGCTATGGAATTTTGCCGCGAAGATCTGGTTCCCCACCAGATGGTGGTGGTTACCTTGACTGAGCAAGGGTTCATTAAGAGGCTTCCTATCAGCACCTATCGGTTGCAGCATCGCGGAGGGAAGGGGGTTATGGGCATGGTAACCAGGCAGGCGGATATACTGCAGAAAGTACTTGTGGCAGATACGCACGATTCCCTGTTTTTCTTTACTGCTTCAGGCAAGGTTTATACGCTGAAGTGTTATGAGGTTCCGGAAGAAGTATCTCGCACAGCTAAAGGTGTCGCACTGGTCAATTTGCTTTCTGTTGACCTGAAAGATCAGGTAACGGCGCTGGTATCCGTCCGGGAGATTTCTTCGGACAGATTTTTGTTGATGGCTACAGAAGCAGGGCTAGTGAAAAAGACTCCCCTGGACAAGTTTGCTTCTATACGGCGAAGCGGGCTTGTGACAATGGGTCTCAGGTCTGGGGACAGGCTGGTCGTCTCCAGAATAGTGTCTGATTTAGAGGAGGTGGTAATGGTAAGTCAGGCGGGACAGGCTGTCCGGTTTGGGGTAAAGGATCTGAGAAGCGCCTCCCGCACTAGTGGAGGAGTGAGAGGTATCCGTTTAGGTGGGGAAGATAAGGTTGCTGGCGTTGATGTCGTTTTTGACGAAGCGTATGCTTTGCTGGTGACAGACAACGGGTATGGCAAGCTTACTCCTATAAAGAATTATCCCCTCCATCGTCGGGGAGGCAAAGGGGTGCGGGCCTACCGAGTTAATGACAAAACGGGCGGATTAATTTCCTTCAAGTTGGTGACGCCTGCTGGATCTCTGGTGTTGCTCTCGGGTAGGGGTAAAGTTAATTGTATTAGATTGGAGCAGATTGCGAAACAGAGCAGGAATAGCAGCGGAGTGCGATTGATGTCTATGGACGAAGGAGATAGAGTGGTCTCCATTGCTGTGCCCGAACAGGAAGTTGGGCAGGAGGGGCGGGGAAGCCTGCAATAGTCTGTTCGCCATTGGCTGCAATGATGGAAGTGAATCTGGAAGGCCAGAGAATATTAGCTATCGTAGGGTAGGGAGGTTTCCTTGTTCTTTTTTTGCCCGCACCAATTTTTCCCGGCAGGGAAGTTGCCAGCGCTGTAATCCACAGGCATTGCAGTGCTCATGGTCACAGGTCGGAGTTTCTTTCCCCTGTCGCAACTTGAAGTATTCTTCCTTCAGGAAAGAGGAAGTTACCCCTGTGTCAATATGCGCCCAGGGCAATAATTCCTCCAGGTCTCGTTCCCGGTTGGCATAAAAGGAGATGTCAAGCTCACATCGAGCAAAGGCAGCTTCCCACTTGTGGAAAGAAAAGAGTTCCCGCCATGCGTCAAATTTGCATCCTTCTTGCCATGCTTGGTGAATAACCTTGCCCAAGCGACGGTCTCCCCTGGACAGGGCTGCCTCTATGCGGCATGCCTCCAGATTGGGCCAGGACAGCTTCACCTTTCGTTTGCGCAATGATTCTTTTAAAACGTCAAGCTTGGGAAGTAGCAGTTCCTCGGTTTCTTGTGCCAACCACTGGCAAGCAGTGTGAGGCTTGGGTATCAGAACGGAAGTGCCTATACGCAGCTGTGGTTTTTTCTGCAGGTGAAGTATGGCCTCTGCCAGCGTGGCGATGCTTCGGACATCCTCCATGGTCTCGGAAGGAAGCCCCAGCATAAAATAAAGCTTGAATTTTTTCCATCCGTCTCCTACAAGAGTGGCCAGGGCATCTAGAATGGCTTTATCGGTAAGATTTTTGTTGATGACTTTACGCAGCCTTTCGTTACCTGCCTCAGGGGCAAAAGTTAAGGTCATTTTGCGTTGTGATGAAGATAGCAAACTGGATATTTCTGGGGAGATCATGTCCAGGCGCAGGCTGGGGAGAGAGAAGGAAAGATTGTTGCTGTAATGTTGCTGGATAAGCCTGGAAACGAGGCATGTGATTTCAGGGTAATCCAGGACGCTGAAAGAGAGCAGCGACAATTCGCTGTAGCCACAGTTTTTCAGCAGGGCATTTGTAGCCGCCAAGATCTCTTCTTGGGGGCGCTTTCTCTCAGGTCGGTATAGTGTGCTTGCCTGGCAGAAACGGCAGCCACGATTACAGCCTCTCTGAATTTCTATAACGCCGCGGTCGTGGACTGTTTCTATGTAGGGAACCACAGGTTTGACAACAGGAGAAGGCAGATTGTTAACCAGTCTGCGCTTGATCTTGGGCTTGGCCTCGGGAACTAGGGGAAGAAAAGCCTCCAAGGTACCGTCAGCGTAATATTTCACCTGGTAGAAGGAAGGAACATAGATGCCGTCTATAGTAGCTGCTTGACGCAACAAAGAGGTCTTGTTGCCACTATGCAGCCGGAAAGCGTCCAGTAATTCCAGAATTACCTCTTCTCCCTCCCCGATTACGAAGAGATCAATAAAATTTGCCATAGGCTCAGGGTTGCAAGAGCAACAGCCGCCGGCGATTATCAGAGGAGAAGAGGCAGTCCTCTGGGAGGCTAGCAGGGGGATTTGAGCTAGGTTCAACATGTTCAGGCAGTTGGTATAAGTAAGTTCGTATCCCAAGGAAAATCCGACGATATCGAAGTTTTTCAAGGGATGGCGTGTTTCCAGGCTGAAGAGAGGAAGTTTTTCCCTGCGCATGATGTTTTCCATATCTATCCAGGGAGCAAATACTCTTTCTGCTAAAATGTCTGGCTCTCTGTTTAGGATGTCGTAAAGAATAGTTATAGCCAGATTGGACATGCCTATCTCGTAGATTTCAGGGTAACACAGGGCGACTTTGATATTGATGGAACGCCAGTCCTTGCTAATGCTGTTCCATTCACCTCCTGTATAGCGGGCTGGCTTGGTAACACGGTTCAGTATATAGTTCAAGGAAGACATCCTGCTATTATACCTGCAGGGTACCATCTCCTCAAGAGAATCAGGGTTATTAGGAAAAGGAGAGCACAATTTGACAATCCTTAGTGCCTTGTGATAATTTCTTATCCTGTCGCTTGCCGAAACGGAAGAGCCGTGGTTTTATGAACTCCTGCCTGAGGTGTTTCGCGGACAGAAGAGGTTTTGAATAAGGCAGGATGGGGAAAGCTGGCGGCTTTTTAATTGTCCGGAAGCAAAACGAGGAGACAAAAGATAATGCCGACTATTAATCAACTTGTGCGTAAGGGGAGACGTAAGTCCCCGAAGGCGACTAAGGCTCCGGCATTGCATGTTAACTATAATGCTCTTAGTGGTAAGAGCAGGTGGAACCGTGTGGGTGCGCCGCAAAAAAGGGGTGTTTGCATTCAGGTTAAGGTTGTTACACCGAAGAAGCCGAATTCTGCCTTACGCAAGGTTGCCCGTGTCAGGTTGACTAATGGCATGGAAGTAAATGCTTATATCCCTGGAGAAGGACATAATCTTCAGGAACATTCGGTAGTTTTGATTCGTGGTGGCAGGGTTAAGGATGTTCCTGGTATTCGTTATCATATTATACGGGGCACTCTGGATACTGAAGGAGTGACTGGCAGGCAACGGGGACGTAGTCGATATGGCACTAAGAAATCCGCAAAGTAGAAGCAAAGAATAGGAAAAGGAAGAGAACGAGGTAGCCAATGCCAAGAAGAGCAAGCAGAAAAACAGCGAGGAGGCAAATTGCTTCTGACGCTAAATATGGCAGTGTGACTGTATCGACATTGATAAACAAGGTCATGCGGCGTGGACAGAAGGCTACTTCTGAGAGAATAGTCTATGGGTCTCTTGAAATTGTGGAGCAAGAGGCAAAAGAAGAGCCCATAGGGGTTCTGGAACGGGCGCTAAAAAATGTGACGCCTTTGCTAATGATCAAGCCGCGAAGAGTTGGAGGGGCTACCTATCAGGTTCCCATGGAGGTGCCTGTCGTTCGGGGAAGGTCTTTGGCCATGTGCTGGCTTTTAAATTCGGCACGGGCACGAGCAGGCAAATCCATGAAGGAAAAGTTGGCGCGAGAAATACTTGATGCAGTGCAGGGGCAGGGCGCATCGGTGAAAAAACGTAGTGAGATTCACAAAATGGCTGAAGCAAATAAGGCCTTTGCTCATTATCGGTGGTAAACAACATGATTGTAGTAGCGCAAGCGAAAAAAGAGACGAAAGTGGAGAGCGGATTTATGCCCAGGTCATTTCCCCTGGAGGCGGTTAGAAATATAGGGATTATTGCCCATATTGATGCGGGCAAGACCACTGTCACTGAAAGGGTGCTCTATCATACGGGTCGCACATACAAGATTGGGGGAGTAGACGAGGGGACAGCGGTGATGGATTGGATGCAACAGGAGAGAGAGAGGGGAATTACCATTACCTCCGCTGCTACAACTTGCCATTGGAAAGATCACCGTATCAATATTATTGATACGCCGGGGCATGTGGATTTTACGGCGGAAGTGGAGCGTAGCCTCAGGGTGTTGGATGGAGGGGTTGTGGTTCTGGACGCGGTTGCTGGAGTGGAAGCTCAATCCGAGGTAGTATGGCATCAGGCGGATCGGCATCACGTGGCCAGGATTTGTTTTGTGAATAAGATGGACAGGGTGGGGGCGGATTTTGAACGTGTGTTGACGATGATGGAACAGCGGTTGCATGCCCGAACGTTACCCTTGCAAATTCCTTTGGGGACAGAAAATCTTTTCAGGGGGGTAATTGATCTCATAGAGGAGCACGCCATAATTTTTCCCGAGGAAGCGGATGGAGAGTTGCAGGTATCGCCTGTGCCGGAAGAAATTAGACAGCAGGCGAAAAAGTCTCGGCAGGCGTTGATAGAAAAGTTGGCAGAAAATGATGACCGGGTGATGTTGATGTATCTTGAAGGGGAGGAAATCTCTGTTGCCGAGCTTAAAGCGAGTATACGTAGATTAACAGTGACGGGGCGAATAGTGCCAGTGTTGTGTGGCAGTGCATTGAAGGGTAGAGGAATTCGTCCTTTGCTTGATGCTGTCGTGGAGTATTTGCCATCGCCTCTTGATTTGCCATCGATTCGCGTCCTTGACCCCGATGTGCAGAAAGAAGTGTATTGCCGAGCAGATGATGACGAACCTTTTTCGGCTCTGGCTTTCAAGGTAGTTTCTGATCCCTTTATGGGCAAATTGACCTATATACGGGTATATTCCGGAAGAGCCGAGACGGGAATGCAGGTTATGAATTCTTCCAGAGGAACGAAAGAGCGTCTGGGCAGATTATGTCTTATGCATGCTAATTGCCGTGAAGAGATCAAGCAGATTGATACAGGAGCGATTGTCGCTATTTTAGGACTTAAAAAAACACTCACAGGTGACACGCTTTGCAGTCCTTCGCGCATTGTCCTTTTTGAGGCTATTAAGTTTCCGGAACCTATCCTTTCTATGGCGATTGAACCTAAGAGCAAAGTTGACCAGGAAAAACTGGAAGGGGGCCTTTCCAAGCTCGTCAATGAAGACCCGACTCTCAGGTTCTATACCGATTTTGAGACGGGGCAGGGCATCATTGCCGGAATGGGGGAATTACATCTTGAAGTGATGGTTGACCGCCTGTTCACTGAGCATGGAATACGAGTTAGTGTGGGTAGGCCGCAAGTGGCTTACAAGGAAACAGTTACCGTATCGGCGGAGGCCGAGGGTAAGTTTGTGCGTCAGTCCGGAGGTAGAGGCCAGTATGGGCAGGTAAAGATCAGGCTGGAGGCGGGAGAAAGAGGCAGTGGCTTTAAATTTATTGACCAGATTCGGTCAGGTGCAATTCCTCGGGAGTTTATTTCTTCTGTGGAGGCAGGGATCAGGGAAGCTCTAAGCAATGGAGGGGTGGCAGGGTACCCACTGGTAGATGTGCAAGTGGTTCTTTGTGATGGCAGTTTTCACGAAGTAGATTCCTCCGAGATGGCTTTTAAAATTGCAGGGTCTATGGCATTGAAGAATGGTGTGCGCAAAGCCAGCCCTATTATTCTGGAACCGATTATGAAGATGGAAATTATATCGCCGTCACAGTTTATGGGTGATGTTATTGGCGACTTGGCCGCCAGGCGTGGGCGTATTGATGGAATAGAAACATACGAAGAGAGCTGTGCAGTGCATTGTTTCATTCCATTGTCAGAGACTTTTGGCTATGCTAGTGCTCTAAGGTCTCTCAGCCAGGGAAGGGCGAACTATTCCATGGATTTCTACTCCTACGATAAGTTGCCGGACGCCCTTGCCTGTCAATTGATAGTCGCAACAGGGGAGAGGAAGTAAGTGACCAAACAGAAAATTCGTGTGAAGATTAAGGGATTTGATCACAGGTTGGTTGATCAGTCCGTGGTGCAGATTGTGGAAGCGGCGGAGCGTACCGGAGCGGTTATTGTTGGCCCGGTGCCTTTGCCCACTCGTATTGAGAAGTTTTGTGTCATTCGTGCCTCAAATATTGACAAAGACTCTAGAGAACAGTTTGAGATACGGACACATAAGCGGTTCATTGATATTCTTGAACCGAGTGCTAAGACTATAGATGCGCTGACGCAGCTCAGTTTGCCATCGGGTGTGGAGATAGAGATTAAGTCGTAGGAAAAAAAATGATAAAGGGAATTCTTGGTAGAAAAATAGGGATGACGCAGGTCTTCCTGGAGGGGGGAGAGGCGGTACAGGTGACGGCTATCGAGGCCGGCCCATGTTTTGTCATCCAGGTGAAGAGCAAGGGCAGCGATGGTTATGACGCTGTGCAACTGGGTTTTCTTGAAGCTAAGAAGCTTAATGCTCCTCTTGCCGGGCGTTTTAAAGAAATGGGAAAGCTTCGCTTTCTGCGGGAATTTGAAATTGACGAGGTATCCTCGGTCAACAGAGGCGACAGAGTAGATGTCAGTTTTCTTAAACCGGGGGATTTGGTAACCGTATCAGGGGTATCCAAGGGCAGAGGATTTGCCGGGGTGGTGAAGCGGCATCATTTTGCTGGCGGGCCCAAAACACACGGGCAGTCCGATCGTCATCGAGCCCCGGGGTCTATAGGGGCGACCACCTATCCCGGGCGAGTGATTAAGGGAATGAAGATGGCGGGACATATGGGAAACAGAAAGGTGACCGTACGTAATTTACGGGTGGTTGAAGTTGATCCGGAACGTAATCTTTTGCTAGTTAAAGGGGGTGTCCCTGGAGCCAGCAGTGGTTTATTGACAATTAAAAGAAGCGGGGAAGGATCAGCGTGAAAATACCGGTATATAATTTGTCAGGTGAGGTTGTGGAGCAGATAGAGGTGGATGGAGAAGTTTTTGGCATCCCTTTTAACCAGGCGGTGGTACATCAGGCGTTGGTACGGCAGCTGGCAAACAGGCGGCAGGGAACAGTGAGCACGAAGACGCGAAGAGATGTTGTGGGGAGTACGCGTAAGCTTTATGCGCAGAAGGGCACAGGGCGGGCCCGAAGAGGAGACATCAAATCTCCTTTGCTTAGGGGAGGAGGGGTAGTATTTGGACCTAAGCCGCGTGATTATGGACAGTCCATGCCCAGGAAGATGCGGCAGCTGGCCTTGAAGTGTGTTCTTTCTGCCAAAGTGGAGGAAGAGGAGATGAAGATAGTGAAAGAGCTGGTGCTGGAAATACCTAAAACCAGGGAGATGAGTAAGGTGTTGTCAGGGCTGGCGGTTGAGTTTCCTATGTTGCTTGTCACCGAAAAAGCCGAGGCCGGTTTGGTCATGGCCTCCCGTAATCTGCAGGGAGTGAAAGTTTTGCCATCCTCTCTGGTTAATGTACTTGATTTGATGTCATGTCACACGGTGCTGGTTTCTGAGTTGGCTCTACGTAATATGGAAAGGCTCTGGGGAAAAAGAGAGAAGCATCCTATGGAAACACGAGATGACGTCGAAAAGGCAGGTGAATAACAGGATGCATTTTTATGAAGTGTTGCGGCGCCCCTTAATTACGGAGAAATCAGCTTTACTGCAAGAGAGCAATCAGTATACTTTTGAGGTGAGCAAGTGTGCTACCAAGAGCCAGATTAGGGAAGCGGTGGAGAGAGCGTTTCACGTGGAAGTTGCAGATGTTAATGTGATGATCGTTCATGGCAAGACGCGACGGATGGGACTGAGGCAGGTGGTAAGGCCGTCCTGGAAGAAGGCAGTAGTCACTTTGAAAGAGGGGCATAAAGTTGCCTTTTTCGAAGGTGTTTAATATGATTAGCGGGAATACTTTCCGAGGAGTTGAAATTGGGCTCAGTTCTTAAGTGGCGAAAGAAGAAAATGTCGAAGCATAAGCACAAGAAGTTGCTTAAGAAGAATCGTTGGAAGAAGACGCACTCGTAGCGTGTGCAAGGGCGGAGGATGTAGCGGGTCAGCGTTTGGGCCAGAGTATAAAATTTGGTGATTTGTGGTGTGATAAAGTTATGGCATTGAAGATATATAAGCCGACTTCTCCTGGCAGAAGAGGGATGACGGGGTTTGCTTTTGAGGAGATTACCAAAAAGACACCGGAGAGATCTCTTGTTATACCATTGAAGAAGTTGGCGGGACGAAATTCTCGTGGGGTGATTACTGTTCGGCACAGGGGGGGGGGAGCTAAGCGCATGCTTCGTATTGTCGATTTTAAGAGGAGAAAGCTTGGCGTGGCTGGGCGGGTGGCCGCTATAGAGTATGATCCCAATCGCTCCGCCAGAATAGCGCTGATTCATTACCTTGACGGGGAAAAGAGGTATATTCTTGCTCCTCTGGGTTTGCAGGTAAATGATATGGTAGAGGCAGGAGAGAATAGTGAACCGAAAGTGGGTAACGCCTTGCCGTTGAAGGCAGTTCCCGTAGGTACGCTGGTGCATAATCTTGAATTGCAGCCAGGACGAGGAGGGCAGGTGGTACGCAGCGCCGGTGTAGGCGCACAGGTGTTAGGGAAGGAAGGTAGACATGTGCTGGTGCGTTTACCTTCGGGAGAGGTGCGGCGGTTCCTGCAGGATTGTTTTGCTACAATCGGGCAGGTAGGCAATGTGGAGCATGAGAGTATATGCTTGGGGAAGGCAGGGCGCAAACGATGGCTGGGGATAAGGCCTTCTGTACGGGGTTCCGCTATGACTCCCAGGGATCATCCTCATGGTGGAGGGGAAGGCAGGGCTCCTATAGGGATGCATCCCAAGACACCATGGGGAAAGCCTGCGTTGGGCTACAAGACGCGTAAGCGCAAGAAATCTTCGGATAATATGATAGTGACACGGAGGGAATGAGGGTATGTCGCGATCTACTAAAAAAGGGCCCTATTGTGATCCCAAATTATTAAAGAAAATAGAATTGATTAACAGTTCCGGAGAGAAAGCGGCAATAAAGACGTGGTCCCGTGCGTCTACTATTTTGCCTCAGATGATAGGGCATACTATTGCGGTACACAATGGGCGCAAACATGTCCCTGTCTTCATCACCGAGAGCATGGTGGGGCAGAAGCTGGCAGAGTTTTCCCCTACCAGGACGTTCAGGGGACACGTTACCAAAGCCCAAGTGACCACTCAAGGCAAAAAACAGGTGTAAATGTAGATGAAAGTGAAAGCTGTGGCAAAGGATATTGGATATTCTCCGCGAAAAGTTCGCCTGGTAGCGAATATGATTCGCGGGAAGAAGGTTGATCGGGCGCTGGATATTCTCAGATTTATGACTACTCCCGCGGCAACTGCTGTGGCTAAAACGGTGCGATCGGCTGCTGCGAATGCCGAGAATAATTTTCAGATGTTACCGGCAGAGCTTAGGGTAACAGAGATAATGGTTGACCAGGGGCGTACACTGAAGAGACACAGGCCTCAGTCCAGGGGTAGAATTGACCCGATTTTGCGGCGGTCTGCGCATATTACGGTTTTTGTTGCAGAGGAGGAAAAATAGTTGGGACAGAAAGTTGATCCACGGGGTTTTCGTCTGGGAGTTATCCGGGATTGGGATGCTCGGTGGTATGCAGAGAAGGACTATGCAAAGTTTCTGCAGCAGGATCTGCAGATGCGCAGCATGGTGAAGCGCAAATGCAGCAATGGTTATGTCGCGCGGATGGAGATTGAACGTATCAGCGGAGAAGTAATGGTAACTCTTTATTCTTCCCGTCCTGGCATTTTGATTGGCAGAGGGGGACAGAACGTAGAGGCTTTAAAGTCGGACATGGAGAAGCTCGTAGAGGAAAAGATCCGTTTGACAATAAAGGAAGTGGAAAACCCTGAGGTCGAAGCTGTTCTGGTAGCGAGAAATATAGCGGAGCGGCTTGAGGGCCGGGTGACTTTCCGTTGGGCGATGAAGCAAACTGCGGGCAGGACCATGCAGGCCGGTGCCCTGGGGGTTAAGATAAAGTGTGCAGGTAGGCTGGGGGGGCAGGAGATTGCCCGTTCCGAGACGTTGCATCTGGGCAGGGTTCCGTTGCATACTTTGCGTGCTAACATTGATTACGGTTTTAGCGAAGCGCGTACCGCAATGGGTCGAATTGGCGTTAAAGTCTGGATTTACAAGGGAGACATTCTCCCTGAAGAGAGGAAGAGTGGTGTTACAGCCGAAGAGGGTGAAGCATCGTAAAGTGCATAGAGGCAGGATGAAAGGTTCTGCTTCCAGGGGCGCTAGCGTAGCTTTTGGTGAATTTGGTTTGAGAGTAGAGGAATCTACTTGGATTACTGCCAGGCAAATTGAGGCTGCTCGTCGGGTGCTGGTGCGTTTTTTACGCAAGGGTGGGCACATGTGGATCAGGATTTTTCCGGATAAGCCTGTGACTAAAAAGCCGGCGGAGACCAGAATGGGGGGAGGAAAGGGCGCAACGGAGGAATGGGTGGCTGTAGCGAAGCGGGGCAGGGTAATTTTTGAAGTTGAGGGAATAGGTGAAGAAGAGGCTAGGAGGGGATTACGCCAGGCTGCACATAAGCTTCCTGTAAGCACCAGTTTTGTGATGAAAGAGGGGGAGGGGAGTTGAAGGCTAGCGATATCCGTGCGTTAAATGATGACGAGCTTCGAAAGAAGCTGTTGGAGGCGCGAGAAGAGCTTTTCAACCTTCGTTTTCGGCATGCGACGCGACAGTTGATAAATCACAGGGAGCTTCCGGTTGCGAAGAGGAAGATTGCCCGCCTGGAAACTATTTTGAGAGAAAGAGACATTAATATAGAGGATGATTAGTATGGGAAACAGAAAGACTAGAATAGGACAAGTTATAAGCGACAAAATGGAGAAAACCGTAGTTGTGGTTGTGGAGACGAAAAATAAGCATCCTCTTTACAGGAAGACCGTGAGTCATGCCAGGAAGTACAAAGCCCATGATGAAGGCAATACGTGTAGAGTAGGGGATGTGGTAAAAGTCATTGAAACAAGGCCTTTCTCCAAGGGAAAGCACTGGCGTGTTGAGCAAGTGCTTTCCAGGGGAGAAATTACGGGGAAGGAATTAGCGGAGAGCAAAAAAGATGATTCAGAGCTATACCAGGCTTAAAGTTGCCGATAATACTGGTGCTAGGCAGATCATGTGTATCACCGTGCTTGGTGGTACGAGGCGAAGGTATGCGTGTGTGGGAGATGTTATCGTTGCTACGGTAAAGAGGGCTATCCCGCATGGCACGGTGAAGGAAGGAGAAGTAGTGCGGGCGGTAGTTGTGCGTGTAGCTAAGCCATATCGGCGTTTTGATGGGTCCCATATCAGGTTTGATGAAAATGCTGCAGTGATACTTGATGACAAAGGAAACCCCAGGGGGACACGTGTTTTTGGTCCCGTGGCGCGAGAGTTGAGAGATAAGAATTTTTTAAAGATAATTTCACTGGCGCCAGAGGTTTTATGATATGAAAATTAGAAAGAATGATACGGTTGCTATTATAGCGGGCAAAGATAAGGGAAAAAGGGGGACGGTACGGGTGGCTCTCCCAGGGAAAAGCGTGATAGTAGTGGAAGGGTTGAATATGATCAAGCGGCATTCCCGTACCCAGGGCGCTGCTCGCCAAGCTGGGATTATTGATATGGAAGCGCCGATGCACGTTTCCAATGTCATGCTGGTATGCAGCAAGTGTGATAAACCCGTTCGTGTGGGAAGGCGTTTCCTTGACGATGGCAAGAAAGTGCGTGTTTGTCGTGCCTGTCACGAGGTGATAGATTAAAGTTAGTGGACAGGGTTCATCGGGGAAGATAGATATGGCAAATGATTTGAAAGAAAAATATTTAAGGGAGACAGCTCCTCGGATGAAAGAGGAGTTTGGGTATGCTAACGTGATGCAAGTACCCAGGATGAAGAAGATTGTCCTTAGCATTGGCCTGGGTGAAGCAATACAGAACCCCAAAGCTCTGGAGGCAGCGGAAGGAGATTTGGCGATGATTTCCGGGCAACACCCGGTAATAACCCGGGCCAAGAAGTCCATCGCTGCTTTTAAGGTGAGGGAAGGTATGCCTATAGGCATGATGGTGACGCTGCGAGGTAAGCGGATGTATGATTTCTTTTCCAGGTTGACGAATGCCGTATTGCCCCGTCTGCGTGATTTCCAGGGGCTATCCAAAGATTCTTTCGACGGCAGAGGGAATTATAGCTTGGGGATAAAGGAGCAGATCGTTTTTCCTGAGATTGATTATGATAAGGTGGACAGAGTACGCGGGCTCCAGGTGACTATTATTACCTCGGCTAACAGTGATGGCGAGTCCATGAAATTACTAGAACTGATGGGTTTTCCCTTTAGGAGGAATTAAGGTGGCAAAGGTATCTAAAGTAGTACAGTCAAAGCGTATTCCGAAGTACAAGGTGCAGCAGTATAGTCGGTGTCAGTTATGCGGCAGACCCCGGGCGTATATGCGCAAGTTCGGCTTGTGCCGTATCTGTTTTCGCGAGCTTGCTCTTTCAGGGCAAATCCCAGGCGTGCGAAAGTCGAGTTGGTGAGGAGCGAATTAATGGCAGTTACTGATACAATTGCAGATATGTTGACCCGGATACGCAATGCTATCATGGCTTGCCATGATAGCGTGGTTGTGCCTTCCTTCCGAGTGGGGGTTGTTATTGCTAGGATCCTTGAGCAAAAAGGGCTTATTTCCGGCTATGAGGAGTTGCAGGGCAAACCGCAGCAAGCGATCAGGATACACCTCAAATATGATGGCAAGCAGCCTGTTATTCGTGGCTTGGAACGGGTTAGCAAGCCGGGATTGCGGGTCTATGTGGGCAAGGGAGAGATTCCGCGTGTTTATGGGGGACTGGGGTTTGCTATGGTATCTACATCTAAGGGGATTATGACAGGGCAGGAGGCATGGCGGCGAGGGATTGGTGGCGAGCTCCTGTGCTATATTTGGTAAACGAGGAGAACTGAAAATGTCTCGAGTAGGTCAGCGTCCAATACCGATTCCTTCAGGGGTGGATGTGAAGATCGTGGGTAGGGAAGTGTCGGTGAAGGGAAACAAAGGTGAATTATCTCGTTTTCTTCACGAGGATATTGCTGTTGCCCTAAAAGAGGGTGAGTTAGTTGTGTCCCGGCGAACTGATAGTAAAGAACATCGAGCCCTGCACGGGTTGATGCGTAGTTTGCTGTCCAATATGATTATAGGAGTAAGCGAAGGATTCGAGAAAATCCTAGAATTGAATGGAGTGGGATATAGGGGGCATGCAAGCGGTAAAAAGCTAGTATTCCAGGTGGGTTTTTCCCATCCTGTAGAGTTCGTGCTCACTGAGGGGGTATCGGTTTCCATCAATGAGGGAAACCGTGTTTGCGTGGTGGGCATTGACAGGGAAGCTGTAGGGGAGGCAGCTGCTAATATCCGTAAAATTCGCCCTGCTGACGCGTATAAGGGTAAGGGCTTCAAATATCTTGGGGAGACGTTGCGGCTGAAGCCAGGCAAAGCGGGCAAAGCGGGTAAGGCTTAACAGGAAGGATCGATTTAAAGAAAGCGGAGAGAGCAAGTATGGCAAAATTGAGCCCAAGAGCAATGCGCATCGTGCGGCATGCACGAATACGAAAGAGTCTATCTGGCACATCTGTACGCCCGCGACTGAATGTTTTTCGTAGTCTGAACCATGTTTATGCTCAAATTATTGATGATTCTCAGGGGCACACTCTCCTCTCTGTAAGCACTCTGTCTACAGAGGTCAGAGATAAAGAGGGGAAGAAAGCGAAAGTGAAGCAGGCTGAGGTTGTAGGTACGATGTTGGCCCAGCGGGCCATGGCAATGGGCATCAATAAAGTTGTTTTTGACCGTGGCGGTTACAGGTATCACGGTAGAGTTAAGGCGCTGGCAGAAGCGGCTCGTAAAGAAGGACTATTATTCTAAAATGTCATATGAGCCGAAAAGATTTTCGGGGAAGGATTTGTTATGAAGGCAGTAACTAAAGCAGAGGGAAAGAGGGCGAAAATTGATTTCTCTGAGGTTGCGATTAAGGAGAAGTTAATATCCATTGATCGTGTCACTAAGGTGGTGAAGGGGGGCAGACAGCTTCGATTCAGGGCGTTGATGGTGGCAGGTGACGGTAGAGGGCATGTAGGTTTTGCGTCGGCTAAAGCCAGGGGGGTTCCTGATGCGATTCACAAGGCCTCTGCTGTTGCACGGAAGAACATGATAGAAGTTCTTGTGGAAAACACTACCATTCCCCACGAGATTCTAGCTAAATTTGGAGCGTCACGGGTATTGCTTAAGCCAGCTGCGCCAGGAACAGGGATCATCGCCAGTGATTCAGTCAGAGCGGTGCTTGAAGCGGCGGGCATTAAAAATATTGTTAGCAAGTCATTGGGTAGCTCTAATCGAGGAAACACAGTTAAGGCTACTGTGATAGCTCTGAGCAATTTGAGACAGAGAAAACGGCATGCGGTTGTTATCGATAAGGTTGCGCCAAGGAAGGAAACGGAGGAGGAATTGAGCAGTGAGGCAGAATGAAGTGAGGTCTGCTCCTGGCTCCAGAAGTGAAGTTAAGCGCGTGGGGAGAGGGAATGGCAGTGGGCACGGCACTTATTCAGGCAGAGGTTGCAAGGGACAAAAATCCCGTTCTGGAGGTGGAGTTCGCCCTGGTTTTGAGGGCGGCCAATTATCTTTGATCAAGAGATTGCCGAGGAAGCGAGGATTTACCAGCATCTTCAGGACGGAGTATAGTATCGTTTCTGTAGAAAAGTTAAATGTTTTCCCCCCGGGCACAGAAGTTACTCCTGAGGCATTGCTTCAGGCAGGGCTGATTAAATCGCTGAAGAAACCGATCAAGATTCTTGGTGGTGGAGAGGTCTATCATGCTTTATTGATCAAGGCTGACAGGTTTTCTGCCAGTGCACAAGACAAGATTGTGGCGGCGGGAGGAAAGGTGGAGAAGGCTAGGGATGCAACGTAGCGAAAGCCAACCACGCCTCATCCAGGCGATGATGGATGCATTCAGGTTGCCTGACTTGAGGCGAAAGATACTTTTTACACTGGGTATCTTGGTCGTTTTTCGTTTTGTGGCGCATATTCCTCTGCCAGGAGCGGACCTGGCAGCTTTAGGTAATTTTTACGACGAGACGCCCCTTATGGGCATGCTGGACCTTTTCAGCGGTGGGGCAATGAAGAGCTTCAGTGTGTTGGCTATGGGGGTTTATCCTTATATCACCGCTACCATCGTTATGCAGTTGTTGACCCCGGTTCTCCCCGGCCTGGCGGCGCTGGCGCAGGAGGGAGAGACCGGGAGGCAGAAAATCAATCGCATTACCCATATCATTACTGTGCCGCTGGCCGCCCTGCAGGGGTATAGTCAGGTGGCTTTATTACAGAGTCAACATATTGTGGGGTATTTGTCTCCAGAGATGATGGCGGTTGCCCTGTTGTCTATGACGGCGGGAACGATGTTTTTGGTCTGGCTGGGAGAGTTGATCACCGAGAGAGGGATAGGCAACGGTATTTCGATAGTAATTTTTGGAGGAATAGTTGCCCAGTTGCCAGATATGGTGGGGCGGGGTTTTGTTGCCAAAGAGGATCCTGCTGGATTAATCACCTTTGTTATTCTCGGACTTATTACCCTGGTGTTGGTGGTTGTTTTTACCGAGGCGCACCGCCGTATCCCGGTACAATATGCTCGCAGTACTTTTCGTGGCGGCCGTATGTATCGCCAGTCAGGGTCAAGTTATATTCCGCTGAAGGTAAATACCGCAGGGATGATTCCTATTATTTTTGCTATAGCAATCATGACTTTTCCGTGGACGATCTCGACATGGTTTATGAACGCTCCGGGGCAGGATCCGAATTTTTGGAATTCGGTATATCACCTGTTCAATCCCGGAAACAGTGCCCCCCTGGGACTGGCTTATTGGCTGCCATATTTTGCCTTGGTGGTAGGTTTTGCTTTCTTTTATACTATGATCACATTTGAACAAATGAAATTACCCAGCACGTTGCAACAACAGGGCGGTTTTATTCCTGGTGTTCGTCCAGGGAAGCCTACAGTCGATTATTTAAACGGGGTCATTAAGCGGATTACCTGGGGAGGAGCACTTTTCTTGGCTGTGGTGGCTATCTTGCCCTTTGTTGCCCGTGAGGTTACCGGCGTTGTGGTTCTTTCCTTTCAGAGCACTGCTTTGCTGATAGTGGTGGGGGTGGCACTTGATACCATGAAGCAGATGGAATCGCAGTTAACCATGCGGCGTTATGAAGGTTTTTTGAAGTAAGGAGAAGACGATGTATGTTATTTTGCTGGGAGCACCGGGTGCAGGTAAGGGGACCCAGGCAGCGATTCTTGTCGACGAGTTGAAATTACCCCATGTATCTTCGGGAGATTTGTTTCGTTCAAACTTGGAAGGCAGGACCGAGATGGGATTACTGGCCAAGTCATATATGGAGGAAGGGAAGTTGGTGCCCGATGAGGTGACTATCAGGATGACACTTGAAAGGATAGCGGAAACTGATTGTGTTTCGGGGTGTCTTTTTGATGGTTTTCCCAGAACGCTGGAACAGGCCAGTGCGCTGGATGCGGCAATGCTCAAGCAAAACAGGAAGATAGATATGGCTGTGTATATCCGTGTGCCAGAAGAAGAGCTGGTAAAGCGGCTCAGCGGGAGATGGATTTGTTCCGGGTGCTTGTTGCCGTATCATAACGTGGCCTCTCCGCCGAAGATATCGGGGAAATGCGATAAATGTGGGGGAGAATTATATCAGCGAACTGATGATAAGGAAGAAGTGGTGAGAGAGCGACTGAAGGTATTTTTTAATCAAACCATGCCCGTGCTTGATTATTATAGGGAACAGGATAAACTGATTGAGGTGGATGGCAGTGGGGAAATTTCCAAGATAGCGGAAGAGATACTTGCTGCTATTAGGAGTAAGAGTAGCCATTAAATGGTGATTTTAAAATCCCTTGAAGAAGTGGTCATTATGCGCCAGGGCGGTGAAATATTAAAGGCTATTCTGGCGAAATTGAGGGAGGCAGTTAAGCCGGGGATCAAGACGATATCTCTGGATGCCATGGTGGTGGCGGAATTGAACAGGAGGGGGGCCGAGGCCTCTTTTAAAGGCTATCAGGGTTTTCCTGCCAGCCTGTGTGTTTCCGTAAACGACGAGATAGTGCACGGCATTCCCGGTGACAGGGAATTGAAAGAAGGGGATATCGTTTCGCTGGATGTGGGGGTAAAATGGAAGGGTTTCCACACAGACGCGGCGATCACAGTTGGTGTAGGGAAAATAAGCCCTGACGCCGAGAGGCTTATAGCGATCACGGAACAGAGCCTTGAAGAGGGCGTTGCGCATGCCAGGCATGGTGTATATTTGAAAGATGTTTCTGCGGCAGTGCAGCGGTGTGCGGAAGGAAATGGTTTTTCGGTGGTTAGGGAGTATTCTGGTCATGGTGTGGGCAGAGAATTGCATGAAGATCCTCAAATACCGAACTTTGTCTGCGGACGGGGAATTTTGTTGCGACAGGGAATGACATTAGCAATAGAGCCTATGATTAATATTGGTGATTGGCGAACCAGATTGGCGGCTAACCGTTGGACGGTGTTAACGGTGGATGGCAGTCTTTCAGCTCATTTTGAACATACGATAGCCATCACTGATAATGAAGCAGAGGTGCTTGCTTAGAGATAATGGCTAAGAGGGAACGATTAGAAGTTGAGGGCAAGGTGGTGGAATGTTTGCCCGGCACCATGTTTTACGTTGATCTGGCGAATGGGCACAGGGTACGGGCGCACATTTCGGGAAAAATGAGGAAGCATTATATCAAGATTTTGCCAGGGGATAGGGTGCTGGTTGAGCTTTCTCCTTATGATCTGAGCCGGGGCCGTATTACTTATAGATTGAGGTAAGGCGGCCTCCTTTGACGAGCAGGTGGGAAAAGGTTAAGATAGGGGGATTTTCGTTTTTGTGGGGTGAAGAAAAAGTGAAAGTAAGAGCGTCTGTTAAACGTCGTTGCAGAAAATGCAGGGTTGTTCGAAGGGAAGGCGTGGTAAGGGTTCTCTGTGAGAATCCTAGACATAAGCAAAGGCAGGGTTAGAAATGGCACGTATTGCTGGCGTAGATCTCCCCAAGGAGAAACAAATTTTAATAGCTTTGCAGTATATCTATGGTATTGGGCATACCATGAGCCGCAGAGTTCTGGCTAATGCTGAAGTGGACCCCTGTATAAAAGTTAAGGATCTCAATGCAGAGCAAATTAGTCGGCTACGAGATATTATTGAAGAGCAACATAAAGTGGAAGGTGATCTTCGCAGAGAAGTACAATCTAATCTTAAGAGGTTAATGGAGATAGGCAGTGTACGCGGGATGAAGCACCGTATGCATTTACCTGTCCATGGACAGAGGACGCGTACTAATGCTCGCACGAGGAAAGGGCCCAAAAAGACGGTTGCAGGTAGAGGGCAGCGGCGCGGTGTAGCTAAGAAGTAAGGAGGGTTTGATTGACAAATGCCCAGGAAAAGAAAAACTGGAGTAAATAAGAAGGCGCAGAAGGGAGTTGTTGAGGGAAAGGTCTACATCCAGTCCACTTTTAATAACACCATAGTCACTGTTACTGATTTGCGAGGCAATGTGCTTTCTTGGAGCAGCGCAGGCAAAACGGGATTTAAGGGTTCCAGAAAAGGTACTCCTTATGCAGCTCAGCTGGCAGCGCAGGAAGCGACACAGCAGGCTATGAATAATAATGGTTTGCGGCAGGTGCAGATTTATGTCAAGGGCCCTGGTAGCGGTAGAGAAGCCGCCATTCGTGCCCTGCAAGCCTCTGGCTTGGTCGTTACCAGCATTAAGGATGTTACTCCTGTTCCTCATAACGGCTGCCGGCCACGAAAGAAGAGGAGGGTGTAGGGAATGGGACGTTATACGGGGGCTAAATGTCGTTTGTGCCGTTACGTTGGCACAAAGCTAATGCTCAAAGGGGAGAGATGTTTTTCAGCCAAGTGTGCTCTTGAGAAAAAAAAGGAGGCTCCTGGTCGTCAGCCGTTGAATCGCCGGCGCAGGAAGGTGTCTGCATGGGGCGAGCGCCTGAAGGAAAAACAGAAAGTGCGTTTTAGTTATGGAGTAATGGAGAAGCAATTTCGTGGGACTTTTGCCAGGGCTACTAGAGCGCCTGGTGATACGGGGGACAATTTGTTTATTTTATTGGAGAGACGTCTGGATAATGTTACTTATCGTTTGGGTTTTGCCGGGTCACGAGCGCAGGCAAGACAGATAGTGCGGCACGGTCATATTTGGCTGAATGGGCGTAAGACGGACATTCCTTCATGCTTGGTAAAGGAAGGCGACGTTATTGAATGGAAGGAGCGCAGCCAGAAGACGGGGTGTTATGATATGGCGGTCGAGGAAGCCAAGGGCAAGAGTGTGCCGGTATGGTTGAGTTTGGATGTAGAGAAGATGAAGGGCAAAATGCTACGATTGCCCGAAGCAGAAGAGGTGGTTGCTGGCTTTGATGGCAGGGCTATCGTAGAGTTTTATTCGAGATAAATTAAGTAAATGGCAAGGGGGAGTTTATAAGTTGATTGCATTGCCTGTGTCTGGAATTAAAAGCATTGAAAGCGTGGGTAATTATGGCCGTTTTGTAATTGAGCCCTTGCAAGTAGGGTTTAGTATTACTGTAGGGAATGCCATGCGGCGGGTGATGCTTAGTTCCCTTTCCGGCGCTGCGGTGACCTGGATTAAGGTTGAAGGGATTCAGCATGAGTTTTCCGCTATCCCCTGTATCAGGGAAGATATGCTGGATTTTTTGATGAATGTTAAGGAAATAAGACTGCGGCCATTGACGCATGATCCGGGGAAATTGTATTTGGATGTAAAAGGGGAAGGGGAGGTTTGTGCCTCTGATATTACTCCGTCCTCGAATTTTGAGATAGTTAATCCTGAATTACATCTGGCGACGCTTGATTCAGTGGAAGCCAGTCTTTCTGTAGAGTTTAATATAGAGGTGGGAAGGGGTTACATGCCTGCATTCTCGGCGGAAGGTTTACCGATGGGGGCGTTGCCTGTGGATGCTGTTTTTTCACCTGTGCACAAAGTGAATTTTTTGGTGGAAGCGATTCAACCTGGCCGTGAAGGAAGCCCTGAGAGGCTTGTTTTCGAAGTGTGGACCGATGGGACCATCGCGCCAGGAGAGGCGATCAGGCAGGGTGCTGTTATTTTGACAGAACAGTTAATGCCTCTGAAAGATTTGAAGAACCAGGTGGAGAAGTGGCAGGAAGCGGGACAGGAGACGGATGCGCTTGCCTTAACCAATATGTCGTTGGAGGAAATGGGGATGGGGACGCGTGCCTACAATAGCTTGCGCAGAGGAGGGGTTACGACATTGGGGCAACTTCTAGAGATAATGCAAGACGTAGGTTTATCATCATTGCCTGGCATGGGGGCTAAGTCCCAGGACGAAGTGAAGGAAATTGTTGCGAGGATGGGGTTTACTGTCGGTAGCAAAGGGAAAAAGAAGGAAAAGGATGAGACATCAGGTAGCGGGCAGGAAATTTAGCAGAACAGCAGGACATCGCAGGGCGTTATACCGCAACTTGGTGATGTCTTTGCTGGAGCATGAAAAGATGGTCACTACTGAAGCTAAAGCCAGAGAGATTCGTGGTTTGGCTGAAAAGATGATTACCTTGGGCAAAGAAGGGAGCGTTGCTTCAAGGCGACAGGCGTTGGCTTTTGTTGGCAACGGAAAGATAGTAAAAAAGCTTTTTGATGATATTGCCATCAGGTATAATGGCCGCCAAGGTGGCTACACCCGAATAGTCAAGTTGGGGTTTCGCTCAGGGGATAGTGCTCCTGTGGCACGAATTGAGCTGGTTTAGCGCGGAGTGAGTTTTGCTAAGTTTATTTTGGTTGTGGAGTATCAGGGTACGCGATATCATGGGTCACAGTGGCAGGCGAAAGGGGATACCATTCAAGGGGTGATAGAGGAAGCCTTGAGCAAGATTTGCAAAGAGCATAGTCGGGTTATGATGGCAAGTAGAACTGACGCAGGAGTCCATGCCAGAGGGCAGGTGGCCAGTGCTTGGGCTGAGACAAAGCTTACCGCTTCTGTGATGATGCGAGCTTTGAATCATTATTTGCCGGGTGATATTGCGGTGAAGGAGGCATACGGAGCTGGCGCTGATTTTAGTGTACGGAAGGACGCCATAAGCAGGGAATATCGGTACGATGTCTTTAATGGAGACACCAGGTCTCCTTTTGCCAGGGATTTTGCCTTGTTTATGTCTCAGGAACTGGATATTTTAGAGATGAACAGGGCGTGCCAGTTTCTCTTGGGAGAGCACGATTTTAGTTCCTTTGTCTCCGCGGTTAAAGAAAAGAGGAGCATGGTGCGCACTGTGTATAATGCCGAAGTTAGACGCAGCGGTAAATTTGTCATTTTTGAGATGAAAGCAAGCTCTTTTTTGCCGCATCAAGTGCGTAATACCGTGGGGCTATTGCTCAGAGTGGGAACGGGAAAAGTGGACGTAGAGGGGTTTTGCCATATTATGGAAGCAAGAGAACTTGGCATGGCAGGGCCCACAGTCCCTGCTTGTGGTTTGTGTTTGGCTAAGGTGAATTATGCCAGGCCACTTGAGGACATGCTTTCAGAGACAGGATTTGCAGGAGAATAGAAGTGAAAACATATAGTACCAGAGCCAGAGATATACAGAGAGAGTGGCATGTGATTGATGCTCGTGGGCAGGCGCTGGGCAGGCTTGCTACCCGGGTGGCGGGATTGCTGATGGGGAAGCACAAACCGATTTATGCTCCCCACCTTGACACCGGTGATTGTGTGGTGGTGATTAATGCTGACAGGGTGTATATGTCTGGAAACAAGGCACAACAGAAGGTTTATTATCGTCATTCTGGATATCCTGGAGGCTTAAAAACAATAGCTTTTAAAGATATGGCCGCAGCTCATCCTGACAGAGTCGTAGAACTGGCAATCAAGAGAATGCTGCCCCATAATCGTTTGGGCAGGGCAATGTTTAAGAAGCTCAGGGTTTATGCAGGTGAGGAACATCCTCATCTGTCTCAGCTGGCGGCGAAAGTGAAAGGTGATAACTAATGAGCACAGAGAGGTATGTTTGGGGAACAGGAAAGCGCAAAACTGCGATAGCTCAGGTAAAGCTTTTTGCCGGAGGAGGGGGAGTTATTGTTAATGACAAACCTTATGAGGAGGTTTTCCCTCGTCTGGAGCATCGTTGCAGGATAGAGGAGCCTTTTTTGGTCACCGAAACCGTGGGCAAGTTTCATGGCGTAGTTAAGGTGGTTGGTGGAGGGCTGAGCGGGCAGAGTGACGCCATTCGACATGGCATCGCCCGGGCACTGGCTAAGGAAAATGAGTTGCTTAAGCCTGTTCTGCGCAAAGAGGGGCTGCTTACCAGGGACCCCCGAATTAAGGAACGCAAAAAATACGGGCTTAGGCGTGCTCGCAAGGCACCACAGTATACCAAGCGATAAGAACCTATTGTTTTCGGGGGGTTGTCTTTGTCTGGAAGACGGGGAGAGAAAGGTCGCTTTTATCCTGGCAGGGATGATGTGGTTCTGGTGGTGGTGGATATGCAGGACAGCGTGCTGGCGGCTATGGAAGATGGCGTAGCCAGACTGGTTAAAGACAACATGGGTGTCCTGATAGATTCCTTTCGTTTCATGAATATCCCACTGCTGATTACTGAACAGTATCCGCAGGGGTTGGGACGAACCGTCGCGACTCTTCGGGAGAAAATAGCAGAATTTTATTTGCCTGTCGAGAAAACGACCTTTAGTTGTTACAGACAGACGCACTTTCAGGAAAAATTGCAGAAAGAGGGAAGCCGACATGTGGTGCTGGCGGGGGTGGAAACGCATATCTGTGTTTTGCAGACAGCTCTGGATTTGCTGGATGCAGGGTATGAAGTGAGTGTGGTTGGGGACGCCACCTGTTCACGCTATAAGTTTGACTGGCGAGTGGGGCTAAGAGAGATAGAACGGGCAGGCGGAGTAGTAACCAGCACCGAAGCCATAATTTTTTGCTTGCTCAAGGAAGCGGGAACTGCAGAATTCAAGGCTATTTCCCCTTTGATCCAGGGAAGGTAAAAGCCACTTATAATGAAGGCAAATTAATGATGCCATCGTGGCGCTTGGCGGGCGTTAAGTTTTTATCCCGACGGTGATTTCTGTGCCTTTGCCCGGTTGCGATTTTATGGAGAAGGTGCCGCCGAGCAAGCGGGCTCGCTCCTGCATGCCGATCAGTCCCAGCTTGCCTTTGCTGGCAAATCCACCTGCCACTTCAGGCACCTTGAATCCTCTGCCGTTGTCGGCAATGGTCAAGTTGACTTTATCGGGAGCAAACTCGACCTTAACCAGTACCTCCGTTGCCATGGCATGTTTCCTGACGTTGCGCAGTGCTTCCTGGGCGATGCGGAATAAGGCCAGTTCGATCTCCGGTGGCAGGCGATAACTAGAACCGGTTGTCTCAAAACGTGTATTAATCTCTTTTTCTTCATTGTGAAATTTGTTTGTTAGGTTTACCAAAATTGGCGTTAGTCCCAGTTGGTCCAAGTCACCAGGGCGAAGTTCTTGTGCAAAGAAGCGAGCTTTTTTTGCTGTATTGTTGATATTGCTTTGGAGTTGTTCCAATTGGGAAAAGATTTTCTCCGGTGCAAACTCTCTGTTTCCGATTAGCATGTCGATCTTCAAAGATATGGTTGTCAATTCTTGGAGGAAGGTGTCGTGTAACTCGCGAGCAATATACTTCCTTTCCCCCTCTTGGGCGCGGGTGATTTCTGCGAGGTAGAATTGCATATTCTCCTGCCTTTGTCGCTGCTCGGTTATATCTCTGGCTGTAGTCATAATGCCTATTATTTGCTCATTTTTCTTTATCAAAGAGGGTGCGGACTCGGTGATCATTTTTTCGCCGTTCTTTCTGAAGATCTCATATTCGTAGTAGCATTGCTTAATGCACCGATCCCTAAGCCATTTCTGTTGCTCTTTCATGAGGGATTCAAAGCTTTTCGGGGAGAGAAGGCGTGATACGTGTAGCCCGACCAGTTCTTCGGCCGTATTGTAGCCGAAGAGATCTACTGCTCGTTGGTTGACTGCAAGAATCATTCCCTCAAGGGTGCGAATGAAAATGACATAATTGGTTTGAGTGAAAATGCTTGAGTAGAGAGCCTTCGTAGTCGTGAGGAGCTTGCTCTTTCTTTGTAGTTCTTTCTGGAGGTGAAATATTTCTACAAGAGCCCTCTTTTTGCTGATTCTCCTGTTGGGTTTGAAAAAGTTAGTCCTCATGTTCGGTTACTTTAAAAATATCGTCGAGTGCCAGCCAATTTTCTTTTAAGGCGTAAAGCACAGCCTCGGTGCGAGATCCGACTTTTAATTTTTTGAAAGTGTTTACCATGTGAGTTTGAACAGTGCGTTCACTGATCACAAACTCCTCGGCGATTTCCCTGTTGGTTAACCCGCCACCTGCCAGTTTAAGTATTTCTAACTCGCGTGGAGACAATATCACGGATTTTTGTCCGGTTTTGGTAGCATTAACCACTAACTGATGTACGATTTGGCTGGCGGATTGAAAAGAAAACACCGCTTCTCCTGCATACACCATGCGGATGGCATCGGTTAGCTTATTTATAGGAGAATTCTTTAACAAATATCCTGCTACTCCCGCCTCTAAAGAAGCTGAAATATATGACGCGTAGTTATAAGCGGTGAGTATGATGATAGCTGTCCTCGGACAAAATATTTTAATCTGCCGGGCGGCTTCGATGCCGCCAACGACAGGCATAGAAACATCGAGGATGACCACATCTGGCAACAGCTCCGTTGTTAAGCTGATTGCTTCTTCGGCAGTGGTTGTCTTTGCTACTATAAGTAAGTCCGCCTCTTTTTCTAGAAGAAGAGACAGTCCTTCTAAGACCAAAGTGTGGTCATCCGCTAAGAGAACTTTAATTTTCTCCATAATCAAGCCCCTTTTTGCTGAAGAATATGAACAAACTTTGCGGGAGGTTAAGTCTATTTCCATTGTAACATATGTTGTTTGAAGGTTTGCCTTCGAGTCGTTTGTGACGTCCAATTGTTAATTTATGCTTTGTATAGGGCAAGGTAGTGCCAGAAGGGGAGGGTGTTAATGCTACTGCTTGTTCAGGTTATGCGTGGACACAAGAGTTGATAGAGGCAGTGACCGAATGTGAGGTAGGGGAGGCCTTGGGCGAAGCATATGCTTCTCATGGCATGATATCGGTTGGTATATTATCATGGGGGATGCCAATCTGGCTGTGTTTAATTTATCTGTATTTGTTATGAGGTTGTATGTATCGTGGTAAGTAGTTTTCTGGAGGTGGAAATACGTAGTTTGTCTGATATGAAGATTGTATTTGAGAGGATATACTTAAGTTGCTAATAAGAGGTGGTATCTGCGGGCGGTTATTTGGGTTATAAGAGATTTGGGCCCGGAGAGGAAACTGAAGATGTGTTGTGCATTTGAGTCGAGAGAATTTTAACGTAGAGAAGTTAAAGGAGGTAAAAATGGCAACAGCAGTGGAAAAAATAATGAAAATGAACGAGAAAGAGGAAGGGAAGGAGTATTTACTGGACCCGGAGGAGGCGGGGGTAAAGCTGGATACCCCAGGTGAACCTACAAGTAAGGCATGGGCAGTTGTTACTCCGGAGATGTGGAAATTCAGGTTCTCAGTCGCAGACAAGATACAAGTTGATGAGCCGGATTATTTCGCTGATAAGGATGCCTATACAGATATGGGGCCGTTCATGGCAATGAAGGAAGCCTGTGACGAGAATCCGGAGGCTACAGTTGCGCGTATAGTTGCTGTGGCATTCGCAAAATCTCTTGACCGTCAACGTCTGCCAATTAGGCCATACGAGATGGTCATTGGCTTGTATTCCAGTGATGAGCACGGCATGCCGGGAGATCCGCAAAAGCAGAACTGGCAGCAATTGGTGGCGAACTTTAAGAACGCGCCGGAAAGGATGATGTACTGGAAAGGTGACGAAAAAGTCAGGCTTTCCAAACAGGAGATGGATGAGCTCACAGCAAAGATAGGCAATAAATTTAATGCAGTGTCAAGAGTTGTTGGCAAACTGACGCCTGAAGAGCAGCACCTGTACTTTTGTCCTGAAGCTCCCGGGAGATACTTTGAAGCGTTTGGCTCTGTACAGCGTGCCAGTGCCGACCATGGCTGGTATATGAGGCTGGGCTGGAGAAAACTGGTAGAGATGAAGAAGGAGAAGCTGGGGGAGTACGAGAAGGAATTTGAGCGTGTCAAATTAGCTGAGCCACTTGACTATCACAAGACTGATGAGATACAGGACAGGATTGATAACGCTAAAGCTAGCATCCTGGTTGGTGAGGCGGTCATCAGGTGGATAAAGAGGTGGGCAGAGGCAGCGAGGAAAGCTGCCCCTCAGATGCCCGACGAGAAGTCAAAATGGATAGCCGAACAGGCAGCAGCGAATTGTGATTGGGTCGCGGAGAACGCGCCCCGCACCTTCTGGGAAGCCGTGCAGATGTTCTGGCTTAGCTATTGTGTTTTTCGTGGTTTAGAATCCTGCCACCCTGGTGCATTCAAGCCGGATGATCTTTTATGGGAATGGTATGAACGCGACGTGGTAAAAGAGAAAACGCTGGACAGGACTACAGCGGGCGAGATAATAGCTTGTTGGGCAGCTAAGTACCACGAAACGGCCGGATTTGGGCCTGCGAGGTTTGGTGGCTTGGGCAAGTCAGCTCAGGGAACCAGAGACTATACGGTCTGGACGATTGGTGGGCAGGATGGGCATGGTTGTGACGCCACGAATGAGCTTACTCGTTTAATCCTGGATGTCTGGGACGGATACAGACTTCATTTTCCCGACCTTAAATTCAGATGGCACCCTGCGACTAAAAGGGACGATTTTAGAAGAGTCGTTGAGGTAGCCAGAACAGGATTGGGGCTTCCCTCTCTGCGGAACGATCCAATGGCCATTGAGACTCTTTTGAGCCAGTATCCGGGAGAGTTGACCCTGGAGCAGGCGAGACAGTGGGGAATCGTAGGCTGCAATACGCCGGGATGTATTGTTGATTCCAAAGGGCCTGTCAGGCGGGAGGTTTCTTATGCGGACATTGAGAAGGCGCCGGAATTCGCGCTCTTCAATGGCAGAGACCCGGAGCCGGGGTTCGAGTGGGTTAAGTCGATAGAGACCGGAGACCCCACCAAGTTTAAGGATTTTGAGGAGTTTTACCAGGCCTGGCTCAGGCAGTATGAATGGTTCGTGACCATGGAACTCAGGTACCGAAACAGGTTTCTTGAGGAACTGGAAAAGACAAACAAAATGCCGTTTGTAAGCCTTCTGTATAAATGCTGCATGGAATCAGGGCTGGATGCGCTTCAAGACCCTGCCATAGCAAGATTTAGTTTTCAGAGCATAGTCGGCTGGGTGGATTCGATAGATAGCCTCATAGGGGTGAAATACTGGGTTTACGATAAGAAGAAGTACACTATGGAGCAACTCCTGAAGGCATTGAAAGCTGACTGGGTAGGCTATGAGGACATGAGGCGGGATTTCCGGAACGCGCCCAAGTTCGGGAACGATGATGACTATGCCGATGAAATAATGGCAAGGGCAACCGACGACGTCTTTATAGTGCACAAGACAAAGACTCTGGACAGGAGAGGTTACCCGGTCTACCCCAATCAGCTTCCCGTAAGCCGTATGTTTCAGTCTGCTCCCATGGTAGGGGCATTGCCTAACGGGAGAAAGCGCGGTGACCAGCTGTGTGATGGAGGGATTAACCCTCATGCCGATTTTGATAAAGCCGGGCTCTGGGGAAGGATGAGGTCAGCCCTAAAGGTTGATCAAGGTAAAGCCAGGGCGTACATTTACAATCAGAGGGTTGATTATTCCTCGGTGGCAGGTGAGGTTGGTCTGGCTAAGTTTGCGGATTATTGCTGGGACAGCCTTGCGCAGGGGCAGACTCAGATGCAGTTCAACTTTGTCTCGACTGAAGTGTTGCGGGATGCGCAGAAGAGTCCGGAGAAATATCCCTATCTTACGGTAAGGGTATCCGGCTATAATGCCTTCTTTACCGGGCTGCCTGTCTTTATGCAGAATGCGGTGGCAAGCCGCGTAGAGCAGAAATTGTAGCATCTCGCAGAGATAAGCGAGGGAGACTACCGCAACGAGAGTTGGCCGGTGTGGCGATCTCCGGTCGGGGGTTGCCACACCGGCTCTGTGTAGCGGTGAGTATTTATGTAAAGGAGGTTGTCTGCTTATGTCGATTGAGGCAATAATTAAGACTGTAGATGAGCATGCGGTTCATGATGGCCCGGGGGCGAGGGCGCTTGCTTTCATAAAGGGTTGCAACTTGCATTGTAAATGGTGTCAGAATCCGGAGCTCATAAAGTTTGAGCCCCAGATATGGTTCCATAAAGCGTTTTGCAAAGGATGTGGTGTATGCGAAGCGGCATGTCCTGTTAAGGCTATTGATTTAAATGCAGACGCCATGCACAGAATTGATAGAGAGAAGTGCCTGGGAATTGAATGCAGCAAGTGTGTTCGGGTATGTTCGTATAATGCATTGCAGACGGTTGGTGTTAAGATCACTGCCGAGGAACTCTGGAGGTGGCTGGCGAAGTATAAAAGTTTTTATCAGGGTTCAGGGGGAGGGATAACGCTCAGTGGCGGAGATCCTTTACATTCGCCGGATTTCTCGGCTGAGGTACTTGAGCTTTGTAAAAGGGACAATATACATACGGCTATTGAAACGAGTTTATATGCCAGTTACGACAATTTGTGGAAGGTGGCGAGGCACTGCGACCTTATTCTGTGTGATATTAAGCACATGGACAGCAAAAAGCATAAAGAGGGGACGGGTGTATCCAACGAACTGATTCTTGAGAATCTTCAGCGGCTTAATGCGGATTTTCCTGGCGAAATCGTGGTGCGGGTGCCACTGATTCCCGGATACAATGACGACGAAGAGAACATTCGCCAAACAGCGGAGTTTCTTTCTCCACTGGAACGGGTAAAAGGGATAGACCTGTTGCCCTTCAATAATTTCCCCGTGACGAAATTCGAGGCGCTTGGTATAGACTGGGAGTATACGAACGTTCTCAGTCAAACGGACGAGCAGTTGAACAAGCTTCATGAAATAGTGAAACCTTATAAAGCTCATTGCACGGTAGGGGGGATGTGGTAGGCATTACGATTGTCTGACAAATCGGATAACTGCTTTTCAGAGGTTCTCTTCCGTGCAGGACTAAAGCTCACTCAGCCGTTTTTTCAGGTGGCCGATTGTTTTTACTGGAGTGGGGTCGATTTCGTTCAACATTGCCAGGTAGTAACTTGTCCAGTCTCCGAAGAAGACCGTGCTCATCATCTGGCACAGTAGGCTTTTGCCTTTGCTGTCCACGATCCGGCGATCGACGCCACTTTTTCCCAAAAGCTCGTCGGTTATGTGGTAGCGTGCCAGGATGCGCTGGTGCAGGTCAGAAGAACGCAACATCACCACGAAGAGTTTTTTTGCCATTTCCCGGGGGAATTCATATCCGACTACGGCATTATGATTGAGCTCGGGGAAGGCTTCGTAAAAAGCCCAGGCTTTGCCGTTTTCGTTGAGTTGTCCTTTCCAGCGTCGGGCTACGGGAGAAAGAAAGCCTGCTCCATAAAGCACCGCTATTTTGCCGTAGAGACTGAGCGCTAACTTTTTGGCTGGATTTTCCCGGAGGGGTACATTTTCCTGTAGCCTGCCGCGTAATTCCTCCAGCATTTGCACGGTTTCGCTGACATTTTCTTCCTCGTTGCCAGTAATTCCCAATTTGCTGGCGAAGGCGAGGAGTGGGAAAAACCCCCAGCCCAGGGCGGCTCTGGGGGGAGAAATATAATTTATAGAGAAAACGGGAACGCCTGCCTCCTCTGCTGCCTCTCGCAAAGACCCACCCGTGGTGATAGCCAGTTTTTTGCAGTCTGTTTCCAGTGATTGAGAGAAGGCGGATAAAGTTTCCTCGGTCATGCCTGAATAACTTGCGGCGATGACCAGTGTTCGCTCATTGACAAAAGTGGGTAGACCATAATCCCTGTGAACGTAAATGGGAGCTCTGCTCGAAGCAGAAACCAGGCTGCCTAACAAATCACCGCTGATGGCAGACCCTCCCATCCCACAGATGACGATTTTATCGATGTCCGCATAATCAGCAGGTAGCTTGAAGTCACTGGCTTTTTGCCATGCCTCCAGGCACTGCCCGGGTAGCCCGTGCAGATGAGATGCCATGCCCTCTGTATCGTATTGCTTATATATGTCCTGATTATCCAGGTCTACCATGTCCTTAAACACCCGCTATCTTTCTGCCTTCGTCCAGCAGTTCCCTGACTTTCTCGGGGCTTTCGTCCTCTGCGTAGATTCTGACCAAAGGCTCCGTACCCGAGAAGCGAATAAGCAGCCAGGAATCTTCGGAGGTAAAAAAACGAAAGCCGTCGGTAGTATCCATCCTGAGCACTTTACTGCCCGCGATGGCCTGCGGCATGCTATCAGATAGTCGCTTGAGCATTTCTCCGCGGCTGTCCGGGGAGATATGAGTATCAATACGGTCGTAATAATGCGGGCCAACCTTACTGTAAAGGTAATCCAGAAGTTCGCCCGGGGTCTTTCCTGTTTTTACCATGAAATCCAGGAAGTAAAGCCCGGCCAAGAGGCCATCCCTCTCGGGAATATGCCCACGGAAGCCGTATCCGCCGCTTTCTTCTCCTCCCACGAGGGCATTTTCCCGTATCATCAAGGGGGCAACCCACTTGAAACCTATCGGCGTTTCATAAACGGGAACAGTAAATATCTCCCCCAGGCGTTTCAGCATGCTGGTGCAATTTAATGACTTGATTATGGCTCCTCGCTCCCCGCGCACTTCCAGAAGATAAAGGGCAAGCAGGGCGAAAACCTGGTGCTGGTTCAAGAAATTTCCCTGCTCGTCTATTATACCCAGGCGGTCAGCATCACCGTCAGTGGCCAGGCCGACGGCTGCTTTACTATCGACAACCCGGATGGAGAGCTCCTCCAGGTTTTTGGCAATAGGCTCCGGCTGAATGCCGGGGAAAGAAGGATTTTGCTCTCCATGTATTTCGACAAGCGTAGTCTCTCTGCCCTGCAGGAGATTTTTGAAATATCCATTGCCAGCGCCATACATGGAGTCAACAATGATCCTCAGTTTATGCCGCCTCAGTTCCTCTATGTCCACGAGTGTTTTTAGATGTTTCAGGTAGCTGATATCGGGGTCGAGATAATTGACTGTGCCCTGCTTCAGAGCATCGCCCAGATAAACTCGTTTGACTTCTTTGATGCTGGAGATACCGGCGATATTTTTCTCCACTCTGCGAGTGGTTTCGTCTGTGGCGCTCTCTCCCCTGGATAGCCTGAACTTAAAACCGTTCCACGAATAGGGGTTGTGGCTGGCAGTGATGATAATGGCGCCGTCAGACAGGGTATCAGGGACGGTATAGCTTACTACTGGAGTAGGAGTTGGCTTTGAACATAAGTATACTTTGATCTGGTTACCAGCGATTACTTCGGCGGCAGCCACTGCGAAATCCTTAGAGCCGAAACGAGTATCGTAACCGATCACCAGGCTTAGATCTTTGTCGGGATTTTCCTGTTTAAAGTAGCTTGCCACCCCCTGCGCGCAGATGCGCACGTTGTCAAAAGTGAAGTCCTCGGCAATGACTCCCCGCCAGCCATCGGTGCCAAACTTGATCATGCTCTATTATAGTCCAGCGCTGGCTCTTAACGCTGCAACTCTATCTGTTTTCTCCCAGGGCAAATCAAGGTCTTCTCTGCCGAAGTGTCCATAAGCAGCGGTCTGCCTGTAAATGGGACGGCGCAGGTTCAATGTCCTGATGATTGCCTCGGGACGCAGATCGAAATGTTCATTGATCAATCCAAGTATAGCCTCATCTGCTATTTTCCCTGTGTGGAAAGTTTCGACTGAGAGAGAAAGAGGGTGAGCTTTGCCAATGGTATAGGCAACCCGTATCTCGATGCGGTCAGCAATGCCTGCCGCCACTATGTTCTTGGCGATATACCTGGACATATAAGCGGCGCTACGGTCAACTTTCGTGGGATCTTTGCCGGAAAAAGCCCCGCCGCCATGATGGGCGGCGCTTCCATAAGAGTCAACGATGATTTTACGCCCGGTGAAGCCCGTATCGCTGACAGGCCCACCGATGACAAATTGCCCGGTGCTGTTGATGAAAAATTCAGAACTGGAGTCCAGTAAATCAGCGGGGATGGCCTCTCTGATCACCTGCTTTATCAGGTCGTTTTCGATGGCGGCGTGATTTATTCCGGGGTCGTGTTGGGCGGCAATCACGACACGGGCAACTCTTTTAGGCTTGCCGTAGCAATACTCAATGGTTACCTGGGATTTGCCGTCAGGGCGCAGATATGGAACAATCCCCTCTTTTCTCACCAGGGCTAACCTTCGGCACAGTTTGTGTGCCAGGGAGATGGACAGGGGCATAAATTCCGGTGTGACGTTGTGCGCATAACCGACCATCATGCCCTGGTCGCCGGCACCTGTTTTGCTCAATTCGTCTTCCTGTTGACCGCCTTTCTTTTCCAGTGATTGGCTCACTCCCATATCTATGTCGGAAGATTGCTTCTTTAATGAAACGATTACGCCAACGGTACGATAGTCATAACCGTATTCTGGATTGGTGTAACCAGCATCCTTGATTACCTGTTTTACCACATCGGGGATATCCACATAACAGTTGCAGGAGATTTCTCCCAGGACTATCACCATGCCCAGTGTCACAGCTGTCTCGCAGGCGACGCGGGCGTAGGGGTCTTTTTCTAGCATGGCGTCCAGAATGGCGTCGGATATCTGGTCACAAAGCTTATCAGGATGTCCTTCAGTGACTGATTCCGACGTGATTAAGCATGACTTCATTTCTTTAAAAGCGTCTTTGCAAGGTCCCGACATGATCATCCTCCTTGATTTATTATTTTATGTTAAGTGCCTGTTTCCCAGCTTGCCAGATATTTCCTTTGTTCCTCTGTCAGCGTATCAATGGAAATATCCATGGAAGCAAGTTTCAGCTTGCCTATTTCCTCGTCTATATTTGCGGGCACAGGGTAGACATCCGGTGTGAGTTGTTTTTCTTGTCGAACGAGGTGTTCCACACATAAAGCCTGGTTGGCAAAACTCATGTCCATAACGCTGGCAGGATGCCCCTCCGCCGCCGTCAGGTTGATCAATCTGCCTTCCCCTAAAAGGTAGAGCTTGCATCCATTTTCCAGTGCATACTCTTCCACGAAGGGACGTAGTTTTTTTGGCTTTTTAGCCATGCTCTTCAGCCCGGCCACGTTTATCTCCACGTCGAAATGGCCGCTGTTGGCCAACATGGCGCCGTCTTTCATGCGGGCGAAGTGGTGTTTGTCGATGACATTGATATCGCCGGTCACCGTGATGAAGACGTCTCCGGTCTCGCAGGCTTCCAGCAACGGCATAACCCGGCAGCCGTCCATGACAGCCTCCAGCGCGGCAATGGGTTGCACTTCTGTCACGATGACATGGGCACCCATTCCCTGGGCGCGTCTGGCTAGCCCTTTTCCGCACCAGCCATAACCGCAGATGACCACATTCTTTCCTGCCAGTAGCACATTGGTGGCGCGGACAACACCGTCCAGCGTGCTCTGTCCTGTGCCGTAGCGATTATCGAAGAAATGCTTTGTCTGGGCGTCGTTTACCGCGATGACAGGATAAGCGAGCTTGCCGGCGCGAGCCATGTTTTTTAACCTGATCACCCCGGTGGTAGTTTCCTCAGTGCCACCAATGACGTCAGGCACAAGGGTGCTGTACTCCTTATGTAAAGTAGAAACCAGGTCGGCGCCGTCGTCCAAGGTGATCTGTGGTTTATGTTTCAGGGCAGTAACGATATGCTTATAATAAGTTTTGTTGTCCTCTCCATTGATAGCATTAACGGGAATGCCCTCCTCAACCAGTGCCGCCGCTACGGCGTTCTGCGTGCTCAAAGGGTTGGAGGCACAAAGGACAATGTCGGCGCCGCCATCCTTCAAGGCAAGCACCAGATTGGCTGTTTCCGTGGTAACATGCAGGCAGGCAGAAACGCGTACCCCTTTTAAGGGTTTCTCTCGGGCAAAGCGCTCCCTTATCAGTTTGATTACCGGCATCTCTTTGCTAGCCCAATCAATGCGCAGCCGGCCTTCTTTGCTCAATGCGGGGTCACTAATATCGTAGTTTTTCATCTGTTTCTCCCTCGGTGTTGTCTTTCTCCAAGGGCTTATGTTAAACAAATAATCCTAGATTGTAAAACAACGGGCAGAAATATTAAACACGAAGAATATCCTTTTGTGTGTTAAATGCGCAAATTGCCATGTGAAAAAGTGGTTTGGTAGGTTTGCTCGGGTCATTTAGGTTACATCCCCAACATCGGGCGGCATTCCGGGCAAAAAAGCAGTTCTTTTCGGTCGGTATCTGCCAGACAGCCCGAGAAATGCATGATGCACCCGGGATTGGTGCAATGAGCAAGTCCAAAAGTGTGCCCCAGTTCGTGCACTATTTCCTTGAGGGCTCTTTTCAAGAGGAGAACTTCATCCGGAGTAGAGCCGTAAAATTCCTCTCGCAGACGGCACAGGGAGACAATCGCTGTTCCTGTCGCCGGGCTGGCCTGTCCGAAAACGAAATTGAGTCCCCGTGTATAAAGGTCAATATCGGTTATGCCTACGGCCCGCGCTTCTTTCTCCCCTTCCCCAGGGGCATTTTCGAGCGAGGACAAGAGCATGGAAGAGGAGTACTGGTTTCTGTCAGGGACATAGAAAACGTCTATTTGCTTCGTGTTCTGTCGTATTTCTACGAGGCAGCCGAAAAACGCCGATAGATTGGAGCGGAGCGTCTCCATGATGTTGTCATTGATGGAGCCTATCTGTTCGAGAATGATTTTCATTAAGTAACTTCCTTAAGAGAATGCCTCTGGTGTCGATATTAGCGGAATGCATGATCACCAACAAAAGAACTTCAAGAATTTTATCAGCATCGGGCGCTTATTTCACTGCTGCTGTATAATATAGCGGGGTTATGAATAGAGGGTAAATATATTTTTACAAGGGGGTTTATGTTATGGATTGGGGTATGGCAAATCGTATGGCACAATTAATCAAGGAGGATGGACGCTGTTTCTTCATGCCCATTGACCACGGGTATTTCCAGGGGCCAACGAGGAAACTGGAGGAACCTCGCAAGGCTCTGGAACCCCTTC
This sequence comes from Dehalococcoidia bacterium UBA6803, assembly GCA_002452795.1. Taxonomy (GTDB): domain Bacteria; phylum Chloroflexota; class Dehalococcoidia; order GIF9; family AB-539-J10; genus UBA6803. The sequence continues at coordinate 73,021 of DKFF01000008.1, forward strand.
TTCCCTATATTGATGCGGTTTTTGTGACCAGAGGAGTGCTGCGCACTTCAGTAGACCCCGCCGCTGCCAAGCCTGTTATTCTCAGGGTATCTGGCGGTACCAGCATGGTAGGGAAAGACCTGGCTCATGAAGGAACCACTACTTCCATGGAAGAGGCTATCCGCCTGAATGTGGCGGCGGTGGGGAACTCCATTTTTGTGGGTACTGATTATGAACATGATTCGCTGCTCAATTTGGCAAAGCTGGTTGATGAAGGCAACCGCTACGGCATACCGGTGATGGCAACTACGGCGGTTGGCAAAGAGCTGGAGAAGAGAGATGCTCGTTACCTCGCCTTGTGTTGCCGCATCGCTGCCGAGTTGGGTGCCAGCGTGGTCAAAACCTACTGGTGTGAGAATTTTGAGAAAGTGGTGCAGGGGTGCCCCGTGCCTGTAGTTATGGCAGGTGGCCCCAAAGTGAGCACCGAGCTTGAGGTTTTCGAGTTTGTTCATGACGGGCTGCAGAACGGCGCTGTGGGAGTAAACCTGGGCAGAAATGTCTGGCAGAATGATTATCCTGTGGCTATGGCTCGTGCCTTGCGCGCCATCATTCACGAAAACGCCTCGCCTCGCGAAGCGCAGGAGATATACGAGAGCATAAAGCAAGGGAGGGCGTAGTGTGAAGCAGGGGCAAATGATGCGGGTGGCTATGTGGTATAACAACCGCGACGTGCGGTTGGAAGAGATTCCTGTGCCTCAAATCGGCGCGGGAGAGCTTCTCGTGCGGGTGGAGGCCAGTGGCATTTGCGGCAGCGATGGGATGGAATGGTATCGCCTGCACAAGGCACCGCTGGTGCTGGGGCATGAAATAGCAGGTGTGGTCGTCGCTGTGGGAGAGGGAGAACGGCGTTATAGAGAAGGGGACAGGGTAACAGTGGCTCATCACGTGCCCTGTAACACCTGCCATTATTGCTTGAGTGGACATCACGGCGTCTGCGAAGCGCTTCTTTCTGAAACGCATTTTGACCCGGGCGGCTTCGCCGAGTACATCCGCGTGCCGGCGATTAATGCGGATAGAGGTGTGTTTCCGCTTCCTCAGGAGGTGTCTTTCGAGGAAGCCACTTTTGTAGAGCCGTTAGCTTGTGTTCTACGCGGTCAGAGGATGGCGCATCTGCGACCCGGTGGCAGTGTACTGGTCGTGGGTAGTGGTATTGCCGGGCTTTTACATGTCAAGCTGGCGCGTTCTCTGGGGGCGGGGTGCATTGTGGCCACGGATGTTGTTGAGCACCGCTTGGCGGCAGCCAAAAAATTTGGCGCCAATGCTGTTTTTGCCGCGGGGGATTATACGCCTGAGTGTCTGCGAGGGGTTAATAACGGCAGACTGGCTGACCTGGTAATAATATGTACAGGGGCAGTGGCAGCCGTAAAACAGGCACTGCAATCTGTGGACAGGGGCGGAACGGTGCTTTTCTTTGCCCCTGCGAATGAAGGAGATGCTGTTCCCCTGTCGATAAACGAGCTTTTCTGGCGCAAAGAAGTAACGCTTACCAGCAGTTATGCCGGGCCGCCAGCAGATTCCACATCGGCGCTAGAGCTACTTCGCTCGGGTAGCATTGATGTTCGTGAGATGATTACTCATCGCCTGGGGCTTGAGGAAACGGAAAAGGGCTTTTACCTTCTTGTCCACCCGCAAGAAGGGCAGGCAATCAAGGTAATTATCGAACCCCAGCGGTAGAGGGCGTAAGCGCAGAGGTTGCTTTCGGCGGAGCGGTGGTTACTGCAGGTATTTTCCTAAAAGCAATTTCAGAGAATCCTTCGTTTCGCGCGAAATACTTTCCGGCGCGCTGGCGATAGCGTCTTTGAGTGCGTGTCCGCAGGCGCAGGTTCTCTCCGCTGGAATGTCATCGACTGCTGTCTTTAATATCTTCTTGGCCGTACCAATGCCTTTTTGCAGATTGCCGATAATCATCTCTGTGGTCACGGAATCGTGTCTGGGATGCCAGCAGTCAAAATCAGTAACAGAGGCGAGCGTGGCATAACAGATTTCCGCCTCCCGGGCCAACTTGGCCTCAGGAATGGCTGTCATGCCGATGATGCTGGCGCCCCAGGAGCGGTAAAGCTCCGATTCTGCCCTGGTGGAGTACTGAGGGCCCTCCATGGCCAGGTAAATGCCTCCTTCGTGGATGTTTGCTCCTGTGCGCCGGCCGGCCTGGGACAGCAGGTGGCTGAGGTCGGGACAGAAGGGGTCGGCGAAAGCGATATGCACCACGATGCCGTCGGAGAAAAAGGTACTGTCTCTCCCTTTAGTGCGGTCAATAATCTGGTCTGGAACGACTATGTCCATGGGAGGAAGCTCTTCCTTGAGACTGCCCACGGCACTCACTGAAATAATTCTCTCGACCCCTAGGGATTTTAAGGCATAGATGTTGGCTCGCACGGGCACCGCCGTTGGGTAAATGAAATGTCCTTTGCCGTGTCTGGGTAGAAAAGCGACAGCTTTCCCTTCCAGTTGTCCCAATGTTATGGCAGCGCTGGGCTTGCCGAAAGGGGTGTCTATGGTAACTTCTCTTATTTCGCTCATCCCCTCTATCTGATCCAACCCGCTGCCGCCGATGATACCTATCTGTGCCTCTGCCATGAATGTATTCCTCCTTACGCTATTCAGGGACTATTTTAACAGAATTGATCAGGATTAAACCCGCTTTTCCCTGCCTGTGTTCATTGTGGCAGGACGGTTGGATTCAGAGTGGCACTGGTAAATCCTTTATCTGACATCCCTGGCATTCCTCTGGCAGGCTGAGATTTTCCAGGTGGAAATCCAGCTTCTTGAGGTCGCGTACCAAGGCGCAAAGAGGCAGCCCGACAACATTGAGGTAACAGCCTGCACAGGAGGCGACAGGACGGAAAGAGGAGTCCTGGATGGCGTATGCACCTGCCTTGTCCATCGCCTCTCCTGAAGCGATGTAGGTCACTGCGTCACTCTTATTGTAGCGCCGCATAGTCACCCTGGTAATGCAGCAGGACGAAGCCAGTCTGCCTTGAAAGAGAGAAGCTATCGCGGTGATGACGAGATGCTCCCGTCCGCGGAGAGCAAGAAGCATTGCCAGTGCCTCTTTTTCATCGGTGGGCTTGCCCCAAAATCTACCGTCAATGGCCACTGTTGTATCTGCGGACACCACCACTCCCTCTCCTTTGCAGGATTGCGCCTTGCGGATAGCAAGATTGACCAGCGCCTCGGGTTTGTCCGAGCGCAGCGTTTCGTCCACCATGGGTGTAAAAATCGAGAAGGGGACACCCAGTGCCTTTATGAGCTCTCTTCTCCGTGGGGAGGCGGAAGCAAGGGTAAGATTATCTAATTTCAAGGACGGTGACACACTCCATATGATAAGTATAAGGAAAAAGGTCCACTGGCTGCACCTCCGATACTTTGTACGTAGGCGAAAGAGCTTTGATGTCCCGCACCAGGGTGGTGAGGTTGCAGGATACATAAACAATTTTTGGGGGCAGGAGGGTTAAAAGAGCTCGGAGCATTTCTTCAAGACATCCTGCTCTGGGAGGGTCAAGAATCACCACGTCGGGATGCTCCTCGGTCTCCTTCATGACTTCCTCCGCTTTCCCCTTAATGAGACGGACATTTTTCACCCCGTCCAGATTGCGCGCGGCGTCCTGGCAGGCGGCAGAGGATTCCTCCACGGCGATCACTTTTTCTGCCATGCCTGAGAAGGCTAGAGAAAAGGTGCCCACCCCGGCGTAGGAGTCAACCAGGAGATTGGATCCCTTGACCCACTGCCCCATAACCTCGATGATTTTTTCCGCGCCTTGCGTATTGACCTGGAAGAAAGAGGCGGCAGAAACCTGAAAGCGATGCCCTGAAAGAACCTCGTGGTAAAAAGATTGCCCCGTGGGAATACCAGCGGTCTTAATCTCGGGCTGAATGAGAACTTCGCCTGTGGCGCTGCCACACCTGATGCTCAAGTGGGCGGTTTCCGCGCAGCAGCCGCTGAGACTTTCCAGTGCGGCATTGATTTTCTTGTTCATGAGCAGGCAGGAAGTAACAGGTACAAAGTGACGGCTTTGCCTGTTCACGAATCCCGGGACGCCTTCTCTGACGGTGAAACGGGCATGGTTGCGGTAATACAGCGTTTCCGGAGAAGAGATTATGGGTAGAACGCGCTCTTCTTCTATGCCTGCTGGCAAAAGCGCCTCTTTTATTCCCAGGGATTTTATCTCTAGTTGCCGGGCGTAACTGACATGCTGCCACTGGCAGCCTGAGCATTCTCCAAAATAGGGGCAGAGAGGAAGGATGCGCTCCGGGGAGGGCGTGGATATCTCCAGTACGCGGCAGAAAGAGCGCCTTTTTCTACTGACAATTTCTATCGTTACTTCTTCGCCAGGCAGAGTGGTGGGGATGGGGGGCAACCCTCTCTCCCCTGCGGCAAGACCCTCTCCCAGATCGTTCAGGCCGTCGATCCTTACTTGCAGAAGCTCGCGGGTTTCCTTCGGCTCGTTTCTCATAATGATCGCTTGATTATACTGGATTGCGAAAGGGGAGAGAGCGTGAATTCAGGCGAGCGCTTTCCTCAAGCCCTCTGCATATGGCTCGTGAAGTACCCCTTTTTCGGTGACGATAGCGCTGATATAGCGATGCGGGGTAACATCAAAAGCCGGGTTTGCCGCCGCAATGCCTTCCGCAGCGACGCGTATTCCCTTGATGTGGGTTATCTCTTCAGGGGCGCGCTCCTCGATGGGGATTTCTGCCCCTGAAGCAAGAGAGAGGTCAATGGTGCTGGTGGGAGCGGCGATATAGAAGGGTATGTTGTTCTCGTGCGCCAGCACCGAAACGGTGTAAGTACCGATCTTGTTGGCGGCGTCTCCGTTAGCGGCAATCCTGTCTGCCCCGACCACGGCGCAGTTGATTTTGCCTCTGTTCATAAAATGTCCGACCATGGAATCAGTGATGAGAGTTACGGGGATACCCATCTGTTTCAGCTCCCAGACGGTCAACCTGGCTCCCTGAAGGAGAGGGCGGGTCTCTGCGGAGAAGACCGTTATCTTCTTTCCTGTGTCATATGCCGCCTTGATGATGCCCAGAGCGGTGCCATATCCGGCAGTGGCCAGCGGGCCGGCGTTGCAATAGGTGAGCACGGTATCGCCGTGCCTGATAAGCTCTGCGCCCAACAGGCTGAGGCGCCCGGTGGCCTCTATTTCCTGTCTGTGAATCTCCTCCGCTTCTCTTACCAGGCGCTCCTTCAGTTCGCCAAAATTGCTTTCTGCCGCGGCTTTACGCATGCGGCCAATGGCGTGAAAAAGGTTGATGGCGGTGGGCCTGGTGGCGGCGAAATCGGCCATCACCTGGGTGAGCGCGTGGCGAAACTCCTCCTCACTGTCTGTTTTTATGCCCAGTGCTCCCAGGGCGATACCATAAGCGGCGGCCACGCCGATGGTCGGCGCCCCTCTCACCTGCATCGTTTTGATAGCCAGAACTACATCGCGGTAGTCTGCTGTGTTTATAAAAGCCTGCTCATGGGGAAGCCTGCTCTGGTCAAGGATTCTTAAGCTATCTCCGAACCATTCCAGCGCTTTTATGCCTGTTTCATCCATGTTTTTGTCCTTTTTCCTTGCATCCTGCGGCGGTATAACAGGGGAATTTTACCTAACTCAGCCTGCTCGCGATGGTATCTGCCACAATTTTGCCTGATAGGGCGGCAGCGGCTACGCTTCCCCTGGAAAAGGTCCAGTGCCCCACGGCGTAGAGATTTTCTATCGGCGTGGCGAACTCTCCCTCTTTCTTCTGGATAAAGGACAGGCGTGGGTCACGGTTCCACCCTGTTGAAGCTCCGCCGCTGTTTCCTGTGAAGAGCTCATGGGTTAGAGGAGTGGCGACATCTATCACCTGGATGCGTGCTGCCAATCCCGGTATGATATCGTCTGCGGTGGCGATCATCTGGTCGGCTACTTTTTCCTTCAGCCTGCGGTAGGACTGTGTCCTGTTATTATTTTTGCCTGCACGCCATTTTTTCTGCCAGTCATATGTGGCCGGAGATTGCAAGACGACTGAACTTTGTCCTATTGGTGCCAGGCTTCTGTCGCAAAGAGAGGGAACGGAGATAGAAAGGTTGCATTTTTCGTAAAAGTGGGAGTTGCTGGCATCGTCCAGGTTTACTGGCTTGCAGGAAGGATAGTACAGGACACGCTGTGCCTCCATGAATTCTCTCATCTCCTCGGGGGCATAATCTATCCCCAGGTAAACGGTAGCAACTGTTTCGGAAACTGGCGCCGCCTTTATTTTTTCCAGCCAGGAAGGAGAAAGGTGCTTACCCTCAATCAATCTGGTGAAAGCTTGTTTGTAATCGCCGGCGCTGATTACATAAGGGGCATAAATTTCCTCCCCTTCCCCTGTGACGATGCCCCTTGCCCTTCCTTTTTCGACGATGATTTGCTTCACTTCGGTGCGGAAGCGCATATCGCCACCGTGCTCGATGAAATTATCGGTCAGGCGGTTGGAGAGAGCCTGCATGCCTCCCATAGGGTACCAGTAGTCGTGAAACCAGGAATGCCACATATCTCCCAGGCAGAAGGCACTCATGTTGCGATCGCCGAGTTGAGAAAAGAGCGCACGCAGGGTCTCATCTGTGAAATGCTTATCTATGATCTCTGTAGCCAGCAGTTTCTCGTATTTACCTGCACGTCGCAGGTTGCCCAGGCGGGGAAGCCAGTCAAGCATTGTTCTTGCCTTTGTCCTGTCGTTTTCCAGCAGAGAAGTCTGTCTTTTGGTAGAAATGGCGACGGCAGTAATCAGGCCGTCCAGTTCGCGAAAAAAGCTTTCTATGCTTGCTGTCTCCTGCGGGAAAGCCCTTGTGAAGGCCCTGGTAGCGGCGGTAATGGAACTGAGTGGTGCCCTGAGACCGGGGGTGATCAGTCGAAAATCCGAGTGAGAGAACCTCGTCTCGTCAAAGAGGTCAAGTTTTTTCAGCAGAGGGAAAAGAACTCCGCTGGAGCTGAAGGACTGACAACCATTGTCGAAATAAAAGCCCCTGCGTTTGAACCCATGAAGATAGCCTCCTGGCTTACAGTGCCGTTCACAAATAAGCACCCTGTGGTTATTCTGGGCTAGAAAATTGCCGCTTATCAAGCCGCCGGCACCAGCGCCAATGATGATAACATCGTAATCCTGCTTTTGCATCCTGTTCCCTTTCCAGGGAAGTAGTATAGACGCTGGCAGCGTTTCATGTAAACACGGTCGCCCTGGCCAGCATCCTTCTTGGGATTACGAGTTTATCCGGGATGCTGGCCAGAAGGGAGTTTTATGGGAATTAACTCGCCTTTCTGCGCCGTCGCTTGAGCCAGATTACGAGGGGTGGAATCCATGCCCAGCAGAAAATGCCCAGCCAGATTAACGCTGTCAGCAGTCCTCTGCCGAAAGAAACCAATCCCTGGAAAGCGGCCTTTAAGGGACCCAGAGCGCTCCAGGAAGTGACCAGCGTTCCTTGTTCTTCCAGGCTTGTCGTGATGAGGGACATATCCGTTGTTCGGTCCAGATAGTTTATACGTCCCTGGATTTGCTCAATCTGCCCGCGCACGCTGGAAAGAGCTTGTTGTACTTTCAGTATTTCTTCAACTGTCGTAGCTTTTTCTAACAGCGCTAAGTACTGGGATTCAGTGGCCTGCAGATTATGCAGTTGAGCCTGAAGATCAATATACTCCTCGGTGACGTCCTGGCTCGCTGTACTTTCCGCTGGCACGCTGATAGCTATATCGCGCAGTTTGTCCAGGGCATTATTGAAACTCTCTGCGGGTATGCGAAAAGAGACGCTGCCGTGAGTTCTGTCGCCGTATTCATATTTGTTCGAGGAGACCACATAACCGTTCAGGCTTTCTGCTATTGCAGCGATTTCAGTCATAGCCCCCGTAATACTCTCCACCTCCAGAGTGATATTGCCGGACTTGATGGTCTTACGATCCGTGGAGAGTTCTATTCCCGCGCCGGCATCTACCTCGTAGCGCATCGCCGAGTCTTCCCCTTTGGGCGAATACAGTGCCTCCCCGCTGGAACCGAGAGGGGAATTTATCTGTGGCGCCGCGCAGGCACTTATCGGCATCAAGCCGATAATCACCAAAGGCAGCGTAATTTTGAGCCATTTCTTCATTTTATTGCCTCCCTGGATAAAACCTTTTCTTCTTCAGCAATATAAACGAGGGGGAAACCTAAAAGTTTAGACCTCTGGCAGGGAGAATTTTCCCTGCCAGAGGTGAAACGTTCTTCTGTAGTAGCCCTGTCAATCTTTTTCGGCAGGCGTTGATGTATCGGCTGCGCCCCTGGGCAGGGTATCGTGTGGCTCGGGGGCAGAAGGCTTGAGCCTTTTGGAGATCACCAGAAGCACAACGCCCACTACAAGGGTGATGCTGGCATATATCACCATGGGTTGGCTCAAATCGCTAGCGAACAATGATGCTTTCTCTGTAAACTGTGTGGGAATGTCAAGCTGGAGGCGAGAAAGCACCTGCAATAGGAAATTGGACATAACCAGTGCCCCGGTCAGGCTCACTGCCCCAGCTATGGTGCAAGCGACACCGACATGGTGGGCCAAATCCTTGATGCGCCGCCACTGCAGGAAGGCTATCAGTGCTACCATTAACACGGCCAGGCCGATGAGTCCTTTGAAAACGGTGTCGGTGTAACCAAGGATATCTCTTGTCCGTTCCAGTTGTGTCATCACCTCTGTCCCCAGGAGCTCTTCGTCTACGGCAAATTCTTGTGGTATGTCCTCTTCCACCATGGTCTGCATTTCAGCGATGAAGTTGTCGATGTCGCTCCGGGAAACTCCCGTATCTGTGGGAATATTTTCACGAATGATTTGCTCCAGTTTGTCTGAGACGGTGGTCTTCATTTGTGCCATAGGAATGACGATGCTTAAGTGTTCAGTTTCTCCCTGGAGATAAGCATAGCCGCCATTGACGGCGTTGGTAGTTTGCTCTTTGATCCATGGTTCAAGTTCAGTGAAGACTTCGTTCATGATTTGTTTCAGGGAGACGTTGATCGTGGCGATGGCTTTTGCCTGTTCTAACTGTGTCATCACCTCCGTTCCCAGGAAGCTCTCGTCGATAGTTACCTGTTCTGCTATCTCGCTATCAATCTTGGCACAGACTTGTTCAATGGCGGCATCCTGCGCGGCTGCAGGCAGGATCGCTATTTCTGACGGTGGATTATCCCGCATTGCCTGTGCCAGGTTATCTTTAAGCACAGGCTTTAATTCTGTAAGCGAGACGGTGATACTTAAAAGTGCATCTTCTGTTAAATAGGCGTTTACGCCCCGGGCAGCGGTATCTATTTGCTCCTCCATCCATGTTCCCATGCTGGTAAAGGTTGTTTCTACTATCTGAGGCATATATACCGCGTATTCAGGTAACTGCTGGGATAATTGCTCAATCATATAATTTTGCATTTGCGTGGGCATCTGCTCGGCCACGATATCTCTGATAGTCTCATAAGGTGCCTCGCCTTCCAGGGCATTACTCATTTCTGCGGGCATATTCGCTACCGCGACCTCGCTCAGTTGATCGCTCAATTGCTGTGTGGCAATGGAATATATGTCCAGTTTATCCAGCTCGTTTGTGACAAAGTCGGGGTTAAGCAGTGTGCTCTTAAACGTGGTCACGATGAGTAATAGTAATAGCGTTATAGTAAGTATAAAACCGAAGAATCCAGAAAAAAATGTTTTCACTCTCAAGTTAGCACCTCCTTTGTCGTCTGATGATTAAGAAACCTCTATTTGTAGTGCAGGATAATTGCTATGTGAAGGAATGTCAATCTGTTTGTCAAGACTCCTTAGAAATGTCCTCTGGTGGCCTTACACCGGTAATGCCTGGCTGATGCATTGAGTTTGAAGACTGTGTCTTCTCCATGGGTGATCCGGAGGAGGGACGCATTTCCTCTTTGGTTTTTGAGCTTT
>DKFF01000023.1 GCA_002452795.1 Dehalococcoidia bacterium UBA6803
TTCTGGGTAGTATTTATGGAACACAGGAGCCGCACGCAAGTGTTTTCGACAAACAAGGGAGCTGTCAGGCTATTAGTTGGCGTGGTCGTCGGGTTATTACTGCTTAAGCTGGCCGTTGGCTGGCTGACCGGGAGCATCAGTATCTTCGCCCAGGCAGCCGACAGCCTGTTAGACCTGTTTGCCGGCATAATTACCTTATTTGCTATTCGCATTGCGGCCAGGCCTGCCGATGAAGAACATCCCTATGGACATGGCAAGGTGGAGGATATCGCCGGCGTAGCGCAGGGGTTTCTCATCGGTGTTGTCGGCGTGCTGATAATCTATTCCTCGACACGGCGAATAATAGAAGGCACCAGCGTTGAACTAGCTGGGGTGGGGATGGGGGCAATGCTGGTATCTATAGCAGTCAGTATTTTCTTATCCCGCCACCTATTAAAAGTATCCCGGGCCACCGGCTCGGTAGCGCTAGAGGCTAACGCACGTAATATCGCCGCCGATGTTTACTCTGCCCTGGCCGTGCTGATTGGACTGGTAGCAGTACGCCTCACCGGCCTCGGCATTATTGATTCCATAATTGCCATCGGGGTTGCTATTTACATCCTGAAAATAGCTTACGATACAATGCGCAAGCCGCTATCGGGGCTGGTGGACACGAAACTGGATCCTGCACAGGAGGCAGTTATCAAAGATTGCCTTACGAAATATAGCCAGCAGGTGGTAGACTTTCATGCGTTGCGGACGCGCCGTGCGGGCAGCCAGTGCTACATAGACCTTCATCTGGTGATGGACAAGAATATTGCTTTGCTTCAGGCTCATGAGGTGTGTGACAGGATTGAGATTGAGATACGAACCAGCTTACCTGGGTCCAGCGTAACCATCCATGTTGAACCGTGCAACGATGAGTGCGGGCAGTGCTCCGTAGTATGTTCCAAGCGCGATTTGAAGTAGTTACTGTTTTGGCCTTTCGTTCAGTGAGGTAAAAACCAAACTCTTGCATACTTACCTCTTTCCCCTGGGTTTGTATCTAAATATTGACAAACTTTCTATCGCATGATATTCTATACTATGTTGGTTATATTAATCAACTATTTTCTTGATTATGCTTGCCAACAAGGAGGAGGGAGCAATGAAACTTTCCACTAGAGGACGATATGCAACCAGGGCGTTACTAGATTTAGCGCTTAACCAGAGAGAGAAACCGGTGTCGTTAAAAGATATTGCGCAGAGGCAGCAGATTTCACTACCATATCTGGAGCATTTAATTACCCCCCTGATAGCTGCGGGTATAGTACGGAGTACTCGTGGCGCAAGGGGTGGAGTCTTGTTAGCTCGTCCTCCTGAAGAGATACGTCTGAGCGAAGTTATTCAACTTCTTGAGGGCTCAATTGCTCCAGCGGAATGTGTTAATAATCCCGGGGTATGCATGCGGTCTGAATTTTGTGCCACCCGGGATATCTGGGGTGAACTGAAAAAGGCAATGAATGGGATTTTGGAGGCTACCACCTTACAGGCTTTAGCTGAGCGGCAAAAAGGAAAAGAGCATTCTGAAAAGGCTATGTACTGCATATAAATTCGCCAGGTTAATATCTCGAACGGGGTATGCAAAAGGAGGCTAATTAGAATGGCAGAGATGACTCAAAAAGTAGAAAAGCTTCGATATAAGAATATAGAAATACCGAGGATAACCAGGGGCATAGCTAAGGATTCTACCGAGTTAATCGGGAACACGCCTATTGTTAGATTGAATCGAATAACCGAGGGGACGAAGGCAGAGGTAGTGGCAAAGCTCGAATCCTTTAATCCTTTAGGGAGCGTGAAGGACAGGATAGGGGTATCAATGATCGCGGCAGCTGAAGAAGAGGGGCTCATCAACAATGATACGGTTATTGTCGAGCCTACCAGTGGCAACACGGGCATTGCCCTTGCTTTTGTCTGTGCTGCCAGGGGGTATAAGCTCCTTCTTACTATGCCCGATACAATGTCCCTGGAGCGGAGGCAACTTCTATCTGTTTTCGGTGCTGAGCTGGTGCTAACCCCAGGCACGGAAGGGATGACGGGAGCCATAAGAAAGGCGGAACAATTGGTGGCAGAAAAACCTAATTACCTCATGCTCCAACAGTTTAACAACCCGGCAAATCCAGAGGTACACCGGCTGACCACTGCCGAGGAAATTTGGCGGGATACTGATGGCAAGGTAGATATTCTAGTCTCTGGGGTAGGAACAGGAGGGACGATTACTGGGATAGCTGAGGTTATAAAGAAGAGGAAACCTGAATTTAGAGCCGTTGCTGTTGAACCTGCTGATTCTCCTGTTCTCTCTGGAGGCAAGCCAGGTGCCCATAAGATTCAGGGTATCGGTGCTGGTTTTATTCCTGACGTTTTGAGATTAGATTTAATTGATGAAAGTATTAAGGTCACCAATGAAGACGCGAGAACAATGACAAGAAAGTTAGCTAAAGAGGAAGGGATACTGGCCGGCATATCTTCAGGGGCAGCAACCTGAGCAGCATTGAAGATAGCCAGAAGGCCAGAAGACGAGGGCAAGCTTATAGTGGTAATCTTACCCGATACCGGTGAACGGTATCTATCTACTTGGCTTTTTCAAGAGCTTTATTAATCTGGGCAAAATATATAAATCGGAAAAGGGTGGCCGCCTTGTTCAGGACTTCAAGAGAAGATCTTCAAACGGTATTTGCCAAAGACCCAGTGGCGAGGAGTGTGCTAGAGGGGGAGAGGCTGCTGACGTTATGGCTCATGCGTTGCCCGAGAGGGCTAAGCTGGGAAGAAAATTAAAGTATGGAGAGGTGTAAACGCATGACGAAAACAATTGCTGAAATTAACGAAAAGATTGGCAAAGGGCAGGTGGTGGTAGTAACCGCCGAGGAAATAATCGAGGTTGTTGCGAAAAAAGGCATAGAGAAGGCAGCTAAAGAGGTGGATGTGGTAACTACAGGCACTTTTAGCCCAATGTGTTCCTCCGGTGCCTTTTTAAACATCGGGCACTCCAAGCCAAGAATAAAGCTTGGTGGCGGTAAGGCCTACCTTAACGACGTTCCAGCTTATGTTAGGCTTGCTGCCGTAGATATCTTCATCGGAGCGACTGGACTTCCTGAGGATGATCCTAGAAATAGGTCCTACCCCGGTGAATTCAGTTACGGCGGTGGGCATGTCATTGAGGAACTGGTCGCCGGGAAGGACGTCAGGCTGGTGGCTACCGCCTATGGGACTGATTGTTACCCCCAGAGAAAGATGGAAACCTTGGTTAATCTCGATGGCATCAACGAGGCGGTGCTGTTTAATCCCGGATTTCCCATATCAAACTGGGGACATAGGCAGGCATTGATGGTAAAATAGCTTCAAAAGCCCCTTGTTTGGTCACATTAGACGGGGCTAATTGGAGGAACCCAATGGGTGAAAAGACCAGGGAGACGTTGAAGCTTCAATTCGATAGGCGGCTGAGGCTGGAGCTCCACGGGGCCAGAATCACCTCAGATGCAGGATTGCTGGCCTGTCGAGAGCTGGACGGGGCGCTGGGATTGACGGAGACGGCGCCGAGCTATCTGCGAGAGACCCGCGGTGACAGGAATGTGCAGCATGAGTTGGTACCCCCTGTTGCGCCAGTCAGTGTATAGCCGTCTGGCGGGATACGAGGACACCAATGATGCGGTGCGGCTAGCCAGAGACCCTGCTATGCAAGCAGTGGTTGGTCGCCGTGCCTTAGAGAAGCAAGCGGCCAGCACCAATACCCTGAGCCGGTTTGAGACCGAAATACTTGTTACTGAGGAGAACCTGGCCGGGCTGGGGCAACTGAACGCTGAATGGGTAGATCATGCCATGGCTCGAACACACCACCGGAGAATAATCCTGGACATGGATAGCTCAGAGAGCCCTGTGTATGGAGAGCAAGAAGGAGCAGCCTACAACGGTCATTTTGAGTGTGTCTGCTACCACCCCCTATACTGTTTTAACCAGTTTGGGGATTGTGAGGGAGCAGTCCTCAGGCCAGGCAATGTGCACAGTGCCGAGGGATGGCGAGAAGCATTGGAACCCATTTTCAAGCGGTATGGAAAAACTGGGGTACGGCTGTATTTCAGGGCCGATGCTGCCTTTGCCAAGCCGGAGGTTTACCTCTATCTGGAGGAGCACAGTTTCCTCTACGCCATTCGTCTGCCAGCTAGCGATATTCTGGAACGAGAGATTGAGCACCTGCTGAAACGTCCTGAAGGGGAGTTAGCTGAGAAGCCCATAATCCGCTGCCACGACTTCCAGTATAAAGAGCTGCCCCAGACGGGTGGTGGCCAAAGTGGAGTGGCACCGGGGAGAGCTATCCCCCCGAGTAGGCTTCGTCGTGACCAACCTTAATGCCAAACCTGAAGGTTGTGGTACACAACAGGCGTGGAACAGCCGAGCAGTGGATTAAGGAGGGCAAGTATGCCCTGAACTGGACCCGGCTCGCCACCGGTTTGTTGCCAACCAGGTGCGGCTCCAGCTATTTGTCCTCGCCTACAATCTGGGGAACTTCCTGCGCCGACGATGCTTGCCGAGGGCAATCAACGACTGGTCGTTGCGTAGCCTTCAGGTGAAGCTGATCAAGATAGGAGGGCGAATTGTCTGCCATGCAGATTGTCTTCCAATTGGCTGAGGTAGCAGTGCCCAGAGAGCTGTTTGCTGCCATCCTGGAGCGGATAAGTCGGTTACGATTGGCTCCCGGCTGAACGCGAACTAGGAGAAGCAGGGTGAGGAGTGATAAAGGGGAAGTATTGACTCTTGCGGGGTTTAGGGGCCCGGAAGGAGCTCTGGAACAGGGATTTTAGGCACTGTCAGTCTGGATGCTGTGGGCTGCAAGAGGGTCTCAGTTCTGGGATGGATTGACAACCAGGCCCAAGGGGTCATACACTCCAGATGGTAGGAGTGATGGGGTGCTATTTACCCATCATTGTGAACTGAAATGGGAAATGTCGGATAATACACCGGCTTAGAAAAGAGAACTTGGGTAAGAAATTCATCCCTGCCTCTGAACAGGCAGTCTGTCCCAGAATGAAGTTAATCACGCTGGAGAGTGTTTTATGGTCTTTGCAGGAGATGGCCACCGAGGTTAAAGTTCCTGATGGAATACGCCTTAAGGCAAAGATTACTGTGGATAAGATGCTGGAGATAGGGAGGGATTGATGAAAGAAGCAAGCAAGGTGGTTGTCCTGATTACCACTGCCAATGAGGAAGAAGCTCGCAAAATAGCCGAGTTGCTCCTTGATCAGAGAAAGGCTGCCTGCGTAAACATCGTGCCAAGGGTAGACTCGCTCTTTCGATGGGAGGGTAAGCTAGATTCAGCTCAGGAAAGCTTCCTAATTGTCAAAACCAGAGCATCGCTACTTCCCGAAATTGTTGAGATGGTCAAAAGGGCTCATGGTTATGAGGTCCCCGAGATAATCGCCTTGCCCATTGTCAGCGGGAATGCAGATTACCTGAGGTGGATAGATAGCGAGGTCGAAGAGGGATAAAGGACGTGCCATCTGCGTGATTATTATTGGGCGAATGGCAGCACACCGTTACTTGGCCTAGCGGGATAGATATAGCAATTCCCCCGCTTTTCGATTGACAGTGCACATCACGTTATAAGGCAAAGCACATGCTTAATTGCCAATAGACTAATCTGCCAATGGTAATGACTGAAGGACTCTCTACATAGGGAGGCCTTTTTTCTTCTTCATTTCGACTCGGGGGAGCACATATAAAGTAGCTATTTATTGAAATTTTACCTTATGCCTAGTTGTCGGACAATGAAAATAGAAACATGCACTTTGACAATTGGATATGAGTGAAGTCCCAAAGTGAACGATTGTCCTTTTTGAAAGGAAGGAACATGAGTTCAGGTATAGCAGCACCAGCACCTCACGGCAATAACACACCACAGGGGTGTCATAATCGATGTTATAAGATTTGGGCCCTAAAAGAGAGGCAGTGTATCTGTTCGTGGCGGCATAATCTGGCAAGTCGTATGCTTGCCACGTCAAAGACTTGTCTTGTGAGATCCAATATTTAAACCACTGCAGAAAGTAAGCCGTAAACGGCAACACGCATGGTCTGTTAATTGTTGACCTTGTGCGGTCCATTCAAACAGGGTGATATAATCTCTCTGTGAAAAACCAATCACCAAAAGTAGCTTTTTACACTCTGGGATGTAAGCTTAACCAATCGGAGACGGAGAGCCTCGCCGACAAGCTCAGAGGAGCAGGTTATCAGATCGTGGCTCCGGGTGATGTCGCCGACATTTACGTCGCCAATACCTGCACCGTTACTCATGTCGCAGATCGTAAATCGCGGCACTGGTTGAGGATGGTTCGGCGGAGAAATCCGCAGGCGTTCATTATCGCTACGGGGTGCTATGCCCAACGAGTTCCTCGTGAGCTAGTACCGCTTGCCGATGTTGTGCTTGGTAATGAAGAAAAATTGCGCTTACCGCAAATCGTGGGGCAAAAATTCGGCCCCGTTGTGGGCTCATGTGTGGCAGATGTTTCTCAACCACCTTGTTCGGAAGGGGTTGTCAGAAAGCGCACTATGATCAAGATTCAGGATGGCTGTCGTTATTCCTGTGCGTATTGCATCGTGCCCTACGTAAGGCCGCATGAATATTCCCTTCCTGTTTCCGAAATAATTGAAAAGATCAAAACGAAAGAGGCTAAGGGTTGCAAGGAAGTGGTTCTTACAGGAGCCACGGTTGGTCGTTACAATCATGACGGAGCAGGTATCAGGGTGTTGCTTGAGCGCATTCTTGAAAACACGCATATTGAAAGGCTGCGACTTTCCTCGTTGCAACCGCAGGAGCTTTCCGATGAGCTTCTGTCTTTGTGGCAGGATAAACGGCTTTGTCGCCATTTTCATTTAGCATTGCAGAGTGGCAGCGGTACTGTGTTACGCAGGATGAAAAGATGTTATTCTCCTGCTGATTACAGGGCGGCCGCACAGAGGATTCAGCAGGCAGTGCCTGGTGTGGCCATCACTACCGATGTTATCGTTGGTTTTCCCGGAGAAAGTGACGAGGAATTTGAGGAGAGCCACGATTTTTGCCGGCAAATAGGCCTTGCCGATATCCATGTTTTCCCGTTCTCGCCCCGTAAAGGAACTTTGGCAGCCGACATGGACGGGCAAAGCAAAGATAGTGTTAAGAAAAAAAGGGGGCAGCGGATGTTGAAGCTGGCGGATGAAGCCAGGCAGACTTTTTACCGGCAATTTTTGGGGCACACGCTGCCTGTTTTATGGGAGAGAAAAACGAGGCTGCATAACGGGATATATTCAGGTTTAACCGATAACTATATCAGAGTTTATGTTCAGGGTGACGCTTCTATGGTCAATATGGTGATGCCGGTCAGGTTAAAAGGCGTATGCAGCAATGGCATGCAGGGGGAACCGGTTTTGTGAAAATGAGAGTTAAAGTTAATCCCAATTCCAAGATGACCGAAGTTATTCATGAAGGTGATAGATTTGTGGTTAAGGTCAAGGAGCCGCCCAGGGAAGGCAGGGCAAATGACGCTGTGGTCAAATTACTGGCAGAGCATTTTGCGGTTCCACGCAGTCGTGTCAGGATTATCAGTGGTTTTTCCAGTCGGGAAAAAGTTGTGGAAATAGAGGAGTGAGATCAGGATTGTTGGCGTCCCTGAAACATAAAGCCAAGCTGACGACTGCGCCGCTCCACCGCTTCTAATTCTATTCGACCAGGGCAGCCGCGGGTTTCCGGCTTGGTGGCATTAATGCCGGCGGCCACGCTGGCCATGATGAGTGCTTTCTGAAGATCGGGTTCTTCTATGTAGTAAGCGGCAAAAACCCCCAGAAAAGTATCTCCGCAGCCTGCGGAATTGGTCATGTTAAGTGATAGGGCAGTGAGAGGAAGAGCGGGGACTTCGGTAATTGCGTTTCGTGTCGGTTCAAGCAATATCGCCCCACGGGCTCCTTGTTTGAGCACTATATGGCTGTGAAACCCTTTTTCCCGCAACCACTGTAAGATTGCGGCGGTATTTTCGCTTTTCAGCAGTGCCTTCGCCTCAGTTTCATTTAAGAAAACGATGTCTGCTTTTTTTGCCAGCGAAAACACTTGCTCATTTTGATCCGGGCAAATTAATATTCCTGGATCCCATAACACGGGAATTTTTCTCGTTTTTGCCATATCAATCAATTTATTCGCTACGGGGAGGGGGGGGTCGGTCAGAACTATGCCCCGGCATGTCTGCAGCAGGTATGCAGTTTCCGCTTTATCCAGATGCCCGGGATGCAGATTGGTGTTTGCACCTGGATAGCTGGCGATGATATTCTGTCCCTGCCTATCGACTACGACGTAGGCTTGCCCCGATTTTTCTCCTGCCAGGCGGGTAATCCCTTCGGTAAGAATTCCCTCGGAGTGGAAAGTTGCTACCTGCTGCCCGGCAATCTCGTCATCTCCTACTGCGCCTAGCATAGCTACCTGCCCTCTGTCCAGAATACGCGCGGCGGCGTCTGCCGCATTACCTCCTGTGCCTCCGGGCACTATCGTGACATTTGTTGCACGTACTTCTTCTCCGGGTGCCGGCAGGTGTTCCACGAAATAGGTGGTGTCTCTGTTTATGGCTCCGCACACGACCAAACTTGTCATTTTATCTTCCCGTGATACGTGATAGAAACAGTTCTAGAAATCGAGGTCCGTTTACCTTATTTGCTATGTAAATCGGGTGTAAGATTGGCGTTTTCTTCTGAATCAAGGCGCATGTAACTCCTCGTTTTGCCCCATTCCCCCTGGTTATTTTTATCTGTTTCGGCGTGAAACCAAATATCCCCATATTCTCCAGCGCCGCTGCCAGAGCCAGAGGATCGTGCATCTCACAGCGGCCATGATGCTTTATGGCATAGTCTACCAGTTTACTTGCCAGTTGCGCTGCTGCCGGCGCACTTTTTTGCTGCAGTTGCTGTAACTGCTGTTTATAGAGGCAAGTGGCAGGATCTAAAGATATATCCAGCCCGATGGCGTGTATGTTCATCCCGGAAGCAAAAACCATGTGAGCTGCCTCCGGGTCCTGCCACATATTGAACTCGGCATAAGGAGTTTGGTTTCCTTTACTGTAAGGGGTGAGTCCGTACGCCCCTCCCATCAGAATCAAACCCGCCAGGAGACGAGCAACTTCAGGATGGTGCTGTAAAGTGAGAGCAATATTGGTGAGAGGACCGGTTGTCACCAGGGTAATTTTACCCGGGTTGTTCATGGCGGCACGAGAAATGAAATCCCAGGGCTGAAGGCTATTTATAAAATAAGGAGGGAAAGGCACTCCGCTTTCGCCCATGCCGTCGGTTCCATGGTAATGCAGTGCGTTTACCAGGCGGTGCTTCAAAGGCTTTTGCGCTCCCTGCATCACAGGAACGTCACCGGCATTCAGGTATTCCAGTACCCGCATAGCGTTCAGGCTGGTCATCTCTACAGGGGCGTTTCCTGCTGTCGTGGTAACGCCCAGAAGCTGAAATTCTGGAGACCTCAAAGCCAACAACAGCGCCAGGGCGTCATCAATGCCCGGGTCCATATCCATGATAAGGAGTTGTTTTTTCATGACGGTCTTATAAGATACACTAGCATAAAATTTATAAAGATATAAGATGAGCAAAACGTGTAATTGTTTATACGGAGGGAGAGATGGGCACTGATGAGATTATCAAATTACTGGAAGGAGAATATGGCATCAGGAAATGGCATACGGCAGGAGATCCTCTCTCCGTACTTATACAAACTGTGCTATCTCAAAATACCTCCGATGTGAACTCCCACCGGGCGTTTAATTCATTGGTAAGTTTTTTTGCTGATTGGGAAGCAGTGGCTTTTGCCCCGGTGGAGAATATTGCCGACGTGATCAAGTCAGGAGGCCTATCGCAGGTCAAGGCTGGCAGAATAAAACGCATACTAAACGATATTTTGGAGGAAAAGGGGCGAGTTAACCTTGAATTTCTTGCCCTGATGAATATGGTGGACGCCAAAGAGTATTTGATGCACTTTCCTGGCGTAGGGCACAAGACTGCCAGCTGTGTACTCCTTTTTTCTCTGGGCAGGCCGTGTTTGCCGGTAGATACTCATGTTTTTCGTGTGGCCAGGCGTTTGGGGTTACTTGGTTTTCAGACTACGGTGGTTGAGGCACACGATCTTTTGCAGGAGCAGGTTCCTCCATCGCGGATATACCAGTTTCATATGCACATGGTGGAGCATGGCAGAAAAGTGTGTCGTGCGCGAGGACCGCTTTGCGAGCGATGCGTTTTGCTGGATGTTTGTACGAGGAGATAAAATTGATTATAATGAAAATAGTTAGTTGGGAGCTTATGGGAAGCAATCCGGGCTTTTTGTTTGCCCTGTCGGTGGCGACAGTACACAGAAGGGAGAAAGAGTGATGGAAAAGTGCGTAATTGAGCAAATCAGGAAGAGAGAGGGTACTGTTGTCGCTTTTGATTCCAATAAAATAACGGAAGCGGTGCTCAAAGCCTTTAAGGCAGGGGGAGAGGGCGACAGGGGCAAAGCGGAGCACGTGTCAGGGCAGGTGCTTTCCATTCTGGCGATTACCTGTAGAGACGGCAGGATTCCTACGGTAGAGGAAGTTCAGGATCTGGTTGAGAAGATACTTATCGAAGAGGGATATGCTGGCACAGCCAAAGCATATATTCTTTATCGGGATCAGCACGCCAAGTTGCGGGAGGCCAGGAAGCTGCTGGATGGCGCTAAGGGGATGGTTGATGATTACTTGAGCAGGGCGGATTGGAGAGTGAATGAAAACAGCAATATGGATTATTCTCTCCAGGGGCTTAACAATTATATTTCATCCGGCATCGCTTCGCGCTACTGGCTTGGCAGCATATACCCGCCGGAGATACGACAAGCGCATATTAATGGCGATTTTCATATACATGACCTGGGAATATTAGGGGGATATTGTTGCGGCTGGGACCTGAAAGATCTTCTGCTGCAGGGTTTCAGGGGTGTTTGTGGAAAGGTAGAGAGTTCCCCTCCGAAACATTTACGGAGCGCATTGGGACAGGTTGTGAATTTCTTTTATACCCTTCAAGGGGAGGCGGCCGGCGCCCAGGCTTTTTCCAGCTTCGATACTTTACTCGCTCCTTTTATCAAATACGATAAATTGGAGTACAAAGAGGTAAAGCAGGCGATGCAGGAGTTTGTTTTTAGCTTGAATATCCCTACCAGGGTAGGTTTTCAAACGCCCTTCACCAATCTTTCTTTCGACCTTATGCCGTCTTCTCTTCTGAAAGATGAACCGGTGATAATCGGCGGCAAATTTATGGAGGCTACATATGCTGATTTTCAGCAGGAAATGAATCTGCTTAATAAGGCATTTTGCGAGATCATGATGGAGGGAGATGCTAAGGGGCGCATTTTTACTTTTCCTATCCCCACTTATAGCATTACCCGTGATTTTGACTGGTCTAACAAAGAATTGAATGGTCTCTGGGAAATGACGGCAAAATATGGGATTCCATACTTTTCCAATTTCGTTAATTCTGATATGAACCCTGAAGATACTAGAAGCATGTGTTGCCGGTTAAGGCTGGATACTACCAAGATTAGAAGAAGGGGTGGAGGGCTTTTTGGCTCTGATCCACTGACGGGAAGTATAGGTGTCGTCACTATCAATATGCCCAAAATAGGATACCTTTCTGGCAGCGAAGAGGAATTCTTTTTAAGGCTGAATACGCTCATGGTGCTTGCCAAAGAGAGCTTGGAGATAAAACGAAAAACGATGGAGAGATTTATTGATGATGGCCTTTACCCCTATTCCCGCTTTTATCTTTCTATGGTTAAGAAAAGACTTGGTGTTTACTGGGCCAATCATTTTTCTACTATCGGATTAATAGGGATGAACGAGGCCTGTCTTAATTTTCTGGGAGAGGGGATTGAATCTGAAGCAGGCAAGGGGCTGACAGCCAGAGTGCTTTCTTTCATGAAAGAAAATCTGGCGAAGTTTCAAGAAGAGACGGATAATCTTTATAATCTGGAAGCCACTCCGGGAGAAGGTGCTTGTTATCGCTTGGCCAAGCTTGATAAAGCGACTTTTCCCAACATAATTACTGCCGGAGAAAATGAGCCATACTATACTAACTCAACGCAGTTGCCAGTGGGATATGCAGGGGATCTTATCGATGCCTTGTTGCATCAGGACGACCTTCAGCCTATTTACACAGGAGGCACAGTGTATCATTGTTTCCTGGGAGAGAGGATTGATGATCCTGAAGCTTGCAAACTTCTGGTGCGACGGTTGGTGGAAAGGTTGCACATCCCTTATTTCACCCTGACGCCGACTTTTTCCATTTGTCCGGAACACGGCCGCATTGATGGTGAGCATTTCATCTGTCCACAGTGCGGACAGGAAGCCGAAGTGTACTCGCGCGTGGTGGGATATTTCAGGCCGGTCAAGCAGTGGAACGCAGGCAAGAAGGAAGAGTTTCGGGAAAGACGAGAATATAGCCCCGAGGAAGTTCTTTTCTAGCGGTTTGTTGCCGAGAGATGAGAATATGTGGAATTCAGGGAGTGTCCCTGATTGATTTTCCTGGGAAGATAGCCTCTATTTTTTTTCTAGCCGGGTGTAATTTCAGGTGTCCTTTTTGCCAGAACCAATCGCTCGTAGAGGAACGTTCGTTTCCCGCGCGTATAAGCGAGGGCGAAGCACTGGAATTCTTAAAAAAGAAAAATCGTCTCATTGACGGTGTAGAGATAACCGGTGGTGAGCCACTGGCAAATAGCGAAGGGCTCATAGAGTTTCTGGAAAAGGTCAAGGAGATGGGATTATACGTCAAGATAGATACCAATGGTTATGAAGTGGGGAAGCTGGAAGAGATACTGAAAAGAGGGATTGTGGATTATGTTGCTATGGACATAAAGACCTCTTTTAAGAAATATGACCTGGCGGCAGGCAGGAAGGTGAATGTCGACAGAATAGCGAACAGCATAAGAATTATTATGGAAAAATCCATTGATTATGAATTCAGGACGACATGCGTGCCAGGGATTGTTACGTTGGATGACATAGAAGAGATAAGTTATTCAATTAAGGGGGCGAAGCGGTATTATATCCAGCAGTTTAGAAATGACAGGCCCACCCTGGATCCTTCCTATATGCGCATAGAAGCTTATTCCAGGGAACAGATGGAGCGGTTTTTGGAAGTCGCCAGAACATACGTTGCCGCAGCCAGCATCCGCGGGGCGTAAAGTGTGTAATCCGAAGAGGCTGCTTTCACTGTAAAGATTGCAAGATGTCCTGCTGTATCTTAAATATGGTGTTTATTCCTTGTTCTGCCAGGGAAAGCAACTCTTCGACATTTTCCCTGGAGAAGGGTTTTTTCTCTGCGGCACCCTGTATCTCCACAAACTCTTTTTTGTCGGTCATCACCACATTGAAATCAACTTCAGCGCGATAGTCCTCTTCATAACAGAGGTCAAGCAGCGCCTCTCCCTCCACGATTCCAACGCTAACAGCGGCTATTTTTTTGTCGAGAGGTATGAAGGGCAGCACACCTCGCTTCACCAGATTGCGAAAAGTTTGGTAAAGGGCAATATATCCGCCGGTGACGGCTGCTGTGCGGGTGCCACCGTCAGCCTGTAATACGTCGCAATCCACGATGAAGCTCCTTTCCCCCAAGGCGTCCAGGTTTGTCACGGCCCTCAGGCTGCGGCCAATCAGCCGTTGAATCTCCTGATTTCTGCCCGTCTTATTGGAGTTTCTGGGGGTGCGAATTAGCGTAGAGCGAGGAAGCATAGCATATTCAGCCGTTACCCAGCCCCGACTACTACCTCTTAAAAAGTGAGGGACGTTCTCTTCCATGCTTACAGAACAGAGCACTCTTGTCTTTCCCATTTCTATTAACGTTGAACCCTCGGCAAAAGATTGAAAGCCCGAGACGATATTTAACGGGCGGATCTCGTTGCCGGAGCGAGTATCTATTCTTCTCATTGCTCTAAATAACAGTGGCGTCGTGCCCTGCCAATAATGTGTCGATGATAGCAAATTCGGTTTTTAAAAGCCATGTTTGTAGCAAAAGTGAACAAGGCTATTGCCTTTTTGCCTCCATTGCGTTATGATCAGCATTAAAAAATGGGTTTTATCGGAAGTGGGCGAGCCCACTTTTTTTATTGTTGTAAATATTAATATTGTCCGTGTAATTGTGGAGGAAAATGAAAACAGGTTTTTTGGCTGCTGTTGCCCAGCTTGCGGCTGAGAGGAATTTACCTAAGGATACGATTATAGCAGTGCTGGAATCCGCACTGTCGCCGGCTTATAAGAAAGAGTTTTTTGCTCCCGAGCAGGATGTAGCTGTTAGGGTTAATTGCACCAGTGGTGAGATTACGGTGTCTCTGCGGAGGATAGTTGTTGAAAACGTTACTGCTCCTCTTCAAGAAATATCTTTGTCTGAAGCGCGGCAGCTACGGGATGGAGCGCAAATTGGCGATGTGGTGGAGGAAATAGAGGCCACGCAGGGTGACGCCGGTCGTATCGCTATACAGGTAGCAAAGCAGGTAATTTTGCAACGCCTGCATGAAGCTGAGTGCCATGCAATTTATGAGGAGTTTGCTAACAAGGAGGGATCGGTGGAGCCAGGCATCATCCAGTTTATTGAGCCTGGTAGAGGTATCTATGTCGGGTTAGGCAGAACAGAGGCAATTTTTCCTCTCGATGAACAAGTAGCGGGGGAGCGTTACCGGGTAGGACAGAGGTTTAAGTTCTATCTTCTGGCGGTGAGACAGGGCAGTAGGGGTCCTCAAGTGGTGGTTTCGCGGTCACACCCCGGGCTATTAAAACGGCTTTTTGAAATGGAGGTACCTGAAGTTCGTAGTGGTGTTGTGGAAATAAAGGCCATAGCTCGCGAACCGGGACGCATGAGCAAAGTAGCTGTAGTTGCCCATCAGGAGGGTGTTGATCCAATCGGTTGTTGCGTGGGTCCACGAGGAATAAGGATACAGAGTATAGTTATAGATTTGAGTGGGGAAAGGGTAGATGTTGTTGAATGGAGCGATTCTCCTGCAAAGTTTATATCTAATGCGCTTAATCCCGCTCAGGTAGTAAACATTGAACTTAGCGAAGAGGAGCGAATTGCCAATGTAGTGGTTCTGGACAGGCAGCTTTCTTTAGCTATAGGAAAAGAAGGGCAAAATGCTCGTTTGGCAGCAAAGCTCACAGGCTGGCGGGTAAATATCAAAAGCGTTTCCGCTGCCGAAGCTGAACAAATTGAACAGGAAGTTATTCTTCCTGCAGAGATGGAGGTATCTGAAGGGGAAGAAATGTCTTTGGGGGAGCAGGAAGCCCGGAAGGAACTTCCTGCGGAGATTACGAAAGTGGACGAGATGGTTGAGGAGAAGGAAGAAGTTGCTATTTTTGATATCAAGGAGTTTACTGCGGCTGTAGAAAGGTCCGCTGAGAGAGACAGGGAGAGGGTGGGCTTGCGTTTCGCTGAGGACGTTTTGCCAGCCAAGACCGACGTAGAGAAGAAGCGTAGTAAGAATAAACGAGGATTGCCAGAGAAGGATAAAGCTGCTAAAAGTGGCAGGAAGAGGATGATTTATAGTGAAGACGACCTTGAAGAACAATAAGGAGTGTCTGCGCACGTGCATAGGATGTCGACAAGTGAAAGACAAAAGAGAGTTGGTGCGCCTGGTTCATACCCATAAGGAGACGGTGGAGATAGACTTAACGGGAAAGAAGCAGGGAAGGGGGGTGTATCTCTGCCCGGATGAAAGTTGTTGGAGTAGATCATTGAAGAAAGGTCGACTGGAGCATGCAGCGCGGGTGAAGCTCGGCGACGATAATCGGCAGAGCTTGCTTTTTTATAGCAAAGGCTTTTTAAAAAAATGAGAAAACGTATTCAGGGAAATAGGCAGTTTACGCAGAAAACAAAAAGTGCTGGCCGGGCTCGACCCAGGCAAGCTGTGCTCGAGGTAGAGATACCCGCTTCTATAAGCGTAGGAAATCTGGCAAGGCTGCTTGAAATGGAGCCAGCAGGAATAATTAAGCAATTGATGCGTAAGAACATTATGGCTGATATCAATATGGTTCTTGCCTTTGATGACGCAGTCGCAATAGCTGACGGAGTTGGTTGCAAAGCCAGGGGGTATACGAGAACCGGCGCGATATCTTCTCGTGGGAGACCGGGAGGAGGAGAATGCTTGCCCCGTTCCCCCGTGGTTACTGTTATGGGCCATGTTGATCATGGCAAAACTAGTCTACTTGATGTTATTAGACAGAGCAACGTGACTGCTACGGAAGCGGGTGATATTACTCAGCATATCGGTGCTTATAAAGTGGTCGTGGGAGAGCAGAGTATCACCTTTTTGGACACTCCTGGACATGAGGCGTTTACTGCTATGCGGTCGCGTGGCGCCCAGATAACGGACATTGTTGTGCTGGTGATAGCTGCCGATGAGGGTATTATGCCGCAAACGGAGGAAGCTATAAACCATGCTAGAGCTGCAGGGGTGCCTATAATCGTTGCTATCAATAAAATGGATAAGCCTGGTGCTGATGTTGAACGCGTGAAACAGCAACTGGCTAATTTAGAATTAGTGGTTGAGGAATGGGGAGGGGATACTATTTACGTTCCCATATCAGCTAAGCAAAAACAGGGAATTCAGGATTTGCTGGAGAATATTATAGTTGTTGCCGATATCCTGGAATTGAAGGCCGAGGTTGATTGTCCTGCTGAAGGAGTAATTATTGAAGCCAAGCTGGATAAGAACAAGGGTACTCTGGCCACGGTGTTGATTCAAAGAGGCGTCCTTAAACCGGGTGCTACTGTGGCTGCAGGTAGCGCCTACGGCAGGATCAAAGCTATGTTTGATGATAAGGGAGAAGTCGTTAAACAAGCTGGTCCTGCAGAGCCGGTAGAAATTCTGGGGCTAAACAGTGTGCCTGTGGCAGGAGATAGCTTTGTAGTAGTGGTTGATGAACGAGAAGCGCGAAGTATAATTGACCATCAAGAGGATATTGTTCATCGTGTTCCTATGAATCTGTGGGATATTTCCAGTCAGATTGGCAGAGGAGAACTTAGGAGTTTTAATGTTGTGCTGAGGACTGACGTTCAAGGCAGCATTGAGCCTATAAAAGGGTCTCTGGAAAGATTGGGAACAGAAGAAGTGGCAGTGAAAGTTATTCAGGCTGCTGCCGGCAATATTACAGAAAGTGATGTGTTTTTGGCTTCGGCTTCAGAAGGGGTGATTATTGGATTTAACAGTTATCCTGCCTCCAGCGTCCGGCAACTGGCGCAGAAAGAGAAAGTCAACATTCGTTGTTATGAGGTAATCTATACTTTGGTAGAGGAAATTGAGAAGGTGCTGAAGGGGATGCTTGAGCCAACCTATATGGAAGTGGTTACTGGGCGAGCTGAGGTGCGAGAAATCTTTCGTACTTCCAAAAAGAGTATTGCGGGGGTTTATGTCAAAGAGGGGCAGATGCGGCGGGGGTCCTCGGCCAGGGTGTTGCGTGGTGATCGTGTCGTATATGAATCTCGCATTTCTAGCTTGAAACGTTTTAAAGAGGATGTTGCCGAAGTAGCTGACGGTTATGAGTGTGGTGTGGGGCTGGAAAAATTCACGGAATTTTCCCCTGGCGACGTGATAGAAGCTTATCACCAAGAGCAGTCAGAATGACTGTATTGCCAGAGTTGGATCTGTTTTCGGTTTGTATTCCTTCTTTTTGGAATAATCCAGGGAGTTGGAGATGAGCAGGCGGAGAGAGCAAGTAGGCAAGCTTATTCAGCGAGAGATTAGTAGTATGCTGGGAAAAGAGATTAACGATCCCAGATTAGCCAATCTTGTCTCTATAACAGAGGTATCGGTTTCTTCGGATTTAAGATATGCCAAAGTGTTTGTCAGTGTTCTGGGCGATGAACAGATTAAAACGGAAACCATAAGGGGTTTTGAAGCTGCCACAGCTTTTTTGCGTCGTGGGTTAGGTTCACGCATGAAGATGAGATTTGTTCCCGAACTCAGTTTTCATTGCGACGATTCTATTGAACGGGGCATGAGGTTGCTCGAAGTCATAAAGCGGGCTAGTGACGCGGAAGAATAAAAATAGTGAAGGATGGGTCTAAATAAAGGATATCCAAGAGAGAGCGAATTCATCCCTTTTACCCGTAGCGATGTTGTTTGCCGACTTGTGAGAAATAGAATTTTGGTGCGGAGCACTGGCAATGGCGATATCAGTGTTGTATACTGTCTATGGGGAGTATTGGGTTGATATGTTTCGGTTTTCTACGTTAATTAGGAGGTGAGCGAGATGTTTAGCAAGATACTGGTTCCCTTGGATGGGTCGGAGGCGGCAGAGGCTGCGTTGCCGTATGCTATCGAGTGTGCTAGAACTTTTGGCTGTCAGGTAGAGGTCGCTGGCGTCGGGATTGGAATTGATAACGAATTGTCACGGCCTTATCTTGCCTATCTGGAGAAGAAGACCGCATCTTTGCGGGATAAGGGAATTGCCACAAAGGCTATTTTGTTGCAGGGATCCCCGGCAGACGAACTTCTCAAGTATATAGAGCAAAACGATGTTGATCTGGTCGCTATGACGACCTACGGGCGTTCGGGCGCCAGGCGTTGGTTGGTAGGGGGCATTGCTGCCCGGATGATGGGAGTTGTAGTTATCCCGGCCTTGTTTGTGCCTCCGTATCAACAGAAAGGGAAGCTCAGGATTAAGAAGATCCTGGCTCCGTTGGACGGAGAAGATGAGGGTAAAACTGCCTTGCCTTATGTGGAGGAACTGGCGCGGAAGATGCAGGCCTCGGTTACTCTGCTTCAAGTGGTTTCTCCCCTGGCTCCGATGGCCCTGGAGGCTATGGATGGGAATATGGTGAAAGCTATGGAGGCGGAAGCCCTGAAACGGGGAAGGGAGTATCTTGGCGGAGTTGCGCGCGAATTATCTGATAAGGGGATTGATGTCAGGCCTGAGGTTCTTTCTGGAGACCCTGCCTCTGTTATTCTGGATTACGCCGAGAACGAGGACATTGATATGATCGCTATGCCTACTCATGGCAGAAAAGGTTTTTCGCGCTGGTTGCTGGGAGAAGTGTCGCGAAAGGTCGTAACCGTTTCCTGCAAGCCTGTCTTGATTGTCAGGGAAGCGAAAGTTCAGTAGGGTTTTGGTTCATACATATGCTGTTTCTGTTTTGATGCAACAAAAGGGGGGAGAGACGAATATATTATGGGTTCGATAAATGTTGCCATTATAGGCGTGGGCAATTGCGCCTCTTCGTTAGTCCAGGGTGTTCATTATTATAAAGATGTGGCGGAGGATGGCTTCGTTCCTGGCTTGATGCATGTTAATCTGGGTGGGTATCATGTGTCTGATATCAAGTTTGTGGCTGCTTTTGATATTGATCGTAATAAGGTAGGTAAAGACCTAGCAGAAGCCATATTTGTTTCCCCCAATAATACTTTCAAATTTTGCGAAGTGCCCTTCGCCGACGTTATGGTAGAGAGGGGTATGACGCATGACGGCCTGGGTAAATATCTTTCGCGTATCATTACCAAGGCGCCGGGTTCAACCGCCGATATCGTGCGAATTCTCAGGGAAAAAGAAGTTGATGTGGTGATCAATTATCTGCCTGTGGGAAGTGAAGAAGCGACTAAATGGTATGTGGAGCAGGTGTTGGCTGCAGGGTGTGGGTTTGTCAACTGCATACCGGTTTTTACTGCCAGGGAGCGCTACTGGCAGGAACGCTTTGCTCAACAGGGGCTTCCGATCATTGGTGATGATATTAAATCTCAAGTTGGCGCCACTATCACACACCGGGTACTGACGCGATTGTTCCGCGACCGGGGCGTTAAACTAGAGCGCACTTATCAATTGAATTTTGGCGGCAATACCGATTTTTATAATATGCTGGAAAGAGAGAGGCTGGAGTCCAAGAAGATTTCTAAAACCAATGCTGTTACCTCTCAGTTAGATTATGATATGGGAGCTGAGAACATTCACGTTGGCCCCAGTGACTATGTGCCGTGGCTGGCTGATCGTAAGTTCTGTCATATTCGCATGGAAGGCCGTACTTTTGGTGATGTCCCTTTGAATATGGAGCTTAAACTTGAAGTATGGGATAGTCCTAATTCGGCCGGGGTGGTAATAGATGCCGTGCGGTGTTGCAAATTAGCTTTAGATCGGGGGTTGAGTGGCACTATCGTGGCTCCTTCGTCGTATTTCATGAAATCACCGCCGATTCAATATTCCGATGATGAAGCACATTCTAAAACGGAAGCGTTTATTCTGGGTCGGGAGCAAGAGGAGCCCGTAGTTTTACCTGAGCCCCAGCTAGTTGAAGCAGAAAGATAAAGGTGGCTGGAGAGCCCGTTTTAATTTCATCATTATGCTCAATGATGTGTAGCGTCGTGTCGCGTACCAGGCAGGAATTTATCTTTTTCGCAGGCCCGAGGTCGGAAAGGTTTTTGGTTTCGGGCGGTTTTTTTAACGGGTGGAAGAGCGCTTAGGGGAAGACCGCTTAGGAAAGGTATGGCTTGAAGTTGATTGGCAGCAAACCGGTGAACTTAATACGAATCAGAGATAGCGCGGCATTTTTCATTACCAAGCCTTTTGTTAAAGTGTTGAGCAGGGGCAAGATAAGCCCGAATGCGCTGACGCTGATGGGATTGGCAATAAATTTGGGGGCTGCTTATTCTGTTGCCGTTGGTCATTTTCTTCTTGGAGGGGGGCTAATACTGGTTTCCGGATTGTTTGATCTCCTTGACGGGGCGCTGGCTCGCACTGCAGGGAGGGCCACGAAGTTTGGCGCCTTGCTTGATTCCACCGTCGATCGGGCTTCGGAGGCGGCCATATTTTGTGGTCTCTTGTTTTGGGCGAGTGCCAGAGGATCGGAGGCAACTATCGTTCTTGCTAGCGCCGTGTTAATTGGCTCGTTCCTTATCAGTTACATCAGAGCCAGGGCAGAAGGGTTAGACATGAAGTGTAAAGTTGGCTTGTTTACCAGAGCGGAAAGGGTTATAGTGCTGGCAGTGGGTTTGTTATCGGGGCAGGTGCATATCGCTTTATGGATTCTCGTAGTTTTTATTTATGTTACCGTGCTCCAGCGGTTGTTTTACGTACAAAAACAAACGGGTGATGAAAGTAATTAAATGTCAGTTATAGCTGTCATAGGAGCCCAGTGGGGGGATGAGGGGAAGGGAAGGATAGTTGACCTTTTGGCTGAACGGGCAAAAATAGTGGCCCGTTTTTCGGGAGGCGATAATGCCGGGCATACGGTTATCAATTCGCAGGGTGAATTCAGACTACATCTTGTTCCTTCAGGCATTTGTTATCCCCAGACGACCTGTATAATTGGTAATGGAGTCGTTGTTAATCCAGAGAAGCTCCTGCAGGAGATAGAGGAGCTTGAAGGTTGTGGAGTGGATGTTAGCCGTCTTGTCGTCAGCGACCGTGCGCATCTGGTTATGCCCTATCATATACTCATGGATAAGTTGGAGGAGGAAAGGCGAGGTAAGGGTTCTATCGGTACGACAGGTAGAGGAAATGGCCCTGCTTTTGCTGATAAGGCCGCTCGAATGGGGATACGGATGGGAGATTTGCGCAAGAAGGCTGATTTTTGTGGCCAGTTGCAGGCGATACTCGACCTCAAGAACGCTATTCTGACAAGAGTATATGGAGTTCCGCCTGTCTCTTACGAGGAAATATACAGAAAGTATTGCAGTTATGGAGACCAACTGTCCCCCTTTATTCGAGAGACCATTTCTCTAATCCGTCACGAACTAACTCAGGGTGGATTAGTTTTGTTAGAAGGGGCGCAAGGGGCATTGCTTGATCCTGATTTCGGCACTTATCCATATGTGACTTCGTCCTCTCCGCTGGCAGGAGGGATATCTTCAGGAACTGGAATAAGCCCCAGAGAGATAGAGCATGTTCTGGGAGTATTCAAAGTTTATGTTACGCGTGTCGGTAGCGGGCCAATGCCGACAGAGTTGAAGGATTCTACGGGAGACCTCATAAGGAAGAGGGGGAATGAATACGGTACTACTACGGGGAGGCCACGACGTTGTGGCTGGTTTGATGCCGTAGCGGGCCGCTTCAGCGTAGAGATAAACGGTTTCGATGATATAGCTTTGACTCATATTTCGGTTTTTGACAAATTTCCATCGCTCAAGATATGTACTGCTTACCGATTTAAAGGTGAGTATATTCAGAGCTTTCCTGGTGATTCGAGTATGCTGGAACAGTGTCAGCCTGTTTATGAGGAATTACCTGGCTGGCAAAGCTCAACCGGTGATATTCGAGAATTTGCCTGTTTGCCTCCGCAGGCTCGCAATTATGTCGCAAGGCTTGAGGAGCTTCTTTCCTGCCCTATTAGCCTGGTTTCCGTGGGGCCAAGGCGCGAACAGATGATTGAAGCCAGGCCATGTTCTATTCTGCACGAAACTGCCTTAAATTAGTGCCAAATAGCCGCCTTCGTTTCAATTGAACCCGAAAGGGAGGCTATTCTTTTTGAACAACGATCGGTAAATCTATAGTGTATTTTTGCAAGACTTCCTGGACGAGCCTGGTTGATTTTTTATCAAGGTCGGTCAGGGGTAGGCGGGGTTTGCCGACGGGGAAGCCCAGAAGGGTTAAAGTATATTTCAGTGGTATGGGATTAGAGACGATGAACAGGGCATTTATCAGAGGTAATAGGTGTTGGTGTAGTTCTGTTGCCTCTTGACTTGCTCCCTGGAGAAACAAACGCATCATTTCTTTTATTTGTTTTCCTACAAGATGTGACGCTACGCTGATCGCTCCATAACCGCCAAGAGTCAGGATAGCTAAGGTATCGCTGTCGTTGCCGCTGTAAACCAGGAAATCGTCCGCTGTTCCCTCTACGATATCGGCTATCTGGTTCAAATTGCCGCTGGCCTCTTTTATTCCTATGATATTGCCAACTCGACTTAACTTAATCGTAGTGGCAGCATCAATATTAGTGACTGTACGTGAAGGCACGTTGTAAATGATACACGGGAGAGAAGTGGCTCCGGCTACGGCCTTGAAATGTTCCAATAACCCTTGTTGAGTTGGGCGGTTGTAATAGGGGACTATCAGGAGGCAGGCGTCAACTCCAAGTTTTTCTGCCTCCTTGGTGAGCCATTTGCTCTCTTCGGTACTGTAATTGCCTGTGCCGGCAATCACGGAACCACGTCCTGCTGTTGCCGATTTAATCTCGGAAAAAAGACGCAGTTTTTCTTCGATAGTGAGAGTGGGTGATTCTCCCGTGGTGCCGGAAATTACCAGCCCGTCGCTACCGGAGCTAAGCAAAGCCAGAGCTAGTTTCTTGGCTTGCTGATAATCAATCTCGTCTTCGCTATTAAAGGGGGTAACCATGGCTGTTATCAGCCGGCCAGGCTTATTCATAATCGTGCACCTGCCTATTTTCTCTGGGTTTCAGATAACCCAGGTAGATACCTTTTTCGGCAATTTGAATAGCATTGAGCGCTGCCCCTTTGCGCAAATTATCTGCTACTATCCACATAGCCAGGCCGTTGGATGACGAAGCGTCCTCTCGGATACGACCTACATATACATGATCAGACCCGGCTGTTGCCCATGGTTGAGGATAAAGGCTAACGCTGGGATCATCAAGAACCTTGATGCCCGGAGCTTTAGACAGAATGTCCCTTGCTTCTTCAGGCGTGATGGGAGAAGCAAATTCTACATTTACAGCTTCGCTATGCCCAAAGTATACCGGGACGCGGGCACAAGTCGCAGAAACAAGTATTTCTGGAGCATGCATAATCTTTCGTGTTTCGTTTGCCATTTTCTGCTCTTCCCTGGTATATCCGTTATCAAGAAAAACATCTATTTCTGGCAGGACGTTGAAGGCTATTTGATGAGGATAAACGTGAGGGCAAATGCGACGACCTTCCATCACCAGTTTTACTTCGGAAGTCAACTCTTTCAAAGCGGCGGATCCACTACCAGATACTGCCTGATATGTACTTACTATAATCCGTTTGATGGGGTTGACTTTATGTAACGGGTATAGTGCAACAACCATCTGTATCGTGGAGCAATTGGGGTTAGCGATGATTCCTTTGTGGTTTGCTATATCCTCCGGGTTTACCTCAGGGACGACCAATGGCACTGCAGGCTCCATTCTGAATGCAGAACTGTTGTCAATAACCACGGCCCCGTTCTCTGCGGCCAGGGGAGAAAGGCGTTTGCTGGTATCTGCTCCGGCTGAGAAAAGAGCTATATCGATATGTCGAAATAGCTCAGGCGTGGCTTCTTCTACGGCGATTTGCCGGTGTTTAAAAAAAAGATTTGTTCCCGACGATCGCTCTGATGCCAGCAGACGTATTGAAGCAACCGGAAACTGCCGTTGTTCAAGTATTTTGATAAATTCCTGACCAACAAGGCCGGTGGCGCCTACTATGGCCACATTAAAATTGTTAATTTCTTTTCTCATGTTACAATCTTTGCAAAAAGGAAAAACTCCTGTTCATAATTTAAGTAAGGCATCCAGTCCGTAAATTAACCCTTTGAGACCAATTACCTCTTTCGTTGCCAGTATAATACCTGGCATGTAGCACTCCCTGCTTATGACATTGTGGCTTATGCTGAAGGTTTGCCCGACCCCACCGAAGATAATTTCCTGTTTGGCAACAAACCCGGGCAAACGCAGACTATGAATAGCCACGCCATCTATCTGTCCTCCTCTAACCCCGCTGAGAAGTTCCCTCTCTGTCTGAGGATAAGCAAAAGCTTTGCCCCTGGCCTGCAAGATCGCTCTAGCTGTTTCCAGAGCAGTGCCGGACGGGGCATCAATTTTTTCTGTATGATGCGTTTCTATGATCTCAGTGTGGTCAAAGAACCTGGCAGCTATTTTCGCAAGATGTATCGAAAGCACTGCCCCCACACAGAAATTTGGCGCTGCTATGGCTCCGATATTGTTATCCTGGCACAAGCGCTCCAGCTCGTTCAGGTTTTCTTCAGATAATCCTGTGGTTCCTATAACCAGGTTGACTTTTGCCTCTGCCGCTATGCGCGCAGCAGTCATCGCGGCTTCCGCATTGGTGAAATCTATCAACACGTCAGGATGACACTCGTTAAGAAGAGATCCTAGATTTGCAGAAAAAGGTATCATCCCCCCCGCTTCGGTCAAAAGATATTTTTGTGTTACCTTTTTCTCTGTGGCTCCTGCAAGTTCCAGGGCAGGGTCAATGGCTATTGCTTTCACTATTTCCTGGCCCATTTTCCCCAGGACACCATTTATAACCACCCGTAGAACTCCCATACTCTCCTCCTTGAATTCTTAAAAGGCGAAATTGATTTGAATTTTTAGTGTTGTTTTTTGTGTTTGTTTTCGTACGGGGACTTAGTGGTATTGAATTACCTTGCCTTGTACGGGCGTTGAGGTCTCTGGTCACGGCGATTAGAAGGCGGAGAGGCTTTTGCCTGGCTGTCGCGGCCAGTTTGATGATTTTCTTTGTTTACTGCCTTACACGATAGATTTATCCTTCCCGTATGATCAATTTCAATTACCTTGACTGTTAGCTCCTTCCCCACTTCAGCGATATCTTCAACTTTATCGACATGATAGTTGGCAAGCTCGCTGATATGGACCAGGCCCTCTTTTCCCCGGAGAATTTCCACCATGGCGCCAAAATTGAATACGCGCGTCACTTTTCCTGTGTAAACGTCCCCAATCTTTGCTTCTTTGGTGATGCTTTCTATTATCTCAATAGCTTTTTGGGAAGCCGCCTCATCATTCGAGCCAATGATTATAGTTCCGTCGTCTTTTATATCTATAGTTGTCTTGGTTTCGTCTATGATAGACCTGATGGTTTTTCCGCCAGGACCGATTACGGCACCGATTTTGTCCTGGCTGATAGTTATTTCATGCATTCTGGGGGCATACTGATTAAGCTCGGGCCGACTGGCACTTATGGTCTGCCGCATTTTGTCCAATATTTCCAGACGTGTCAGGCGTGCCCTTTCCAGCGCTTCTTCCAATATATCGTAATTTATACCTTTGAGTTTAATGTCGAGCTGCAGGGCAGTGATTCCCTGAGCAGTGCCAGCGACTTTGAAATCCATGTCGCCACAGGCGTCTTCCATGCCTTCAATATCAGTAAGAATGACATAATTATTATCCGCATCGGTGATCAATCCCATGGCGATGCCGGCAACAGGAGCCTTGATGGGTACACCTGCATCCATCAAGGAAAGCGTTGAACCGCAGGTACTGGCCATAGATGAGCTGCCGTTGGAGCTAAGCACCTCGGATACCAGGCGGATGGCATAAGGGAAATCCTCCGCTGGAGGTAATATTGGAGCGATGGCTCGTTCAACCAGAGCACCATGCCCGATTTCTCTTCTGCCTGGAGAACCCACTCTTCCTACTTCCCCTACAGAGAAACGGGGGAAATTGTAATGATGCATGAACCGCTTGGTTTCTTCCAAGCCCAATCCATCCAGTAATTGTTCTTTGTTCAAGGACCCCAGTGTTGTTATTGTTAATACCTGTGTTTTGCCTCGCGTAAACATGCCCGAACCATGGGTGCGAGGCAGGATACCAACTTCACAGGCAAGAGGGCGCACTTCATGTGGCTGACGTCCGTCCAGATGATGGCGATCTCGTAATATTTTGCTTCTTATCCCTGATTTAAGCTGGGCATCAAAGGCGGCACGTATGTCTTCTTCGGGAAAAGAATCTGACAATTCTTGCTTAACATTTGCTTTAAGCTCACTTAAAGCTTGTTCCCGTTGTTGTTTTTCTTTCTGTCCCAGAAATTGATCGAGTTTATCCTCGAACGCGGCAGCAATGCAACTTGATAATTCGACAGGAAATACCCTTGGCTCCACAATCATTTTAGAGGTGCCGTAAATCCCTGCTAATTCTTTTTGTAGTCCGATGATTTCCTGATTGGCATTGTGGGCAAATTTGATTGCTTCCATAATCTGGTGTTCTGGAGCTTCTTTGGCCGCTCCTTCTACCATGACTACTGCATTCTCGGTGCTGGCCACAACCAGGCTAAGCAAACTATTTTCTGCTTGAGCAAGAGTAGGGTTCAGCGACAGGTCGTTGTCTATATAGGCAACCTGCACTGCAGAAACTGGTCCCGAAAAAGGGATTTTGGAGATACCTAATGCTGCCGAAGCTCCAATCAGGGCACAAATACCGGGATCGTTTTCTTTATCGGCAGAGAGTGTGGTGATCGTGATCTGCACTTCATGGGTGAATTCCTTTGGAATAAGGGGGCGCAGTGCCCTATCAATGAACCTGCTGTTGAGAACTGCTTCTTCGCTGGGGCGCCCCTCTCTCCTGATAAAGCTGCCAGGAATCTTGCCGGCGGCGTACAGTCTTTCCTCATAATTCACAGTCAGTGGCAGAAAATCAACTTTCCCCAAAGGCTCCTTGCTGACACAGACCGTAACCAGCACCATCGTGTCTCCGTAGCGGACGGTAACTGCCCCATTGGCTAACAGAGCGAATTTACCCGTTTCAATGGTAAGAGTTCGATGGCTTACTGAGCACGTAAAAGGTTGAGACATGACGTTCTTGTTCATCAGATTACCTTTTCAGACCTAATCGGGAAATTAAAGAAAGATAACGTTCGGCATCTGTCTTTTTAAGATAGGCCAGAAAGCGTCGACGTCTCCCTATTATCATAAGCAGTGCACGGCGAGTATGATGATCATGACTATGTTCCTTCAAATGTTCTGTTAGCCGGGTTATCCTCTCGGAAAGTATTGCAACCTGGACTTCAACGGAACCTGTGTCGCTCTCTCCACGTCTGAACTGAGTTATAATATTTTCCTTCCTATCTTTCTGTAACATAGTTTCCTCTATTCAATAATGCTGGGGATTGTAGCACAATCCTCAGGCAATTGCATTCCAGACCAGGGATAAGTAGCTTTCTCTTTAGACATTTTAAAAAATATCAAGTAATGAAACCTTAACAGTGCTGAATGTCTTCGAGGCGGCAAGGATAGCTACCGCCCGGGGCGCAGACATTGATGATTTCCCCTTTCCTTTTTCCCATGACGGCAATGCCCAAAGGGGAAGTAGTGGAAAGCATTCCTTTACGAGGATTTGCTTCCCTGGTATCCACCATAACGTAACGAAATTCTTTGTCGCAAGACAGGACATGAAGCAGTACGACATCTCCGATTTGAACACAAGAGTTAGTTTGCTTCTCTTCCATGATTTTCGCTTGTCGCAATAGCGATTCCAGTTCCTGAATCTTTCCCTCCAAATGGGATTGTTCTTCCCGTGCTGCGTCCAGAGGGGCATTTTCACGAAAATCTTTGTCGGCGGCAGCGTTGCGTATTTCTTCATTTATTATGGGACGCTGGCCCTTGAGGTGTGCCAACTCTTTCTCAAATTCCATGTATCCTTCAGTTGTCAATGTTACCGAACGTTCTTGCTTAAGGGAGGTGGTCGTTTTGGCGACAGGTGACTTCTTGCTTCTGATAAAACTGGATAATTTTGACTTGACCAGCTTTTTGTCGTAAATATAAGAAAGAAAGGCCTTAGTCCAGAGCACACCCGAGGGAAAATCCTGTCTGGAATACCCGATTACGTCAGACTTGTCAACGTCACAGGCTCTTCTATCTAAACCAATCCATCGGATGAACCTGTAGATCTCTGCCTGTGCCTTTACCCTATCTCCTGAAGGCAAGTCACACAAAAAGCCTGTAGCTATCTCGCCTAGAGTGGAATTATGATTGCAGTCATAACCCACTGGTAAATCCGTTCCTCATTAAGACCAATGGTAGAATAAAACGTTGTGCCCTGTCAAATATTATTGAGATTGTAAACGCAGGGGTCCTGTGTCCGGTATTTTGTCGGGCGAAGATGATATTGTCTGCAAAGCGGTTTCCTCTGGATTGTGTTCTTCCAAAACGTCATGATCAATTTATGATATTGCCGTAATGTTTTCATATTGGTAATATTTAGCAGGGTCGTGCTAGGTGGGAAGTTAGCGGTGTCCTGTACCCGAAATCCGCTATAGCGGGACTGAACTCCTGTTTGAGGCTCTAGCTTTGTAAAAGCGCTTTTGTTAAGTGACGTTGATAGCTGGGCCCTATGCGGCAGATAGCTACGAAACCCGTCAGGTTCGGAAGAAAGCAGCGGTAAGTAGTTTCCTCTGGGTGTTTTAGGGGAACCTGGTTGGAGTTGGCTGCCAGAAGGGTTCTGCAAAGGAGGAGACGAGAACAGGTGCACGGCCCTTTTCGCCTTTTATTTATGAAGTATAATTTTTATGGGGTGCGAAATGGAGTGCCATGACAGGCGTTGCTCCGAGGAAGCTGAGTTCAGGGCCAAAAAGAGTTTAGGTCAGCATTTTTTGGTGGACGAAAACGTGTTAGAGCAGGTTCTTTCTGCGGCAGCCCTTGATAAGGAAGATGTTGTGGTGGAGGTGGGGCCGGGGCTGGGTGTGCTGACCAGGAAATTAGCTTCGGTGGCGGGTAGCGTTGTTGCAGTAGAATTGGATCACCGTCTGGTCGGGATACTAAAAAGGAAGCTTGCGTCTTGCTCCAACGTGAAAGTTATACAGGGGGATATCCTCAATCTTTCTCCTGCTTCGCTTATTGGTGATTTGTGCGGAGAAGATAATCCGATGTCCAAATATAAAGTGGTAGCTAATCTTCCTTACTATATTACATCACCCATTTTGCGTCATTTTTTGCAGGCTGCGGCGAAACCATCCTTAATGGTAATTATGGTGCAAAAAGAAGTAGGGGAAGCTATTGCCGCCCGGCCAGGGAAGATGAGGCTACTTGCCGTGAGCGTACAGCTTTTCAGCAGGCCTACTATTGTGGCTTCCGTGCCGGCTTGCAGTTTTCGCCCTGTGCCTAAGGTGGAGTCGCTTATCCTGCGTTTAGATGTTTATCAGAAGCCCCTTGTTAAGACTGCTGACATTGCTGGTTTTCTGGACATAGTCAGTTGTGGATTTCACGCGCCCCGCAAGCAATTACAGAACTCCCTGGCCCACGCTCTTGCTTTGCCCTCCGCACAAGTGGCTACGTTGTTGTCACAAATGGAAATAGACGCTAAACGGAGGGCGGAAACTCTTACCATTGAAGAGTGGGGCTTTATTTATGAGAAATTTGTTTGTTTCAGGGAGCAAATGTCATGCTAACCGTGGAAGCGCCTGCTAAAGTGAATCTTGTTCTGGAAGTGGTGGATAAATTTGACACTGGATATCACAGAATACAGAGCATCATGCACGCGATAGATCTTTGTGATGTTATCGATTTTGAAGAAGGCGTGGGTATTTCTTTTGAATGCAACGAACCTGTCATACAACAGGACAACCTGGTAGTGAAGGCCGCCTTGTTGCTCAAAAAGCTTGCAGGGATTTCTTGTGGGGTCAATATCAAACTTCACAAACGCATTCCCTGGGGAATGGGTTTGGGTGGGGGGAGCAGCGATGCTGCTGCTACCCTGCTTGTTCTTAACAGAATTTGGAAATTGGAGGTGTCTCTTCCTGATTTGGCAGAGTTGGCAGGTAGGCTGGGAGCGGATGTCCCTTTTTTTATTTATAGAGGAACAGCTTTAGTAGAAGGAAGAGGGGAAAAAGTGCAAGTTTTACCTGGCTTGTCGCCGTCATGGTTCGTCTTGCTTTTTCCTGCGCTGGCTGTAATGCTGGCCAAAACAGAACGAATGTATGGCAAATTAGATGCTGCTTATTTTACTCAGGGGGAGTTTGTTCAAAGAGCTTTATCCTGTCTGGTTCATGGCGGAGTTCCCGATCAAAATCTCATGTTCAATGTTTTTGAAAAAGTGGCGATGAAGGTTTTTCCTGTCCTTGCCGAATATGCCGCAGAATTCAAAAAGGCCGGAGCGACTAACGTCCAGTTGGTGGGTTCCGGGCCGGCTCTCTTCTCTTTAGTTTGTCATAAAGAACAGGCTGATAATATTTGCAGGCGGCTCCAGGAAAGCAATTTGAGAAGTTGTGTGGTCTCTTCTTATAGACAAAACGATGGTTACTAAATGGGGCGGAAAACGCAAGAAGTGGCTCAAGGTCGCAATTTTTGGATTGGTCGTTATTGGTCTGAGCGCTGGCCTTTATTTTTTGATGGGCTACCTGGAAGCTCGTTTCGGTGCACTGTCGCAGGAGTTTGCCCTGGCTGCTTATCTGGTAATTTTTGGCATTGTTTTCTTGAGCAATGCCGCTGTTATAATTCCGCTGCCATTTGCTGCAGTTTTTCTGGTGGCTGCAACGTCGCGCCAGGATCCTTTGCTGGTGGCTCTTGTGGCCAGCGTAGCAGGAAGTGTGGGTGAAATCACTGGCTATTATGCCGGCTATGTCGGGAAAAAAATAATAAGTGATGAACATATGGAGAATTATGGAAAGATTGCAGGATGGGTGCAGCGACATGGCTCAAAGGCAGTGTTCTTTATGGCTTTACAACCAGTTTTGCCTTTTGACGTAGCGGGGCTGGTTGCCGGGGCACTGAAAATGCCCTTGAGGAAGTTTTTGTTCTTTTGCTGGGCGGGAAAATTGCCCAAGTACTTGTTGTTAT
This sequence comes from Dehalococcoidia bacterium UBA6803, assembly GCA_002452795.1. Lineage (GTDB taxonomy): Bacteria > Chloroflexota > Dehalococcoidia > GIF9 > AB-539-J10 > UBA6803. The sequence continues at coordinate 31,488 of DKFF01000023.1, forward strand.
GCTACGGGGGGATGCAAGTCGTTGCCCTCTTTCCGATATGGTTTAGCGGTTGATAATACCAGTTGTTCTTCTTGTTTCCTGGTTTTTGCCTTGTCGTCTAGTTTTTCTTTGAGTAAAAATTGTAATGTTTTGCCTATTTCTGGCCCAATAGGGATCCCCAGTTTTTGCAATGTTTCCCCAGTGAGAACAGGTTTGATGTGCCGCAATTTACGCAGGTATAATTCGAGAGCCCCGCGTGCTCCTTCGGAAGTTGAAGCTATGCTGTTTGCTTGAATGGACAGGAGAGTGTAGTTACAAAGCAGGAAGTAAACCTCGCTATTTTTTATGCAGGGATTGCTCAACAAGGCCATCTGCTTTTTAATTCGAACCGTATCTATCAGCAGGCGTGTTTGCTTTGCTGGTATTTTAAAACGGTGGGTGAATTGCTTTACGCCTTCTTCTTCCAGGGGGTAGATAAAAAGGCACAGGTAAAGGGAAGGAAGCTGGCTGGCACTGACCAGTAAACGTGCTTTGTTGAAATTGCTGGCCAACCTCCTGCCGGCTTTAAGGTGAGGGCTTAAATATTGCAGGATATTCAACTTATCCAGCCTGTTCAGGATTTTTTCCGGATATTTTTCCCTGAATATCAATTCCAGTTCATGTCTTAGGCGATCTCCACTTATGGTGTCCAGCATGGGGATATCTTGCTTAAGCAATCTGGATGTTTCTTTTTCTAACCTGAAATCTAGGCGCTGTTCATAACGAATGGCCCGCAGTATCCTGGTGGCATCATCTTGAAAGCTCTGGGGATGCAAAATGCGAATTAATTTTTGCTCCAGGTCTTCTTTGCCGTCAAAAGGATCAAGTAATTCTCCATAATGACACGGAGAAAGGCAGATAGCCATGGAGTTGATGGTGAAATCGCGACGGGCAAGATCTTCTTCGATGGTGCCTGGTGCTACCGCCGGTAATGCTCCCCGTTCGGGGTAACTTTCACGTCGGGCGGTGGAGAGATCTATGATGAAACTTTTGTAACCAAGCTTGGCCGTGCCAAAACGGGAATGGCTTGCCAGCGTTTTTGCTTCCGTGGTTTTAGTTATTTCCCGGGCTAGAAGCATGGCATCACCTTCAACGACTATATCGAGGTCGCAGTTAGGGCAATCCAAAAGCATATCTCTGATAATTCCACCTACAAGATACGCCTTTTGCCCCAGGCAGTTTGCCTGCCTCTCGACACGTGCGACTAGCTCTGCTAATTGGTGGGGTAGATATTGCAAAGCTTGCTGTATGAGATTATCATGCACGATAGATGCTCCTTTTAACTGTAATATAGAATGATAATACAATTTGATATTTATGTGTATGAAAAGTACAAACAGGTGAAAGAGCGTTAAATTGGTTACGTGTTGCGTAAGCAAAAAGCATGTTATATTATAGTATGTAATACAGTATGAGGGACTTCAGGGCAAAATAAAAAAGGGGGTTAATATTGTGTTGACAGAAGAGAAGCAGGATTTGAAAGCGGTTACAGGAATGATAACTCAAATGCAGCGGTATTCGGTGAACGATGGACCGGGCATCAGGACTACAGTGTTTTTAAAAGGATGTTTGTTGCGCTGTCCGTGGTGCCATAATCCTGAAACATGGAACCCTGAGCCGGAAATATATTTTCATTTGACGAAATGCACTCATTGTGGGGCGTGTGCCGCAGTATGTCCGGTACCCGGGGCCATAGATCTGGAGTCGGACCAGCGGATAAATTATGACAAGTGTACTTTGTGCATGAAGTGCGCGGAGGTATGTCCTTATGGGGCGCTTTCGAGAGTGGGGGAGAGATTGAGCGTGGCAGAGGTGATGGACGAGGTAGAGAGGGACATGCCTTTTTATGTTAATAGTGGAGGAGGGATGACTTTATCTGGAGGAGAGGTATTGTATCAGGCTGACTTTGCCTCGGCGCTTTTGCAGGTAGCAAGACAAAAAGGAATACATACTTGTGTGGATACCAGTGGTTACGGAACGGCGGAAGATCTGGAAAAGCTGATTCCGTACACAGATCTATTTTTATATGACATAAAGCTAATGGATGACAAACGTCATAAAGAGATAACGGGAGTATCAAATAAGGTAATACAGGAGAACGCTCGCGCAATAGCAGGAAGGACAGGAATCCATTTTCGTATTCCGTTAATACCTGAAATAAATGATAACGAAGAGTTTTTCCGCCAGCTGGGGGATTTTGCTAAATCTGCAGGTGTGAACGATATTGATCTTTTGCCCTATCATGACTATGCCTCGGGGAAGTACAGGATGCTTGGAAGAGAGGAGCTGTTTTACAAGAAGGATTTGTTGCCTGACGAGGCGGTGCAGAAATTTGAGGAACAGCTTAAAGGGTACGGATTAAGAGTGACCGTAGGTGGATGATAACAAACGGCAGGTAATAAAAAAATTAATAGGAGGTAAGTAGATGGCGATTAGTTTAACAGAAGAGCAGAAGGAGCTACTTACACGGCAAACGTGGGTGGTAGGCACAGCGAGCAAGGCAGGGCAGCCTAATGTGGCGGCCAAGGGAATGAAAATGGTATTGGATGATAACACGCTGGTATTCGGGGAGCTTGTCGCCGGGGTGACATACAGGAATATAGCGGAGAACCCCCTGGTAACTGTGGCGGCTTTTGATTCGGCTAAGAAGGTGGAGATAAGGTGCCCTGGCAAGGCGAAGATGATTGATTCAGGTGAGTTGTACGATAACATGGCGGCGGCGGCCCGGAGTAAAGGGTTCCCCAATCCCAAGGCAGTGATAAAGGTTACCCTGGAAGAGATACGTTGGTGGAAGCCTTAGCAGGAGGTCGTGAGAAAGGCAACCTGGCTGGTGTGACAGTTGTCAGCACACCAGATGGGGGGTGCTTGAAGAAATTCGGGTTTGTTTCAGCAGGGAGGTAAAAGAAATGGATTCGCAGGAAGGGATAGATCCTGAAATGGCTTCGTGGGTTATGCGGCAGGTAAGATACGCTAGTTTTAGTGCCGATTTTGGTAGATTGAACCTGAAAAAGGGACAGGAGAAAGAAGAGGTTGCGACGTTCAGGAGATTGTATCGACTATTGCAAGAAGCTGTTATTCATGAAGACTATGTGCATGCAGCCAGTATACGCGATGAGATGAATGTGTTGAGGGAAAAAATTTAAACCTAGCTAGGAGGTAAGAAGATTATGGGCTGTGGTTCATGTGGAGTCTTGGTATGTCCTAATTGCGGCAAATTTTATCCCTGTAAGAGCCCGGTGTGTCCGGAATGCGGACAGGCGCTTCCCAGGAAAGTTTGTCCGTATTGTCATGAGTCTTATACTGGCTTTACTGGCGATCCTCCTGTTTGTCCTAATTGCTGTGAAACATTACCTCGAAAAGAGTTCTTGTAGAAAAAATGTACATGGTGAGCTGTGGTTTATAGAAAGAAAGGCCCCTTGGTGTTTTGGAGAAGGTGAAGTTTATGTCTGAATATGTCTATAGAGCAGAAACCTGCAGAACAAGGAGGATATGCCCTAAATGCGGGGCCATGATCATGGGAGGAGATGGTCCCTGTCCTGAATGCGGATATGAAGTTCCTCCGAAAAGATGTCCTCATTGCAAGCAGCTTTATGCTGGCTATTTAGGGGACCCACCGGTTTGTCCTGCTTGCGGGGAAGAACTGCCACCGGAATAGCTGCGGAAAGAGGGGCTGACTGCTTGACTTGCTTTTGAGTGTAGAAGCCCCCCCTTTTTTTACTGGATGCTGGTCGGGCTTTCTGGTTTTTTATAAAATTATTCAACGTTTTGGAGAAGGTATTGCCTTTTCTGTATCATGCAGTGTCTGTTTTTTGCCATTTTTGGTTACCTTTGCCGTGAAAGTTTTGGTAGCTAATGATATTTGGGTTGTTCCCGATATGTGTGGCATAATAAATCGCTTTTGTATGCAAGGAGGGATCGCATAGTGGTCTAGTGCGGCCGCCTGCTAAGCGGTTACCCCGGGAAATCGGGGTCATGGGTTCGAATCCCATTCCCTCCGCCAGTCCCGGGTTTTTCTGTCGTCTGAAAATTTGTTTTAGTGGTTTTGTGCATGTTTCCCGTCGGGGGATATTCCGAACTGCGACGTGGGTTTGTTGCGAAGAGAAAAGTTTGTGGAGAGAAAATGCTGAACTATTATATCTGGACCACTGGCTGTCAGATGAATAAAGCAGAGTCGCGAGAGATCGTCGATTGTCTGGATTCTGTGGGCTACAGGGAGGTTGCTTCTTTCGGGAAGGCTGATCTGGTGGTGCTCAATACCTGTGTTGTGAGGCAGAGCGCAGAAAATAAAATTTTGGGCATGTTGGGGTTGATGCAGAGATACAAAAAAGATTACCCCGAGGCCGTATTGGCGGTTACAGGCTGTTTTGCTGGCTCTGAATTTGCTGATTTAAAGAAGCGCTTTCCGCATGTTGATCTTTTTTTTAAGCCGGGAGATT
>DKFF01000044.1:0-25391 GCA_002452795.1 Dehalococcoidia bacterium UBA6803
CTCAAGGCAGGAGCCGGCTGCCCAGCGTCGCAACGCCTTTCTATCGTCTAAATTCTGCGCTACTGCCAGGTTATGAAGATAAGACGCCACTCCTCTTGCCACCTGCCATGACCGGCAGTTCTTCCAGATAGGTTGTACCTGGTCTGGTTGGAGAACGCTGAGATCCCTGAAGGTTCGGATCTTCCCGCTGTCCATCAGCTCTTTCTCAAACCTTATCACACCCGGGATTACGGCAGAAAAGTAGTTGAGGCCTATGGAAGTAAATGCCGCATCTACGACCATAAGCAGGACGCTCCCGTTCCATCTTGCGGTCGCCAGGCATCGATCACAGTGTTCTTTCAGGCCGCTTGTTTGGGAAATGTAGGCTCCTATGATCCGAGATAAGCCTTTGTCGGAATTCTGCCAGTTCATCACCTTGTTGTGTACAGAAAAGGCCACATTGTTACATTATCAATATGTGAGGAAGAGCTCTTTGGCAAATTAGCGTTGATATATGCCTGTGAGTCTCCCCTGCGCGAGGATATGCCCCTGCATGGCATCGAGGACTTGTTTCTTAGATGCACCCGCTTTCAAATCCATGTGCCGGACACAGTTAGCGCCATTTTCCTCCTCTGGTAGCTGTTCGCTCAATGCCAATAACGGGACAATAAACGAGGACACCATCAATAGAGATGCTCTTTAAATTATACACCTAAAGCATCTTCTTCTACACGCGCACTGGCTCTCAATACCTCGACTCTCCCGTTTCGCCCATCCTGCCGGTTATGGTAAAGACCGTCCTCTCGCAGATATTGGTCACTCTATCTGCACTGCGTTCCAGATTATGCGCTACCCAGATGAGGCGCGTTGCCCTGGTAATAGTCCTGGGATCTTCAAGCATAAAGGTGATGAGCTCCCGGTAAACCTGGTCATAAAGTTCATCTACCTCATCATCTTCATCGCTGATCTTCACAGCGGCCTCCGCGTCCCGGTTGATAAAGGCATTAAGGCTGCGGCGGAGCATGTCACATGTCTTTTCTGCCATACGTGGCAGGTCGACCAGGGGCTTCAAAGGAGGCTCGTCCCCTATCATCAAGGTAATATTGGCGATGCCTGCGGCATGATCGCCTATCCTTTCCAGGTCAACAATAATGTTCAGAACAGCGATAATAATTCTTAAATCGCCCGCTACCGGCTGCTGAGTGACGATAAGCTCAATGCACCTCTCCTCTATATCCAGGCGTTTGCGGTCTGTCCTGGTATCGCCGTCTATCACCTCCGCTGCCAGGGCCAGGTCACGTTCCCGCAAAGCTTTCATAGAACGGGCAATAGCTTTCTCCACCATGCTGCCCAAAACCATAACCTCGTCTTGAAGCTCGTTGAGATATTGATCAAAACTTTCCCTTGACATTGCTCCTCCTTTAGCCAAAACGGCCGGTAATATAATCCTCGGTTCTCTTGTTCTTGGGGCGGCTGAAGAGTTCGCTGGTTTTATCGTACTCCACCAGCTCACCGAGAAGAAAAAACCCCGCCCATTCAGAAACCCGTGCCGCCTGCTGCATATTGTGGGTAACAATAACTATAGTGTACTTTGTTTTCAATTCCCGCATCAGGTCCTCTATCCTCAGCGTCGATAGAGGATCAAGTGCCGAGCAGGGTTCATCCATGAGGATCACTTCCGGCTCCACGGCCAGCACGCGGGCAATGCACAATCTCTGCTGCTGCCCGCCGGAGAGCACCATACCTGATTTCCCCAGATTATCCTTTACTTCATCCCATAATGCAGCGGCCCGGAGGCTCTTCTCCACTATCTCATCCAGCTTTGTCCCATCACTTAATCCCAGCATGCGCGGGCCAAAAGCGACATTGGCATATATTGATTTAGGAAAGGGATTGGGCTGTTGAAATACCATACCTACCCTCTTCCGCACTTCTACCACATCTACCTGGGGGGCATAAATGTTCTGCTTATCCAGAAGTACTTCCCCTATCAGATGAGTGTCGGGGACGACATCATTCATGCGATTTAAGAGCCGCAAAAAGGTTGTTTTGCCACAACCCGAAGGGCCGATCAGTGCGGTAATCTGGTGTTCCTTGATGCCCAGGGTAATCTTTTTTAGAGCCTGAACTTTTCCGTAATAAAACTCCAGTTCCCTTGTTTGCATCTTAAATTCCATGTGACGTTTCTCCCTTCATTCTGGCCTGCAGGTAATGCGAAAACCACCTGGTAATCAGATTAATAATAACGATAATGACGATGAGCACCGCCCCTGTAGCCATGGCCTTGTCCAGAGCATTGGTCTCCATCGCCAAATAAAAGACATGCACTGCCAGAGTTCGCCCCCCGGAAAGAAGGGAGGTCGGCATCCCGGCACTCCCACCCATAGTGACATAGAGACAAGCAGATTCGGCTACTACTCCCCCGACGCAAAGGATGATGCCGGTGACGATACCAGGTAAAGCGGCGGGAATGACTACGTGAATTGTTGCCTGCCACCTGGTGGCGCCCAGTGCCAGGGCAGCCTCACGCTGAGAGTATGGCACAGCTTTCATTGCTTCCTCGGCACTGCGTACCAGAAAGGGCAAGAGCAAGCAGGCCAGAGTAAGTGCTCCGGCCAAAATGGAATAGTTTAAATGCAGGGCTAAGACAAAAACGGCAAAACCAAACAATCCGAAGACTATAGAGGGCACTCCGGCTAGAAGCTCAACACAGTAGCGGATGAAATGGGTAAACCTGTTGTCGGGAGCGTACTCAGCAAGGTAAATAGCAGCTCCCAGCCCCAGCGGGATCAGAATCGCCATAGTGATCACTATCAGCCAGAGAGTGGAAACTATGCAGGAGAAAATGCCCCCCTCTCCGGCGAGCCCTCCTTCAGGCGAAGAAAAGAGAAAATCCGAATTGATGACAGGAAGTCCTTGCACCAGGACATATCCGACAATGAGCAACATGACAAGCACGGCGATAACGCCCGTCGTCCAGGCAAAACCCCAGGCAAATTTCTGGGTCAGCTTAGGTGATAATTTGGTCATTTTTTCCTCCTGTTGAGGAGAAGCCCTACGCTATTAATGGCCATAATCAGGACAAAGAGCACCAGCCCGGTAACGAACAGGGTGCTCTCATGCATTCCTGTAGCGGCCCCTATCTCACTGGCAATATTGCCGGTGAGCGTTCGGGCCGGAGCAAAGATACTGGTGGGAAGTATGGGAGAGTTACCTATGACCATGACCATGGCCATAGTTTCTCCTATCGCTCTACCGGTGCCCAGGACAACAGCGGCCACAATACCACGACGGGCGGCTGGCAACAGGACATGATAAACAGCCTGCCAGTGAGTGGCACCCAGAGCCAGGGCTCCTTCTTTATACAAGGTGGGGACAGCGCGCAGACTATCTTCACTGATGCTGGTTATGGTGGGTAAGACCATTATCGCCAGTACAATGGCCGCCGCCAGCACTGAAGACCCCGAACCAGTGCCACTTAAGTGAGCTATCGCAGGGCAGAGGACGATCATCCCCACCAGCCCGTAAACTACCGAGGGAATGCCTACCAGGAGTTCTATCGCCGGCCTGGCCATGTTACCGATACGACATGGAGCGACCTCGGCCAGGAAAATAGCGCACCCTACCGCTAGAGGCACCGCTATCGCCAGAGCAAGTATGGTGACGACCACAGAGCCGGCAAACATGGTAAAAATCCCGAAAGCCCCATGGGACGGATACCACTCCGTGCTAAAAAGAATATCGGCGACACCTATTTCCCCGAGAGCCGGTAAACTGCCTTTCAGAATAAAGACGGCAATGAATATCAGGATTAGAAAAGCTACCGTCCCGAAACAGAGAGCGAGGCGTCTGGATATACGATCAACAAAATAACGAGACATCATATCACCTTGCTAAGCCAACACGGTCCTTCCCGCTTTTCGGGATAAGGTGGTATTGTTCATTACCTGGTGCCACCCTATCCCGATAAAGGAGGTGAAAATGACCTATGCGATACTGATGTAGTCCTCCTCCCCTACGATCTTCTGTCCCTCCGAGCCGAGGCAAAAGTCGATAAACTCCTTGCTCAATCCATCCGGTGCGCCCTTAGTTATAAAGTTAAGGTAGCGGGTGACAGGATAGCTTCCCTCGGCGCAATTAACCTCGTTGCAGGCAACGCCACCTATACTCAGCGCCTTTACTGAAGAGTCAACATAGCCCAGGGAGATATAGCCAATGGCGTTGGCAGTAGCGGCCACTTTTTGCTTTACCGCTCCGTTAGAGGGCAAAAATTCGGCGTTGGGGGCAACCTTTGTGTCAGACATCACCTTCTCCTCAAAAACCTCTCTGGTCCCCGAGCCTTCCTCACGGTTTATCACTGTCCAGGTAGCGTTAGAGCCACTGGCGAAAATATCTCTTACTTCCTCCAATGTCATGCCTGTCACGCTGTTCGACGCCGGGTTAATTACAATGGCCACACCATCGACGGCGACATGAATCGCCACTAATTCCGGCCATTGATCTGCTTCACTTGATTTCATCTCGCGTGAAGCAGCGCCGATATCGAATATCCCCTCGGCACAGCCCTTGACTCCGGCACTGGAACCACCACCCTGCACAGTGATCTTGACATCGGGATTCTTGGCCTCAAACGCCTTGCCCCATTTCTCAGCCAGAGGCTGCACGGTGGAAGAACCGCCTATAGCGATGGTTCCCGACGCGCCTTGACTGCAACCACCCAGAGCTAGCACGGCAAGCAGAACGCACCCGGTCATGAACACCGAAACCTTTTTCCTGTTTATTTTGAGATACACCTTTTTCCTCCTTATTAACTTATCTGTCATGCTTTCTTTCCAATGATCTTTTCACATCTGCAACAATAAATACCCTCCTCATAAATTTTCTCTGCGCAGAGAAAATTGTTTTTTACACAAACACAAAACCTGGCTGACAGAACAGGAAATTTTTCCGTGAGAGCGTCGTCTTGAGCAAGTCTTCCATACCACAAATAAGTATAGAAGAAGATATTTAAGGACTGATTAAGATATGGTTAAGCTACGGTTAAGATTGAATTAAAGACCGGAGGCCACAGGCAGGGTAAAAGAGATGGTCGAGCCTTTCCCCTCAATGCTTTTGGCCCAAATCTTGCCGCCGTGTGCTTCGACAATGTGTTTAGCAATAGCCAGCCCCAATCCTGTGCCACCGCCAGCCCGGGCTTTATCCGCCTTATAGAAGCGTTCAAAAATGCGAGGCAAGTCCTCGGCGGGGATGCCGACCCCGGTATCAGCTACTGAAACCTCAATAATACAGGCTTCAGTTTTCGCCGAGATGTTGATTTCCCCATCCGGCGGGGTGAATTTGATGGCATTGTGAATCAGATTGATCAATATTTGCTCTGTTCCTTCTCTGTTGACCATAGCCAAAGGCAACCCGGGAGAAATATCTATCTGCAGAGAGAGCTTTCCTCTTTCTGCCTGTGCCCGCAGTCGCTCGACAACCTGTATGATCACTTCCTCAAGATTAACAGGCTCCCGCTTAAGAGGCATTTTGCCGCTCTCAATGCGGGATAGCGTGCCGAGCTCATTGGCCATCTGCGTTAGCCTATCTACTTCAACATTCATTTTGTTTAAGAAATCTCCGGCCAGGTCGTCGTTGTTAATAGCTCCGTCCTGGAGTGTTTCCACGAGAAGCTTAAGTGAGGCTATCGGCGTTCGCAGATCATGAGATATATTAGCAACAAAATCTTGACGCACTATCTCCAGTCGCCGAAGCTCGGTCAAATCCTGCAAGAGAACCACACTGCCGGATTGTCCGCTTAGAGGAGTGGCTATCACCCCTAGAAACTGCTTTCCCGGTTCAATTTTCACCAACCCCGTCTGTTGCTCTCCTGTCCTGAGACATTTTTGCAAGATCTCATCTATTTCATGGTCGTGCAATGCTTCTATAAAGGTATGCCCCAATATCTCACTCTGAGAAAAATGGAACATTTCTTCTGCCGCCCTGTTGACCATGCTCACCCTTCGCTCCTCGTCAACAACCAGGATGCCGTCAGCTACATTGGACAGAATGGCAGATATCTTATCCCGCTCGGCAGTAAGCAAGTCCACCATTTCTTTAAGCCTGGCAGCCATCCGGTTAAATGCTCTTGCCAGCTCTCCAATCTCATCCCTGGAAGCAATACTGACCGTCTGGTCGAGCTCCCCTTCGGCCATTCTTTTAGACATTTGAGTAAGCCTCTTGACCGGCTCGGTAGTGGTCCTGGCCAGATATATCGCCAGCAAAATAGCAATGACAGCGGCAATGGCCGCACCTCCCACTACGGTACGGCTCACATGTTCCATGGACTTATCTATCTCTATCAAGGGCAATGCCACACGGGCAACACCAGCTATTTCCTCGTTGACGGTTATCGGGACAGCGACGTATAACATATCGCAACCCAGCGTGGCACTATAACGAATGCTGGTGCCTGCGTTACTGGAAATGGCCTCAATTACCTCCGGGCGATCACCATGATTTTCCATTTCTGCAGGGTCCCTTTCTGAATCAGCCAGTACCGTCCCGTCCTTGCCAATAATGGTTATCCTGGCATCAACTTGCTCTCCCACCCGCTGGGCGAGAGCCTGCATATTTTCTCCCTCTCCCGCAAAAGACGCTTCACTGGCATCACCTATTAATTTTGCCTGACTGATAAGCTGTGTCTCCAGGTTAGAAAGATAATTTGTACGAACAAAATGTACAAGGTACGCGCTGAGCCCTCCAATGCAGACAATAATGAGGGCGATGAATGCTGCGACAAGCCGCCACCTGATACTGTGAAACATCTTTATCCCTCGAACTTGTAACCTATGCCGCGTACTGTCAGCAAACGCTGGGGCTTTGACGGGTCAGTTTCAATTTTCTGCCGCAGCCAGCGCACGTGAACATCCACCGTTCGGGTATCGCCGGCGTAGTCATAACCCCAGACTTTCTCCAGAAGATTATCACGGGAAAATACCCGTCCGCGATTCTGTATCAGGAAAGCAAGCAGGCCAAACTCTTTGGGGCTCAGGTTAAGGCTGGAGCCATCAATTGAAACCAGATGGCGTGCAAAATCTACGGTGAGGCCAGCGACCCCAACTGCTGGAGGCACTTCCCTATCAGCAGGGGATATTTCCTGCTTCATCGTCTCCGTCCGGCGCAACAACGCCCGCACCCGGGCCAAAAGCTCCCGTAGACTGAAAGGCTTGGTCATATAATCATCAGCTCCCAATTCCAGACCAACTATTTTGTCGATTTCTTCAACTCTGGCGGTGAGCATTAAGACAGGTGTCGTCACCTCCTTGCGCAGGATGCGACAAACATCGAGCCCGCTAAGGCCGGGCAGCATAATATCCAGGATAATAAGGTCTGGCTTTTCATGGCGAGCAAGCTCCAGTGCCCGAATGCCATCAACGGCGGTAAGCACTTCGTGCCCGTCCTTTACGAAGTTATACTTGAGGACATCAAGTAAGGTCTGGTCGTCTTCGACAATAAGAATCTTGCTGGCAATCATTTTTGTTTTCCACCGACAGTATAGAGACAATTAGCCGGGCTATCAATAATGAGGCCGGCGGAAAACAACAACTATTCCTGTGCCGCCGCTACCTTCAAAAAATCAGGTTTAATATCCCTCCGGCCAAAAGGGCTGCCACGATCATCACTCCTGCTGATTTAAACATATTCCTTACCCCGAGTTCTCTGAGAAGGACAACGAAGGTTGCGATACAGGGAAAAAACATAGACAAGACCACGCTGCTTACCACCAACTGTTCGGCGCTCAGCGCCAGGGGAGCGAGCATTCCCATGGCCATGTCCTTGCGCAAAAAACCAACGACCAGGGCGGTTATAGCTTCCTCGGGCAGCCCGAGCAAACCGGAGACCACCGGAGCAGTAAAGCGAGCGATGTCGTCGAATATTCCGAAGAAATACAGCACGTTAATCACTGCCACCGCACCCAGAATTATGGGAATGGCTTCTTTCAAAAAGCCACGCACCCGCATCCATAGCTTCTTGAAAACGGTTTGCAGTGATGGCAAACGATACGGTGGTATCTCAATCAATAATTCCGGGCTGAATCCCTTTGTTGTATGATTGAGGATAAATCCCAGAATTATCCAGGATACGAATAACGTCCCGTAAACGATGGCCACATATTGCTCTCCGTGTGCTCCAACCATACCGAAGATCATGGCCTGCAGGGCGGCACAGGGTACGGCGACAGATATCAGCGTTGCGGCAATAAATCTTTCCCTTTTACTTTCTAAGATACGCGTGGATAAAACAGCAGGAACATTACAGCCAAAGCCCAGAAGGGTGGGGATAATGGCATACCCGTGCAAACCCAGACGGTGCATAAAAGTATCCATGAGCACCGCTAAACGGGGTAAATACCCCGTATCCTCAAGTATGCCCAGCACCAGGTAAAAAGCAATGATGTAAGGCAGAACCATGGCGAACGGAATATAAATGCCGGTAGAAAGCAACCCAAAAGATTCCACGAAGTCTATTTCCCCGGCAACCACCTTGCCTACTATAACATCATGGAGCAGCCCTCCCCCTCCTAAAAAACTGCTTATTTTCAATATCGCCGGTGCCCACACATTCTGGAATAGGGGATCAAGTACATGAGCAATCAAGCCCTCGCCGATAAAGCGAACGACAAAAAAAGCTGCGGCCAGCACAGCCAGCGCCATGGCACCACCGGTCAGCGGGCTGACGCTAGCGTCCTCCAGGCGCTCAGTCCAGGTATGATGACGATGAGTTATGCGCTGTACTTGCTCTATAATATCGCCGACGGCAGACCAGCGTTCATCCCTGCTACGCGCGGGGGCGGCGGGGGAGATGGCGTGGGGAATGCTCTCTGCCAGTTCTTTTACTCCCTGCCCCGTTACAGCTACGGTAGGGATGACAGGTACTCCCAGAAGAGACCTCAGCTTTTCCAGGTCAATATGTATTCCGCGGTGTTTGGTATCGTCCCATACGTTCAAGGCGACAATCACCGGGACATGTTTTTCCAGCAATTGTAAGGTCAGGTAAAGATTTCTCTCCAGGTTGGTGGCATTAACTACATTGATGACCACCTCTCCCTCAGCCAGCATGCGAGAAGCTATTTCTTCAGCATCACAGGTTGGCTCCAGGGTATAGGTGCCTGGCACATCAATAACTTCGGCCATCTCCTCGCCCAGTTTCATGTATCCATGAGTGTAGCCCACCGTCGTGCCTGGATAATTGGAGGCGATCACATGCACTCCAGTCAGGCGGGAGAAGATAACGCTCTTACCCACGTTGGGATTGCCCATAAGGAGTACTTTCATGATATAGCTGCTATTCTTCTTCCACCAATACCTTGCTGGCCATGCCAAACCCGATAGCTACCTGTACCCTATCCACCTGTATAGTTACCGGCCCCCGCATCAGCATGGAACTGACCTTGGTTATCTTCCTACCGGGCAGAATACCCATAGCGTTAAGGCGATTAACCATGCCCGCCCCTCCCCCGATCTGGACCACTCTGCCGCTTTGTCCGGGCCTCATCATAGGCAGAGAAATCAATTTACGACCATCCATAAACCTTGACCACCTTTCTATTGTTAGTACTAGCTAACTTTATATTTTTAAAAAATAATTATCGCTCGCGTTCACATTTTGTTTTGCATTCCGCCGGGAAATTCCCGTGTTCCGAGTAATGTTTAAAGCTTTTCAACCACTCAGGCTCTCCCTGAGGCCGGCTCAACACAAAGTCCACAAATTTTGATAATCTCTCCGCAGTGACAGGGCTGACGGCATGTTCCATTTTGCAGGCATCCTCCGCTGCCCTTTCCTGGTCAATTCCCAGTATTTCTACCAGAAAATGCCGCAGTACCTCGTGGCGTTGCCAGACATCATCAGCTATTCTCTGCCCTTCTTCGGTAAGTTCCACATACCCGTATTTCTCATGCTCAATAAGCTTTGCCTCTCTCAGTTTCTTGAGCGCCGAAGTGACGCTGGGCTTCTTTACCCCCAGCATATTGCTGATCTGGGTAACCCTTACTACTTTTCTTCCACGGGCAAGCACGGATATCGCCTCAAGATAATCCTCCATGCTGGGGCTTTGTTCTCTATCCATCTATTTGCCTGTTTGCTAAGCCAGTCCAACAATACTGTTCACGCAGATTAACAGTGTTAGTATAGCATACTTTTCTTTAAGGCAAAACCTGCATCCTCATGGTTGCAGTGCTATGGAGGAATATGTCGCGACTATCGATTATAATTTGGTTCACCAAGGATAGTTTCCGGGTAGATTGAGTGAATTTGATAATTTGCTCAAGTTCAGGTCTGCTTTTTGACAATTCGAAGAATTTCTTGTAGCATAGAGTCATGGAGGTTGGCAGCAAAAACTTCTTCAGAGGCCAGCCCGGTTTTGAAAGAAGGAGGTGATGTCTATCGATAATCGTAGTTGATGCTATTTGAGGTTGGTGGTGGATGATTTAGGTAAAGACAAAAGGAGGAAACACAAAAAATGAATAGCAGGGTAAAGGGCATTAAAAAGCGCGCAATAAACAAGAGTAGTATAGGGGACAGGTATGTGGATGACGTGTTTGTGGATATGGACAGAGGGCGGTTGTACATGGAATCTTACCAGGAAACTGACGGTGAACCGGAAGTCCTGCGTAGGGCCAAGGCGTTAAAGAAATTACTGGAAGGACTCCCCATTTACATCAAGGAAGGAGAACTGATCGTGGGAGGCGGCGAATGTCATCCGCGGGCAGTAATAAGCACCTTCGAGTTAAGCGGCGTTGCCGCTTCGCAGTGCAAAGAAGACGGCTATATCAGAAAAGAGGACCTGGCAGACTTTGACACTGTCCTGAATTACTGGAAAAACAGAAATATGTGGAGCAGGGTACAGCAAGTGGGCAACCTGGATGAGGTGCACGTCTATAACGCCCAGACATCTTTTATGGCCGAGGCACTCTCGGCTAGAAATGGTATGGGCAGTAACCAGCCAGATTATACCTTTATTTTCCAGAACGGCTTCAACAACATCATCAAGAGGATGGATGAGAAGTTGGCCCACGCCACCGATGATGTTTATGGCCCACAGGTAACCGCGGCAGCCAAAAAATCTTACCAGTGGCAGGCCATGAAGATAGCGGCTCAGGCCGCCATCGACTGGTCGCGAAGATATGCCGCATTTGCCAGTTTCCTGGCAGGTGAAGAGCAGGATGCAACAAGAAAAAAGGAACTGCTAAAGATAGCCGAGGTATGCGATTGCTGTTTGGCCGAGCCTGTAAAGGACTTCCAGGGAGCAGTACAGGCCATGTGGTTCATTCAGGCGCTTACTCACCGGTTAGAGCGCTTCGCGCTGGGCACCTCGGTAAGGATCGACCAGATACTCTATCCTTACTATAAGAAGAGCGTTGAGCAGGAGAGGGAAATAACCAGGGATGATGCCCTGGAGATGCTTGAGCTCATGTTCTTCAAGCTCCTGGAGGGCGGCTATACCCAGACCAGGGATAACAGAGAGACACTGCAGGGGTCTGCTTTCCTGCAGATCTATACCCTGGGTGGAGTGGATGCGGATGGCAATGATGCCTGTAACGAAGTCACCAAGCTTTGCTTTGAGGCTACCATGGACACCCGGGCAACTCAGCCGTCTTACTGTTTAAGAATGCATTCCAAGGTGCCCGACGAGTATCTCAAGGCAGGCTTCGAGGTGGTGAAGACCGGCATGGCCATACCTTCTTTTGAGAATGACTCTGTAGTTATTCCGATGCTGATGAATAGTTTTAACTGCACACTGGAGCAGGCCAGAAGCTGGGCACTTATCCTGTGTAAATCCGGCGGACCAACCGGGCGCTGGGGAACTCCCAGGAGAAGGCCGTGGAGTTTGGGCGCTGCCGGCATTACAAGCCTGATAATGAACAACGGCGTAGACCCGATATCAGGCTTAAGAATGGGACCTGAGACCAATCCCACGAAGTGGAAGTCCATGGAAGACGCTTACGAGGCTTACCGGAAACAGGCCGAGATAGGCGTGCATATGGGTCAGCGCATGCGGAACGTGGCCTATGAGATAGAGGCAGAGTATCTGCTCCAGCCATTCCTTTCTTGCTGTTTTGAGCCCTTCGTCGAAAAAGGCGTGGATGTCATGGAGCATGACGAACTGCCCGTGCCCTGGTTTAACATCAATGGAATGGTGGACGCCGGTGATAGTCTGGCGGCGATTAAGAAATTAGTCTTCGACGACAAGAAATACACCATGCAGCAAATGATCGATGCTCTTAAGGCGAACTGGGAAGGTTATGAGCAGCTGAAGCAGGATTGCCTTAATGCTCCCAAGTGGGGCAACGATGACGACTATGCCGACGAGTGTACCAAGAGAGTATACGACATCATCGTGGCTGAAGGATTAAAGGTTCAGGACAGGTGGGGCGTTTCGCCCAGGCCTCTGCCTCAATCGGTAACCCAGTTCAGGCAGGTTGGCAAAATAACCGGGGCTACCCCCAATGGCAGGACTGACCATGATGTGCTTTGCGATGGAGGAGTTTCTCCCCGCTACGGCGCCGACAAGAAAGGCCCTACGGCGGTGCTCAATTCCTGCGCCAAGCTGGACAATACTAAAGCCAGGGGAATACTGCTCAACCAGAGGCTCTCCCCATCCATTCTGCAGGGAGAGAAAGGCTGGCAATTGTTCCGGGCTTACATGAAGACCTGGCATGACCTGATGCTTCAACACGTTCAGATAAACGTAGTGGACGGAGCAACGTTAAAGGCAGCACAGTCAGAGCCGGATAAGTTCCCTGACCTGGTGGTGAGAGTAGCCGGATACAGTGCTTACTTCACCAGTCTGGACAAGCAGACCCAGGATTCCATCGTCTCCAGAACCGAGCAGGTACTGGCATAAAGCAAGTCTGCATTATCTGGCAGCAAAAGGGGAAGGCCTTAAGGCCTTCCCCTTTTCTTTATAGTAACGAGTATGTTTTTGTGACCTGCTTTTTTGACAAATAAAAAGGCCGTTATTTTCTCAGCTCAACAGCAGCCAGGCGAGTGTAAACTGCTCCTTGCGGGGTGAGTTGACTCTTCGTCAGGCTGACCGCCGTGACATTCAGAGGGCAATCAATTTCAATGCCGAAGCCAGCCACTCGGGCACCAAAATCCTTTCTTTCCTTGTATGATGTTCCTTTCCTGAGGCGAGCCAGGGTCAGGTGGGGCACAAAAGGGTGCTCCTCGTGAGGAAAACCCAGAAAGGCAAGAGAGGAATCGATCTTTTGTTGCAACGAGGAAAGCTTTTCTACTTCTCCTGCAATACCTATCCAGATAATCCCGGGCTGTTTTAAGTCAGGAAAAGCTCCCGGTTCTCGAAATTCAAGGTGGAGGGGAGAACATCCTCTGGCTGCATCCTTTACCATTGTCGTTACATCATCTACCTGCACGGCAGAGATATTGCCCAGAAATTTAAGAGTAAGATGCAGGCTTTCAGGCCTCACCCATCTGACAAATTCGTATTCTTTGCCACCCAGCACCTGCCCTACCTCGCTTAATTTTCTCTTTGTTTCATCTGGTAACTCGATGGAAATAAAAGCGCGAATCACCCCTGAAGCAGGTACCATGATTTTTGCCCTTCAACACCCAAATAATAGCTTCGCGGCATTTCCTCCCAGTATCCGCTGCTTGTCCTCTGCGGGGATCTCCAGAGATTGAATATGGGAGATTATTCTCTCTTGAGCGATAAGCGGATAATCACTGCCGAAAAGTATCTTGTCCGAGCCTACAAGACTGCCGACACAAGAGAAAATCTGTGGTTGATACAGGAAAATGGTTGCTGCCGTGTCGTAAAAGACATTGCTTAATGCCCGGGAAACCTCAGGCATCAGGGCATAAAAGGGAAGTCCTCCTCCCCAATGTGCGCAAACCAATTTCAGCTCAGGAAATCTAGCCAGAAAAGAATAGAGAATACCGGGAGTGATGTTGCCCTTGCCACAATATTGGTGTCCTGCTGGCTCAGAAGAATGGGTGAGAAAGATCATATCGTGCTTTGCCATTATCTCTACCAGGGGCGGCATTATCGCCGCATTTACAGGATCAAAGCCCTGCATATCCGACCTCATCTCTCCAAGCCCTCTGGCGCCCGCATCAATGCAACGCTCCAGTTCCATCAGGGCGACTTCTCCTTCTGCGGGCTGAACGCAGCAGAAGCCGCTGAGTCTATCGGGATAGCGTGCTGCCGCCTCCAGGATATAATCGTTAGTCTCCACGCAAAGCTCGTGGCTACTCCAGCCGATGTTCAGTGCCACGGAATGATCCACTCCTGCTTCATCCATACTGGCAATAAGCTCTTCGGCCGTCGTCAACCTGGCTTTAGGATTAGCGTAGAGCAGGGCAAAACAAGAATCACGCTTAATATATTCCTCCCTGTGCTCCCTGATAGAAGGAGAAAATATATGAGTATGAAAATCTACGATCATCGGCAGTATTATAATCAAATGGAGAGAGTCAACTCAAGGATTTGAGTGTGGCCCCTTGTAGAATAGACAAAAACGACTCTGATAAATTACAATGCCACCTACAGGGGAAAATGGAAACATCAGCGCAAAAGGCTAACCAATTTGATTTGTCTGTTCCGCAGCTTGAGCAAATGAGCAAAAAGCTGCGCCGCTATGTTATTAACATGATAGCCACGGCTAGAAGCGGGCATCCGGGGGGTTCTCTTTCTGCCGCTGATATCGTCACCGCTCTCTATTTCAAAATTTTAAAGCACGATCCACGCAATCCTCAGTGGGAGGAGCGTGATCGCTTCATATTGAGCAAGGGACACGCTGCTCCCATATTGTATGCGGCACTGGCTGAGTGTGGTTATTTTCCGGTGGAGGAGCTGTCCACTTTAAGAAAGCTGGGCAGTCGTTTGCAGGGGCATACCGATAGAACATTCACTCCTGGAGTAGAAATGTCCGCCGGATCGTTAGGAATGGGCTTATCCTGTGCTATCGGGTTTGCGCTGGCAGCCATGCTCGATAACCACAAATACAGGACATATGTTCTTCTGGGCGACGGGGAATGTGATGAAGGACAAGTGTGGGAGGCGGCGTTATCAGCTTTCCAGTTTAAGCTGGATAACCTTGTGGCTATTGTTGATTATAATCAGATTCAACTCAGCGGCAAGACTCAAAACATAATGTGCCTTGCCCCCTTCGCGAAAAAATGGCAGGCTTTTGGCTGGCATACCATTGAGATAGACGGGCACGACTTTGACCAGATTATCTCTGCTCTGCAGGAAACCAGGGCAATGAAAGGCAAGCCGTCCATGATCGTTGCCCATACTATTAAGGGCAAAGGGGTAAGCTTTATGGAAAACAACGTGGCTTTTCATGGCAAGCCTCCTTCCCCTGAGGAAACAGACAAAGCTTTAAAGGAACTGGAGTAGCGCATGTTTCAACAGATGCAACCGGGTAGCCACACAGCAACTGTTTCTCTTCGTGAGACCTATGGTAAAGCACTGGTAGCGTTGGGCAAACAGGACAAAAATATTGTTGTTTTAGACGCAGATTTGTCACCATCCACCATGACCTGTTTTTTTGCTCAGGAATTTCCCGACCGCTTCTTTGACTGTGGTTTGGCAGAGCAAAATATGATAAGCATCGCCGCCGGTCTGGCAGCCTGCGGAAAAACGGTTTTTGCCAGTACTTTCGCTGTTTTCGCCGCTTGCCGCTGCTTTGATCAGGTGAGGATCTGTCTTTCTCAGACAGGCCTGAATGTTAAGGTCGTGGCCACTCATGGGGGGATTACCGTGGGAGAAGACGGTATGTCCCATCAGGCGATAGAAGACCTCTCGCTGTACTGCGCTTTGCCGGGATTTACCGTGATCGTGCCCGCCGACGCCCGCGAGACAGCCGAGGCGGTAAAGGCGGCAGCATCTACTCGAGGGCCTTTTTACATCAGGCTCAGCCGTATCAAGTCGCCAATCATTTACCCGGAAGGTTATGCTTTTACAGTGGGCAAGGCCATAACATTGAGGGAAGGAAAGGATGTGGCCATACTGGCAACGGGCATCATGGTATTTAAAGCGTTGGAGGCGGCAGAGGCTCTGGCCGGGCACGGCATTAACTGCCGTGTGCTTGATGTACACACCATCAAGCCGCTAGACGAGGAAACTGTTGTAAAGGCAGCGGCTGAAACCGGCGCTATCGTTGTCGCCGAAGAACACCTGGCACAGGGAGGATTAGGCAGCCGCGTGGCACAGGTACTGGCCAGGACAAAACCAGTACCTGTAGAATTCATCAACCTGGGCGATAGATACGCCCTATCCGGCCAGGCCGAGGAACTGCTGCGGGAGTATTCCTTGACTGCCATGGACATTGAAAGGGCAGCAAAGATCGTGGCCAAAAGGAAATAGGCATCAAGCCGGAGAGATTTTCCGTTCAGAGCCAATTCACAAAACAGATAGCGGTTAACAAAAAGCAAGTCGCAATAACCTGTGCTACTGCCACAAAGCAAAAAACCAAAAAGACGAAAAATATCGCTAGGCCTTTTAATTTTCGGTAAATATCTATTGGTTTGACATTTGTGAAACTATGGACACCTCTCGGATGAAGGGCGACTTTCTCCACGCCTTTCAATGACCGCCAAGGCTGCCCCTTCCTCTGCCAAAGAATTACCTCTTTGGCCTCGGTGTGTGGCTTAGCTTCGCCGAGGACTCGGCCTTCAGGATAGACCAATAACTTCCCCCGTGTCATTTTACAATGCATTTCTCCACTAGGATGGTATGAGGTATGCACATCAATGGGGCAATCTGGAGATTCGTACGTCCGAGCAACGTCATAAAAGCTCTTACTGCCATATGTGATCCTGCTAACGTGATACGAGTCAGCACTGAACTTGAGGATAATATCTATTAGCAGACGTTGTGGAGTTGGTTTTTTGGAGCGAATTATCACGGGTATATTCATAATGCAGCGTTTCTATCTACCTGAGACGGCAAGCCAAAGCCCTACCTTCTTGACTGGGTTGATAGACGGGCCTCGCCGGTATGGTCTTTAGGGCGTAGGTTTATCTCTACCTCCGCATCAAGCGCATTCGCTACTTTCCTGACAGTAGATAGAGACGGCAGCGAACCGCCACTCTCCAACCTGGCGATACTCTCCTGCTTTGTGTTCAATAGCTTAGCCAGCTGCTCCTGGGTTAGTCCCTTCGCCAGTCGTAGTCGAATCAGAGAAGATGCCAGCTTATATTCAGGTTCAAGTGCCTCATATTCTTTCCTGAACTCAGGATCTTCCAGTAGCTTCTTCTTATGTTCTTTCCAGTTCATATGCTTTGCCTCCTCCTGGATAAGTAGTCATCTCGCCTACTTTCCGCCATCTTCATATCTGCCCTGGGTACCGGCCCCGTCTTCTTGGTTAACCCGTGCAGAAGAACAAAAGTCTGCCCGGTGTCCAGAAAGTAGATGATGCGGTACCGGTTTCTGCCATGTCGGACCCGGAGTTCCCAGAGTTGCTTTTCAAGGTGCCTGGCATACGGCATTCCCAGGCTGATACCGAATTCTTCAAGCAAGTCGAGAGTCCTGGCTATGCTAGCTCTTGATTTAGCCTCCAGTGAGTCAATGAACTCTTCTACTGGAGACTTGCCAATTCCCGATTGGTAGTAATTGATGTTCCACACTTCATTAGTAGTATAACAATATTGTTATATCTTGTCAATGACCTGACATTGCCGGACAGATCGTTGCCCCCCCAGAAAGGTAATATCTTGGCGTTCCTTAGCATTCGCAGTTCGCCCCCAGAGGGATTACCGAGATAATAGCTAGTTCTTGAAATTTTACCTTTTGAACGGAATGGTGGGCCATTGTGGACTCGAACCACAGACCCCGGCCTTATCAGGACCGTGCTCTAACCAACTGAGCTAATGGCCCGCACGCAAGCTTCAATATAGCCTTTTCGCCGAATAGCTGTCAAGTCAACAACGTTGCCGGTTTTCCTTTGCGCCAGCAATAACAATTATTGTATGATTACCGCAATCTGCTGACTACGCAAGAGGAAGCAAGGAGTTTTTTATGGTAACAAGTTGGGCCGAAGCCGCCGGTATCGCCGCCAAGGGGTTTGGAACCGTCTTCGGTGTTCTGGTTATCCTCTGGCTGGCAACCTGGTTAATGGGAACGATTTCCCAAAGGGTACGGAAAGGAAAGCCCGATAAAACAGCAGACCGAACCGAGAGCTAGCCCGATGTTTGCGTCAATTGTCGTCTCCAGGCTTGTGGGAAAAGAGGTACATCTACGGTGGAGATAGGAATTTTTAGTCTCACATGGCAGCATCTGTTGATGCTCTGCATCGGCGGCTTACTGATTTACCTGGGAAGCGGCAAAAAATGGGAACCGCTCCTGCTGATTCCCATCGGTTTTGGCGTAATTCTGGTTAACCTGCCATTGGGATCGTCCGTTATGGGCTTCCAGATGCCCGACGGCACCATGCTCAACTACCTGCCACCCAACTGGAGCGAGCTAATTGCTCAGGGGGGCAGCCCTGTTGGCTTTTTATCCCGCATTTTTCAATATGGCTTCGGGTGGGGCATTATACCCCTCTCTATCTTTATCGGGCTGGGAGCCATGACAGATTTCGGGCCCCTGATCGCCCGCCCCGTTTACTTCCTGCTGGGAGCTGCCGCTCAGCTGGGCGTCTACTGTGCGTTCTTCCTGGCCATAGCACTGGGTATGAGCATCCCTGAAGCCGCCAGCATAGGCATTATAGGTGGAGCAGACGGCCCGACCACAATATACATTACTCAATTGCTGGCACCCTCTCTTCTAGGAGCCACCGCCATAGCTGCCTATACCTATATGGCTATGGTCCCATTGATACAGCCACCGATCATCCGGGCCATGTGTTCTCAAAAAGAGCGCGCTATTTACATGAAACCGCAAATCAGGGAGGTCTCCCATCTGGAAAAGATATTATTCCCCGTCATGGTCACGATCATCGTGGTCGTCTTTGTGCCAGAAGCAGGCCCGCTCATCGGTATGTTCATGTTCGGTAACCTCCTCAAGGAAAGTGGCGTTACCGACAGGCTGGCCAACACCGCCGGCACTGTTTTCATAGATATACTCACTATCTTTCTCGGGCTCTGTGTCGGAGCGTATATGGCAGCCACTTCTTTTTTGCAGCCTGCTTCATTGATGGTTTTCGGCATCGGCATATTAGCCTTCGTTATTGCTACTGCCGGCGGTGTAATCTTCGGAAAAATTCTCAATGCGGTATCCGCCACTCCGATCAATCCCATGATCGGGGCCGCCGGTGTTTCTGCGGTGCCCATGTCTGCCAGAGTCGTGCAAAAAATGGGGCAAAAGGCAAACCCCAGAAATTTTCTGCTCATGCACGCCATGGGTCCTAATGTAGCCGGCGTCATCGGAACAGCAACCGCCGCAGGAGCGTTTATCAGCCTGCTAACGCATTAGGGAAAGGGGCAGAGTCCCTCATTTCTCTTCCCACAAACGAGCAACAACACCGTCTATAACACCATAGTCGAAGCCACGATATCTCAAATAGCGAGATAAACGGCGGCGAAAATCCAGTTGGTCCAGGTGAATCAGGAATGGCAACTTTTTGCACCCCAGTTTATAAGCGTAACGGGCATCGTCTACTTCGCTGGTGACTTCGTCAATGATCTCCGGAGATACTTTCTTATCCCTCAACTCCTGCCCTATCATCCGGCGACTTTTGGGCTTAAGGGAAAGGCGATTATCTCTCCAGAGGCAGGCAAAAGCGTAGTCGTCGATCAACTTCAGATCCTTCAGCCTGTTTATCACCTGCGCAACCGTCCTGTCATTAAAACCGCGCTCCTGTAGCTTATGACACACCTCCCATTCACTACGGGGACGGTAACTAAGATAACGACAGGCTATATCGAAACAACATCTGGTGGTATCATCATCCTGCACCCACCTCACCTCCCCTCTGTAGGAACCTCACTGCCTGCGCCCCGGGGAAAAAGCTTATTTCCCCGTTCCGGCAGCGCTCCGACGGCTATTTGCCAGCGCTCTGATCTCGCTTTCCAATCGCTCCGCAATTTCAGGAAACTGACACAAATACGCTTTGGCATTCTCTCTTCCCTGCCCCAGCTTAACTTCACCATAAGAGAGAAAGGCACCGGCCTTCTTTATTAAGTCATACGACACGCCAAGGTCGATACTATCGCCCTCCCTGCTAATGCCATGATTAAACATTATGTCAAATTCAGTATGGCGAAAGGGAGCGGCCACTTTGTTTTTCACAACCCTGGCTTTTACCTTCATTCCCACTATTTCCGTTCCCAGCTTAATGGATTCTCCGCGCCTCAGGTCTATCCTGATCGAGCTATAAAACTTGAGCGCTCTGCCGCCGGGCGTCACTTCGGGGTTGCCAAAAATAACCCCTACCTTTTCTCGCAACTGGTTGATGAAAATCACCGCAGTGCGGGACTTGTTTATGGCGGCCGTCAGCTTTCTCAAAGCCTGAGACATCAGACGAGCCTGCAGGCCAACATATGCGTCTCCCATCTCACCTTCTATCTCTACCCTGGGCACCAGCGCCGCCACGCTGTCGATGATCACCACGTCGACGGCACCGCTTCTAACCAGAATTTCGGTGATCTCCAGGGCCTGCTCACCGGTGTCAGGCTGGGAAATATACATCTCCTCCACATTGACCCCGCAAGTCGCGGCATACGCGGGGTCAAGAGCATGTTCGGCGTCTATATAGGCCGCAATCCCACCGGCTTTTTGCGCCTCCGCTATTATATGCTGAGCAAGCGTAGATTTGCCGGATGATTCAGACCCGAATATCTCAACAATTCGGCCGCGGGGGATACCACCTACCCCCAGGGCTATATCCAGAGACAGCGACCCCGTAGAAATAGCTCCCTCTTCCACCCCAACCCGGTCCTCGCCCAGCTTCATAATCGAACCCTTCCCGAACCGCCGATCGATCTGCTCGATAGCTAGCTCCATGGTCTTTTCTTTCTCAATTGCCATTTGGGTGCAATGTTATCACAACCAGTTCGCCCCTTCAATGGAAACCGAAATAATAAAGATGTGCGTAAAAATCTTTTGTTTTTCTTCCTTCCATTGACAATTGAAAAGCAGGCGCTTCTTGCCCTCAAAACATTTTTTGTATATACTACTCTACCAGTTAAGCAAAAATTTATGGATGGGAGGTGGGATCATTGGAAAACAGTGCTTTCCCCAAATGTCAACAATGCGACAAGGGAGATCTGGTGCCTTTGTCAGACTTCGGCAGCCAGGGAGCGCCAATCCACTACAAAGCATGGGTGTGCACTAATCCTGACTGCGGCTACAATCTCAAAATCAGGAATGGTGATGTCTTCATAGGCGAGCCTATTCTCAGCGGAACTTTACACAGCCGCGCGCGCTAATAGACATCCCCTTATCTGTTCGGGTTTGTTTCACCTACGACAGCTAACTGTGTCGGTAGTTGATCTCTTTTTCCCGCGGCGTTGTGTCGCCTGCGGAAAGGCAGGTGATTTTCTTTGTGCCACCTGCCAGAAGAGGTTGCCGTTTTTGTTGCCTCCTGTTTGCCCTGGGTGCGGCAGACCACAGACAAATGGTGTTCTTTGTTCCGTTTGCAGGCAAAGACAACCGCAGATAGACGGCATCCGTTCTCCATTTTGTTTTGATGGAGTAATGCGTCAGGCAATTCATCAGCTAAAATACAAAAACTTGAAGGCTCTATCGCCTCATCTTGCCGGCCTGCTAGCTGAATATCTTGATGCCAATCCCATGCCTGGCGACATTATAATTCCGGTGCCTCTTCATCCTGCGAAGCTGAGAGAAAGAGGTTATAATCAGTCGGAGCTCCTGGCTCAAGAATTGAGTAAAATCGTTAAACTGCCTGTTCTGGGAAAAGGCCTTGTTCGTTCGAAGAACACCCCTCCCCAGGTGAAAGCGAAGAACGTGGAAGAACGCCGGGAGAATGTAACCGGCGCATTTACCTGCCAGGTCAGCACGGTAAAAGGAAAAGCGGTTATCCTCATTGACGACGTGTGTACTTCAGGAGCTACAATGGAGGCCTGTGCCGCAGCCCTCAAAAATCACGACGTCGCCTCCGTGTGGGGATTGACGCTGGCCAGAGAAACCCAATAACGAAAGGAGGAAATATGGAACTGCAAGTTATGACCAGGAATCTTGACCTACCCGAAAACATCAGAGAATATGCTGTCAAAAGGATGGAAAAATTAAAGCGTTATCTGCCTACTATCAACGAGGGCAAATTGGAGTTCTTTTACGAGAATACTCGCGCTCCCAAGCAGAGATTTGTCGTGCAAATCACTATTGATAGCAATGGCACACTTATCAGGGCGCAGGGACGGGATAAAGACATCCGCTCCGCTTTCGACGACACCATGGATGCCCTGGCTTCGCGAATTGAAAGATACAAAGGCAAGCTTTACGATAAAGGCAGGGGCATTTCTCTGGCCCGCCAGGGCACCGCAATACAGGGAGAAGAGACAGAACGACGCGGGGAAGTAGTGAAAAACAAACACTTTGTGATTAAACCTATGTCCGAAGACGAAGCTATAAGCCAGATGGACCTTTTAGGCCATAAGTTCTTCCTCTATCTTGATGCCGACACAAATAACTTGAACCTGCTGTATCAGCGTGACGACGGCAACTACGGCTTGATTGAACCACAGATAAATTGACCTGCCTGAAGGGAAAACTATGAACCGGAGCTGCTTTGTCCCTCTCCGGCAATCTGCCTGGCAACCACCAGATTGTCTTCGCCCACTACCTGTTCCAGTTTTCGCTCCAGCTCGGGAGAAAAATCCACGGTCGCGCCGGGCATCTCCATCCTGGTCTCCTTGCCTCCATTGAGCACCATTATGACCACCCTGTCATGTCCTGGATGCTCCTTTAATATCTTGATAACGCGACGAAGCCGCCTGGCATCTTTATCGGCCTCCCGGGTTTGGTTAAAGCGTATCGTCAGGCAAGTCTGGTTATTTGCAACAGAGGTATCTGGCAAAGCCACTGCCTGCTGTGAGTACATTCGCGCTTCAGTGCAAATCAACTGAACCCCACCATTTCTCACTTTTACAACCCCTTTAACCAGGACGATCTTACCTTCCTTCCACAATTCCCTGGTTTCCTCATATTCCCTGGGCCAGACCGTTACTTCTATGCTTCCCTCAAGATCTTTTATTGTCACGCTCACAAAGGCCTGCCTGCTTTTGGTATAGGATTGCCGCACAGAAGCTACCATTCCTGCCACTGTCATCTCCTGTTCCGTCATGTCTGCATTGATTTCGCCACACGAAGCAGAAGTTACGGAAGACAGCTCCATAAAAACGGCGGCCAGCGGGTGCTCCGAAAAGAAGCCTCCCAGCAATTCCATTTCCCACTCGACCTTCTGCTGCTGAGTCACATCGGGAGCATCGTCCTTCAGCACGGCAGCAAACGGAGAGGAGGACTGTCCCCAAGCATCAAACATACTGGTCTGCCCTGCCTCTTCCCTTCTCTGCCTCGTCTGGGCGGAGGCAACAATCCTGTCCAGGGATTCCAGCAGCACCCCTCGAGAAGACAAAGAATCAAATGCCCCTGCTTTGATCAGGCTCTCCATGGTCTTTTTGTTCAAAACAGAAGAGCCACCCCGGTAACAGAAGTCTTCCACAGATTTAAAAGCCCCGCCCCGCTCACGAGCAGCCATGGCAACTTCCACAGGCGTAGCTCCTACGTTCTTTATGGCAGTCAATCCAAAGCGGATGCCCTGCTTGTCGCCTTTTTCCCCCTCCACGACAAATTCCCCCCGGCTTTTATTGATATCGGGAGGCAATACTTCAATGCCCATGCGTCTGCATTCGACAATCGCCGAACGCACCTTGTCCATATTACCCAGATAGGTATTGAAAAACGCTACCATGTACTCAACAGAATAATTAGCTTTAAGATAAGCGGTGCGATAGGCAAGAAGCGCATAGCTTATGCTGTGAGCTTTGTTAAAGGCATATCCGGCAAACGGCTCTATCAGGTGAAACACTTCTTGAGCCACAGACTCAGCTATTCCCTTTTCCTTTGCCCCTGCCAGAAAATTTCGCTCCTCCTTTTTCATCACCGCTGATTTCTTTTTTCCCATAGCTTTGCGGAATATATCGGCCTGTCCCAGGCTGTATCCTGCCATGGCCTGCACGATAAAAAGCACCTGCTCCTGGTAAACGATGACGCCATAAGTTTCCTTCAGGATTTCCTCCAGCGCCGGATGGGGATAATGAATGGGAATTACGCCATGCTTGCCCTTGATAAAAGTAGGGATATGGTCCATTGGTCCCGGGCGGTAAAGTGCCACCATGGCAGCGATATCCCTGAAATTGGTAGGATGGAGTTCCTTAATGTAGCGGCGCATGCCGCTCGACTCCAGCTGAAAAACGCCGGTAGTTTCTCCGGAGGAAAGCATCGCGAATGTTTTGCTGTCATCCAGAGGAATACGCTGCATGTCCAGCGATATGCCCCGGCTTTGAAAAATAATCTCCCTGGCCTTATCCAGGATAGTCAGGTTGGCCAGGCCGAGAAAATCCATTTTGAGCAACCCCAGGCGAGCAATATCTCCCATGGGAAATTGCGTCATGACGGCACCCTGATTTCCCCTGCTCACCATTTGCAAAGGGACATACCTGGTTAAAGGCTCCCGCGCTATCACCACCCCCGCGGCATGAGTGCTGGCATGCCGCATAGTCCCTTCCAGTTTCATGGCTGAATCTATCAGCCCATGCACCATCTCGTCCCGGGAGTAAAGGCCATAAAGCTCCCTGCTCTCGTCCAGCGCTCTAACCAACGTTATAGCGAGGTCGGAAGGAATCAGGCGGGCCACTTTGTCAACCTGCCCGTATGGAATACCCAACGCCCGCCCTGTATCCCTTAACGCAGCTTTCGCTCCCAGCGTGCCAAAAGTAATAATCTGCGCCACATGTTCACTGCCGTACTTACGATTAACATAGGCAATCACCTCGTCACGGCGATTATCCTGAAAATCAAGGTCAATATCCGGCATTTCGCGGCGCTCTATATTGAGAAAACGCTCAAAAACGAGCTCATATTCCAGAGGATCAATCTCGGTAATGCCCAGGCAATAAAGGGCCAGGCTGGAGGTGGCACTGCCCCGCACATTGTAAAAAATTCCCTGTTGGCGAACGAAAGAAACGATATCCCAGACAACAAGAAAGTAATCGGAGAAATTCGTCCTATGAATAACATCAAGCTCGTATTTCAACCTCTCCTGCGCTTCTCCGGTTGGTTGAGCATAACGCTCTCCTATTCCCCGCCAGCAAAGCTCGGAGAGAAAGCTACTGGCTGTTTTCCCGGCAGGCAGTTCTACCTGCGGCAGGTGGATCTTGTTAAAATCAAGCTTCAGTTCGCACATATCGGCGATAACCCCGGTATTCTCGATGGCCTGTGGCAGGTC
>DKFF01000044.1:25550-38582 GCA_002452795.1 Dehalococcoidia bacterium UBA6803
TGCTCCAGTTCCGGCATGGGATTCCTTTGAATTTCCAGGTAAAAATCGGCAAAGACCTGCTTATACCAGAGGGCCGCCTTCTCGGCCTGTTCAAACTGGTCGGCGAGGACGAGACGCGGCAGCTCGCCACTAAGACACCCGGAGAGAGCGACGATCCCCTCGTGGTATTCCTCAAGAAGCCTTCTGTCCACCCTGGGCTTGTAATAGAACCCCTCAAGATTGCTCCTGGTAACCAGCTGAATCAAGTTGCGATACCCTTCCTCATTTCTAGCAAGTAAGGTAAGATGGTAAGGATTTCTATAAGCAGTATCCCGGCTATGACAATCTTTTTCAGCGACATAGACCTCGCAGCCAATGATGGGCTTTATCTCCGCTTTTTTTGCCGTCAGGTAAAAGTCGACCACGCCGTGCATCGCTCCATGGTCCGTGATGGCCAGGCTGTCCATGCCCAGTTCTTTAGCTCTGGAGACAAGCTGAGGCAAACGGCTCAGGCCATCAAGCAAGCTATACTGGGTATGCACATGAAGGTGGGTAAACTTCCCCGACATCACCGGAATTATAACATTCGGTGGCACGCCTTGCCTGCCCGAAAAATAAAGGGAGGAACATAAATCCTTGAAGTTTTTGCGGTCCGCCGCACGCTATCTATTTATAATCTGCTTGCCTGTGATATTGCTCACATCCACCGTCCGCTACGAGTTCAGCAGCCTGCCCGTTTATGAGCACGGCTTTGAGAAATATGCCATAAGCCATGTTACGGGAATAGAGGAAACACAACTTACGGAAATAGCGCAAAGCCTCGTCGATTACTTCGGTTTTAACAGCAAGACCCCCCAGTACATACTGGAGAAGAACGGGAGGAGTTCGCCGCTTTTCGGGCCGCATGAATTGATCCACCTTGAGGACGTAAGGAACCTATTATCCACAAACAATACGGTGTTTTATGGAACCCTGGCATATCTTGTCCTGTATTCGCTCTTCTCTCTGGCAAAGCGCAGGAATAACTGGCAAAAACTGGCACGCGGCGTATTTCATGGTTGCCTCCTCACACTGGTTCTTCTTGCCGCCACGGGGATAATCGCCTATTTCAACTTTGAGCAGCTCTTTCTGCAATTTCATCACCTGGTTTTCACTAACCCCTACTGGATGCTGAACCCGGCCAGGGATTATCTGATCATGCTCTTTCCGGCGCCTTTCTGGGAAGACGTAGCCATCCTCGGCGCAGGCGTGACGGCCGGAAAAGCTATCGTCCTGGGAGGCGCCGTCCGGGCAACGCTTTTTTTATGCCTTCGAAACGGGGAAAAGGCCTGCGAAGGCTGAGATACATGAGTAACATTCATGGTACGGTTAGTGCCGATACTGACTGTTCCCAGGCTGAGAAAACCAGCCAGGCATTATCAGTGTGAGGTCACCGGGGGACATTTCTAATGAGTTAAAGTAGAGGACATTTCTAAAGAGTCTTGGCATTCCAAGCACAGGGTATTGACTTTTCTTTGTTTGTAAATTAGTATACCGCTTGTAGCCAGGGACTTAAGCTAGAGCTATCAATCAAGCATATACCCGGAAAGAGGGGGTGTTTTTTGTTTGAGAGAGTTGTTAAGAAAGCAAGCGAGTGTCTGCACACGGTAGCTGCCGTCGGCTTGGCCGTAATGTTTGTCGGCGTTATGGTAGATGTCATCCAGCGTACCCTCGGCATCGGACTCATGGGCATACAAGAATTCATTGAGATGCTGGATGTCTGGGTTTGTTATTTAGCGATACCTTTTCTTCTTCGTGCGAGAAAACATATCCGGGTAGATCTGGTTACCAGCCACCTGTCCCCTGAAAGGCAGCGCCACCTGCGGTTGGTCACCGATATAGTTTCCGCCATCGCATGTCTGGTTATCCTCTGGTGGAGCATAGGCTGGATCAGCAATTCCTATTCTCTGGGTCGACAGACTATGCTGCTCGGGATGTACTACTGGGTGTGGCAAATCGGGTTCTCCGTGGGAATACTGTTCTTCGCCTTAGAAGCGATATTTGAGGTGATTGCGTTGGTAAAAAAGGGAAACCCTCCATCTCTGGCCGACCTTGGAAATACTCCCACGTCTCAAACCCCATTAAATCACGGAGACAGCTTTGAGAAAATTGTAGAGGAGAAAATGTAAAGTGGAACAGGGAGTCATACTGGCGATTACCGTTGCCGTCATGGTGGTGCTGCTTTTCTCCGGCATAACCACAGGCCTGGCACTCACTTTAGGAGGAATGCTAGGGCTACTTCTTCTATACGGAGTGCAGGGTGCTGCCATTACCGTTCCTCAAGTATTGTTTGATGCCTTAAACGACTTCGTCCTTATTGCCATACCTCTCTTCGTCATGATGGGAGTTATCCTGGCCAAGGGAGGAATAGGGGGGAGGCTTTATGATCTTTTTGACGCTCTGCTAAGGCATATCCCCGGCGGGGTAGGCATGGCTACCATCCTGACCTGTATGGTACTGGCAGCTATGTGCGGAACAAGTTCAGCCATCTCTGCCATGGTAGGCGCCTTTGCTCTCACCAACATGCGCCGCCTGGGATATAGTTTGCCTTTGAGCATCGGGGCGGTAGTTGGCGGTGGTGCCCTGGGCATCCTCATCCCCCCCAGCGTGAGCATGATCATATTCGGAGCAATTACAGGAGAATCAGTAGGAAAGCTCTTCATGGCAGGTATACTCCCTGGCCTTATAGCTGTTGGCTTTTTCTGCGTCTACATGTTCTTCGCTTTTCGTAAAGAGCAGGCTAAGGGTCTATCTACAGTAGCGCCCCCAGCCACCCGCAGCGAGAAATGGCAAGCCTTAAAAAGAGGCTACTGGGGTATTCTCATCCCTGCTGTTATCATAGGGTTGCTTTACGGCGGAGTTGCCACGCCTACAGAGATAGCTGCTCTGGGGTGTATCTTATCGCTCATTGTCAGCATGTTTGTCTACCGTACCATTCCTTTGAAAAAGACCCTGCAAGTACTCAAAGAGGGAACTAACGGCGCGGTGATGATAATGTTCATCATCTGCGGAGCCATCCTTTTTGCCAATGTCGTCACACAGTTAGGATTGCCCTCTATGATAGCCAGTGTATACGCTGGCCATTCTTTGCCCTTTTTCATCGTCACTACCATGCTCATGCTGTTAGCCGCTGGCTGTTTCCTGGAGGGGGCATCGATGATGCTTATCTTCCTTCCCATCTTATTCCCTACAGTGCTGGAGTACGGTTACAGCCTCATCGTTTATGCCGTGATAATGACTATCAATATGGAATGCGCCTTTTTAACGCCGCCGGTAGGGCTTAACCTTTATGCCGTGGACGGCATAGCTAAAGCCCAGGGTCTGCCCAGCACCGTAGGCATCGCTATCAAGGGCAGCTGGCCTTATGTGGTGATGTATCTGGCAGTTCTTGTTCTGGTAATAGCCTTCCCCCAGATTGCCCTTTTCTTGCCCACGCACATGTAGGAGGTGATGCTGATGTGAAACAAGCTACGCTGGGCAAAAAGAGAAAAATAAACAAGGAGGTAAAAATGTTCGGCAAAGGAAACTTAAGAAAACTCTTCCCTTGGGTAACAATCGGGTTGCTGGTAGCTTTCTTGGGCAGTTGTGCCCCGGCAGCAGGCACGGGGACTACTACAGGGCCTGGCACAGGCACTGCGACCGGTCCTGAGAAAACCTATACCATACGGGTCTCCACTCAACCACTTCCATCTTATACCTCTGTTCAGCAGGTGGAAGATTTCAAGGCAATCGTTGAGGAGAAATCTCAGGGCCGCTTGAAGGTGGAGCATTACCCCTTGGGGCAGCTTTATACCGATAAGGATGCTATGACGGTAATATCTACGGGTGCCATAGAAATGGCGCTCGTAGAAGACTACTGGGTAACCGAAGTCGTGCCCGAGTTCAACTTCTTCTCCCTTCCCATGTCGGTCAGGCATGAAGAAACCGCATACAAAATATACGAGAGCCCCGAGATCGGGGGCGAGCTTGCCTCGATGTTAGAGGAAAAGGCAAACTGCAAATTCCTCTTCTGGGCAGATGCCTATGTATTTGAGCAGGCAGGAATCGGAGGCAAAGGCGAGCCGGTAACCCGTCCCGATCAACTAAGGGGCAAAACCATCCGCGCCATGTCCCCTCTTCAGGCTACTCTATTTGCCTCCTGGGGTGCTACTCCCATCTCCGTAACCGGCGGCGAGCTTTATACCGCCTTTCAGAGAGGCACCCTGGAATATGGCCTGAATGTTATAGCTCACGTCTCCCAACGGAAGCTATACGAAGTTACTGACTTCCTTACCATGTTGCCCGGCTTTATGAACTGTGGCTGGGTGGTGGTTATGAATAGGGATTTCTTTGACAGTCTCCCGTCCGACCTGCAGCAGATAGTGACAGAGACTGCCCGCGAGGTCGAGCTGGGAAGAAGAGGAGAATTTGCGAGCATTATGCAAACGTGGAAGGATTCTGTTCCCGAAACCTTCAACTACGTCGATCTCAGCGCCGAGCAGCTTGCAGTATGGACTGAAGCCTGCCAGCCCATCTACCAGGAATACTACGCCAAATATCCTGTAATGGAAAGGTGGATGAATCTGGTCAAGCAATGGGATGCTGACCTGGATTAGCTGTCTTAAAGGCATATTGGCAAGCAAATCTTAAAAAGGGCTATCCGGGTAAAGTTTACTTGCCCGCCCCGTCAATGTCCAGGGTGACTGGCAGGGCGGGCAGTATTTCCAGAAGGAGATTACGGTGTCCCCCATGGGGCAAGGAGGTAGAGTTATGTTATTATTCGAGCCAATCAACATCGGCAAACTTGAGATCAAAAACAGAATCATGATGGCCGCCATGACCCTTGAGCATACTATAGACAAGCACATCTCTGAACAGGCACTTCATTTCTACGAGGCCAGGGCCAGGGGAGGGGCAGGAATAGTTTCTGTAGAGGACGCCATCGTATCTTTTCCCACCGGGAGCAATTTCCCGAGGCCTGTGGCTATCGACGATGATAAATATATCCCTGGGCTTGCAAAGCTCAGTTCTGTGATCAAAAAACATGGAGCGAGGGCGGCGATTCAGATCTCGCATCGCGGCAGGAGGGCGGCGTGGGGTGAATTTCAGCAGAACGGGGATTTATGTTTCCCTCGTATGGAAGGGCAGCTGCTCGTGGCGCCCTCGGCTATCGCCCATCCTGTGCCTGGCTACGTGGTGCCGCGCGAGCTGACAATATCCGAGATAGAGGAGATCATTGATTGCTTTGGCCAGGCGGCCAGAAGGGCAGCAGAGGCAGGTTACGATATTATCATCCTGCATTGTGCGCATATGTATCTTTGTGGAGAATTCTTATCTCCCTGGGCTAACAAACGCACCGATGAGTATGGTGGCGTCCTGGAAAATAGATTGCGCTTTGTGTTGCAGGTTATCAAGAAGATGAAACAGGAAGTGGGAGACGACTTTCCCTTTATGTGTCGTATGAACGGAGAGGAGCCAGCAGGAGGCAATACCTTGCTGGAGATACGGGAAATCGCCAGCAGGATGGAAAAGGCAGGAGTTCACGGTATAAGCGTATCGGTAGGTTTCGGGGCAGCTTTAAACGAACGAGGATTTATACCGGCCGAGGCGCCAATAGGTTCTCCCGAAGGAGTTATTGTTCACCTGGCAGAAAATATCAAGAAAGGTGTCTCTGTGCCTGTGGTCACGGCCAACAAGATTCGCCATGTCGATTTCGCCGAAAGCGTCTTGCAGCAGGGCCGCGCCGACATGATTGCGCTGGCAAGACCTTTTCTTGCTGACCCTGAGTGGGCAAACAAGGCAAAGGAGGGAAGATATCGGGATATTCGTCCCTGTGTATCATGCTGTCAAGGATGTGTAGAGCACCTCTTGCGTAGGCAACCCATAACTTGCATGCTTAATCCTCTCGTAAATAGAGAGGGAGAACTCTTCATCACGCCGGTCCCGCAATCGAAGCAGAAGAAAATCCTGGTCATCGGCGGGGGCGTGGCAGGATTGGAAGCTGCCACAATTACTGCCTCACGAGGACACAAAGTCACTCTCTGGGAAAAGGATAGCGCTCTTGGGGGACAATTACTTTTATCTGTAAAACCACCATACAAAGAAGAATTGGGAGAAATACTTGATTACTACGAAGGTCAGCTTGAGCAATTGGGCGTCGAAGTGAAATTAAGCAAGATGGGAGACAAGCAGGCGATCCTGGATTTCGGGCCCGACACTGTCATCCTGGCTACAGGTAGTTCAGGAATCAAACCCAATATACCAGGAATAAGCAGCGATAATGTGCTCATGGCCAGAGAACTCCTGCAAAAAGAGCAGGAAACAGGAGATAAAGTGGTCATTATTGGGGGTGGGCAAGTGGGATTGGAGGTGGCAGAATTTCTGGCAGAGAAGGAAAAACATGTCACTGTCGTCGAGATGCTCGGCGAGGTGGGGCAGGATGTGGCCATGCTGCCCAAAATTCCTTTAATGATCAGGCTGCGCGATTACGGCGTAAAGATCCTCACCAACACGAAAGCAAAGACAATCAAACAGGAAGGGATTGTTGTAGAAAGACTGGGGAAAGAGGAACTTATCAAAGCTGACAATATCGTTATCTCCGTAGGGGCAACACCTGATAACAAGCTCGAAGCTGAATTAAAGGGCATCGTTCCCTCTCTCTATTCCGTGGGTGACTGCAAAACACCCGGCAAGATGCTGGATGCAATTCATGAAAGTTTTAAAATAGGCCTTGAGGTATGACTTTTTTCGACGTGCAGTGCCCTTAAGATACAATAGGAGCGATTAAAGGCAAGAGAGCTTTTTGAGACAATTTTCGAACAATTTGATTGGTAGTAAAAGAAGGCACAGAAGATGAGTGTATCCCGGCAAATGGCAGAATTTATCTCCAGAACCAGTTATCAGGACATCCCCGCAGAAATCATTGACAAAGCTAAGCAGTGTCTGCTGGACAGCATCGGCGTGGCCATTTATGGTTCCACATTCGAACCTTCCCAAATATCTCTGGACGTCGTAAAAGAGGCAGGAGGAAAAGAGGAATCCACCATCCTGGGCACCAACTGCAAAGCTCCTTCTTTTCTGGCTGCTATGACCAACGGAATCAGGGCACATGTAGCCGACTACGACGATGTCGGCGGCCTTAGTCACCCTTCCTGTGTATTAATGCCCACCACGCTAAACCTGGCAGAGGCGAAAAGGCTGGACGGCCGCAGCCTGCTTACCGCTTTTGTGCTGGGAAATGAAATCGGAGGAAAACAGGGAGAAGTAATGATGTGGAGGCATTATGAGGTGGGTTTTCATTCCACAGGCACTGTCGGGACAATAGCCGCTGCCGCCGCCGCCGCCAAGCTTCTTGGCTTATCCCCTGCCCAGACAACTAACGCCCTGGGTATAGCCGCTTCCAGCGCCAGCGGCATCAGGCAAAACTTTGGCACCATGACCAAGTGCTGGCATGCCGGACATGCTGCCTCGGCAGGAATACTGGCAGCTCTCTCCGCCCAGAAAGGCTATGACGCTTCCCCCCAGGCGCTGGACGGCAAAATAGGTTTCATTGCAGCCTTTCAGGGAAATACCGAAAAGGCCTTTCCCACAGACAAGCTGGGCAATCCTTACTTCTTAACAAAAATAATGTTTAGGAAATATCCTGGCTGTCATGGAACCCACGCCGCTGTGGACGTAGCCCTGAAGCTGCGCAGCCAATACGGTTTTTCCCCGCAGGAAATCGAAGCGGTAGAATGTTATGGCCGTCCTCTGATGAGCTCCGTACTCATTTATAAAGAGCCCGCCACGGGTTTGCAGGCTAAATTCAGCCTGGAGTATTGTGTCGCAGCGGCGTTAACACTGGGATGTCTGGGCATTGCCCAGTTCACTGACGAGGCCGTTCTCAACCCCGAGGTAAGAAAAACAATGCAAAAACTTTCAGTCATAGACGATGAAGATATAGAAAAGCTGGCCAAAGACAAAAACCTCCTTGCTCCCGCCAGAGTCAAGGTAATCCTTAATGACGGCCAGGAGTTCAGCCAGATGATAGAGGAGGCCAGAGGAGGGCCCAGCGACCCCCTGTCCTGGCCCGAGATAGAAGATAAATTCCTGGAATGCACCAGCCTGGCACTCCCCGTGTATCAGGCCAGGGAGGTTATCAGCCTGATACATAACCTCGAAGAGGTGGAAAATATATCTGCCCTGACCCGTCTCCTATCAATCAAGTAAATAAATTAGTCGCTTTTAACGAAGAAGGGAGGAGGCTAATGCCCTCTCCGCTTTCAACCATCTCCCCCCACCCCTTTGACCATATAATTACCCTGCAATTCATAACCTGAAAGCCGGTAGTATTCTCTGGCGCCCACTCCACTCAGTACATTCAGTTTATCGGCATGGAACTCTTCTCTGACAATCCTCTCCGCCTCTCCAAGTAATTCACCCCCCCACCCCCTGTGCTGGGCGGCCTGCTCCTGCTGCTCTCCCAACGGCACTTCAGAGCCGAAAACATGCAGTTCCCGGACAATAGCCCTTTCCCCGCTCCTCGAACCATCCTTGATACGCAGGCGCAGCAGGCCGGCAAGAGTCTCGTGCTCGTCCTCGTAGGCCAGGAATATCTCCTGCCCTCCTTCCGTCCGGTACTCCCTTCTCGTCAAACGAAACTCCCCCATGCTCCACCCCTTCCTCAAACGGTGTCCGTACTCCCGGCAACGAATACACCTGCATCGCATCCCCCTCTCTGCCATCCGTTTCCTGACGGTTTCTCTGAGCGCCAGATCCTGCGAGCCGGCCAGGATAAATTTGGTCGGTATATCCCGCATCAAGCGGGAAACCCTGACATACGGCGGCAATAGCCCCTTTATCTCCGCCAGCAGGTCGATCATCTCCTCGTCACTATAAGGCAAATAATGCCCGTCCTGGTACCATTGCTTCAGGTCGCTTCCTTCCACTACCAGCGTGGGGTAAAGCTTGAGCCCGTCCGGGCGAAACGCTTCTTTTGTGAATAACTGCTGGGACATCTCCAGGTCATGCCCGGTGGTTGATCCCGGGAGGCCGGGCATCCAGTGATAGTAAACCTTAAAACCCCTATCCCGCAGCAGCCTGGTGGCGCATACGACTGCGTCTATTCCATGCCCCCTGCGCACCAGCCGGTAAATATCATCATCCAGCGCCTGCACGCCCAGTTCCACCCTGGTGGCGCCAAATTCCAGCATGCGCTCCACCTCTCGCTCGCCGCACCAGTCTGGCCTGGTCTCAATGCACAATCCTACACAACGGTGCTCCGTTTGCTCATTTATGCTTCTGGCTTCCGCCAGGTCACGCGCGGGTACGCCGTTCAGCGCGTCGTAACAATCCTTGATGAAGCGGTACTGGTAATCTTCGGGAGCAGCCAAAAAGGTGCCCCCCATGACAATAAGCTCCACCTTGTCACAGGGATGCCCCATCTCCGCCAGAGTCTCCAGCCTGAATGCTACTTGTTTCCCCGCCTCAAAATCACACCTGGCGGCGCGCAAAACCGCCGGGGACTCCACCGTATAGCTCTTCGGGGCGCCGGAGGAAGAAGGGCAATAAACGCAAACGCCGGGGCAGGACATCGGCTCGGCCATAACCGCCACCGGCGTCACCCCGGAGATCGTCCTGGAGGCCTTTCTCACTTTAATACCCATCTTTGCACAAAAACCCCTCGCGTACATTATAATACGCTAAAATCCGGCATAATTTAATCATCATGACCACAAGCAGAGAGACATTTAACCAGATAGCGGAAAGTTGGTACAACATAAGGCATTGGCCGCGTCTGAGAAGAGAGACTGAGGCGCTGGCAGGGCGCTGGCAGGGCGGGAAACTGCTCAATATCGGCTGTGCCCACGGCCCTGATTTTCTTCCTTTCTCGCAGCGGGATTTTGAGCTGTGGGGAATAGACTCCTCTGCTGGTATGCTCAAATGGGCGCAGAGATACTCCCATAAATTTCACTTCCAGGCCAATCTGGTGTTGGCCGATGCCGCTTTTCTGCCTTTCCCCGACAACTGCTTTAAGCAGGCAATCGCCATCGCCTCCTACCACCACATCCAGGGAGAAGAGAACAGGGAAAAAGCTCTGTCCGAGTTGAAAAGAGTGCTTGTGCCGGGCGGGGAGGCTTTTATCACCGTATGGAACCGCGGGCAGCCACGCTTCTGGTTCAAATCCTGTGATGCCAAGATACCCTGGCGGCTAAAAGGAAAGACCCTCTACCGTTACTACCACCTCTTCTCCTATAATGAGCTGAAAAAACTACTCACAGGCACAGGGCTTGAAATTATCTCCCTCTCTCCTGAACAGACATACCGCTTCCCCGTCAAGAATTTCTCCCGCAATATCTGCGCCCTGGTCAGGAAGCCGGCATAGCCTCCCCTATCTGCGAAACAGGCTGAAAAACCTGTCCTGGTACTCGGAAAAAACTTCCCACCGCTTCAACTCCACCGCCAGTGCGGGAGCGCAGGACGGGTCTCTGCCGGCTCGCCGAAAAAGCTCCTCAATGTGCTCTCTGGCGTCCCGAGAAACACCTGCGGGGTCGATGTCCAGGAAACCCTTCCTCGTAAAATCGGCGGCGTTGGAACGGAATGACCGGCTCGTCAGATCATAAATAAACACAAGCAAAGAGACATCCCACGACTCCTCTATCCCTCTGAGAATAGCGCTCAGGGGATTATCCTCTTCCTCCAGCCTTTCTCCTAATTTTTCCAATACCACTTCCACGCGCTCAGAGACCACTTCCATATTCCCCGGTACATTTTTATAACTATAGAAAATGCCAGGCTCGTCCGGGTGTTCCGTGAACATCCTCTCCGCATATCCCTTTGCCTGCTCACTGAAGCCCTCTACATTGAGCAGATACAGTGGCGTAACAACCCGCGGTCTTTCTGCCATTACCCTGCCATCCCGCACTACACTGGCCCCTCCCGCAAGAGACGTAACCACATAATAGTCGATGCTGGTTGAGCCAAAGGTGGCCAGCGTTTGCCGCGGCGCTCTCACCACTTCAGTATTTTCCAGCACATGCTTTAATTTGCTATTCATATCCATAAGCGCAAAATACCCGCTTCCGGCCGTTTGAGGGTTAAACGAGCCTCCGTATCATCTGGAAATTGCTCTCCACTGCCCGCTTGCCGCAAATTATATCTTCAGGACCCATGCTGTGCCCGGGTATAAGGCACTCCACATCCAGTGCCGCTAACCTCTCTATGCTGCGCCGCAATTGCGCCGGGTTTCCTCCCGGGAAATCCGTTCTGCCCACCCCACCCTGGAAAACGACATCGCCGCTGATCAAAATCTTATCCTCTTCCCTGTAGAGAGAGACCGAGCCGGGGGAATGTCCGGGAGTGATAAAAACGCTGATACCCGTCCCGCCAGTGCCGTCCACGCTCAAAACCCCTTCTTTAAGAAAAAGAGATACCTTGCCCGCTGGCGGCCTGCTGCCAAAAAAGCCGAAAAAACCCTCCCCCACCTGGCGATAAAATTCCTCTTCCTCGCAGGACATAGCAACCAGGGCACCGCTCTTTTGCGCCGCGATTTCGCTTGCCTCAAAATGGTCAGGATGACAATGGGTACTGATTATCAGCCCCACCTCCTCCATTTTCAAGCCGTCCTGTTCCATAACGTCCACCAGCGAGTCAAAGCATTGTTCATGCGCCTCATTCCGCACATGCCCCGGGTCAACCAGTATATGAGGACGGGTCCCCTTCAAGACATCGACGAGCAAAACGGAGTTGCAATTATTTCCCCTCCCCTGCCACACATAGCAGTAGAGGTCATCCGCTACCTTAATAGACTTATGCGTTCCCATAATTTTGAATTCCAGTTGTATTATAAGCTAAAATGCAATCGTGATGCCAATCCAGCGGCAGGAAAAGGACTGTACAAAAAAGAGCTAGCTATGCAAATCAGCAAGGTCGGGATTGTCAGCGGCGGAGCTGTCGGGTATAGCATTGCCCAGGTTTGCGCCTGCGCGGGATATCACACCACCCTCTCCGAGGTTAACAAGCTCCTGCTTGCCAGGGGACTGGAGGACATAGCCTCGGCGCTCGCGGGAGAGGTTAAACAGGGAAAAACAACAGAGCAGGCACGGCAAAGCGCCATCAACAACTTGCACGGAACCACCGATATCAGGGACATGAAAAACTGCGACCTGGTAATCGAAGCGCTTATAGAGCATCTGGAATTAAAAAGGGATGTCTTTGTTCTTTTAGACAGGTTCTGCCCCCCTCGCACCATCTTCACCACCAACACCTCCTTTCTTCCTATAATGGACGTGGCGGCGGCAACCATGAGAGCAGACCGCACCATGGGAACTCACTTTCCCAATCCAGCGACATCTACGAAAACAGTGGTATTAAAGAAAACTATTGCCACCAGCAAGGAAACAT
Source organism: Dehalococcoidia bacterium UBA6803 (assembly GCA_002452795.1). Classification (GTDB taxonomy): domain Bacteria; phylum Chloroflexota; class Dehalococcoidia; order GIF9; family AB-539-J10; genus UBA6803. The sequence goes on from DKFF01000044.1 coordinate 37,929, forward strand.
TTGCAGATGTCGAAGCATTCGTCAAAACACTAAGCAGAAAACCCGTGTCGGCCAGTGACGAACTGGGCTTTCTGGTCAATACACAGGCTGTAATCTCCATGCTGGAAGCTATTCGTCTGCTGGAGACAGGCACCACCACCAGGGAAGAGTTGGACCGGAAAACAAATCTCGGCTTAAACCAGCATATCGGCCCTTTAAGGCTGGCGGACTTAGTCGGGCTGGACACCCTTTATTTCGCCGCCCGTGCCCTCGGGGAAAAATCTCCCGACCCCGCATACTCCCCACCTGCACTCCTGCAGAAGCTGGTGAAAGATAACCAACTGGGGCACAAGACCGGCAGGGGTTTTTACGAATATACTTAATCAGCCCTTTTTCTTATAATCAGGGCACCAGGTGGCATGATGACGCTCCGGGTGGTGGCAGGAGCTGCGCCAGTTCCACTTACAGCTATCACAAATTATCACATTCAGCCCCAGTGCTCTCTTAACTTTTATGCGGGTTCTTGTTACCCAACCGGGTCCTTTCTCCAATCTAGTGAATCTCCTCTATGTCCTTCAATAATGCTATCACCACACCATTATGTTTCATTCACTTTTCCAAATATACCATACTTCCTCCGGCAGATAAAGGATGGCTAACGAACAGTCACGGCGC
>DKFF01000047.1:0-26231 GCA_002452795.1 Dehalococcoidia bacterium UBA6803
CCTCCGGAATCCAGAATGCCGATTATGGGCACTCCGTTGGCAGCAGCCATATCCATCACTTTACAGATTTTTTCCGAGGCTGCCTCCGAAAGGGAACCTCCGAAAACGGTAAAATCCTGAGCATAAGCGAAAACCTGTCGACTGTGAATCCTGCCGTATCCCGTGACTACCGAATCGCCAGAGAATTTTTGCTCTGCCATGCCGAAATCGTTGCAGCGATGCGTGACGAAGGAGTCGATTTCCTCGAAAGTTCCTTTGTCAAAGAGCAGGGCAAGCCTTTCCCGGGCGGTGAATTTTCCCTTGTTATGCTGTGCTTCAATGCGGCTGGCACCGCCCCCTGCCAGAGCTTGCTTCCTGAAGTCTGCCAGCCTGTTCAGTTTCTTCTCTATCTCGCTTTGTTTGCCTTCTTGCATAAAGACCTCTTTTAAAGTCCTTCTCTGTTATAATCGACGGAATGCTTGATTATAACAACAACGGGAGTAACATGCCTATAAGTGCCTGCCGGAAAGGAAAGGATTTTACCCAAAGGGGGCGAGTCTATCTGGGCTTGGGCTCGAACATGGGGGATCGCCGGCAGAATTTGCGACGGGCACTGCAGCTTCTTTCCCGCGAAGCAAGGGTGGAGCGATCTTCTTCCGTTTACGAAACTGAACCGACAGGCTACAGGGAGCAGGCGCTCTTTTTGAATATGGCCTGCGCGATTACAACCGCTTTGGGCACGCACGATTTGCTGGCATTTGTTAAGCGTATCGAAAAGGAGATGGGCAGAGAGATTGCCTTTGCCAATGCTCCTCGTCCTATTGATATAGATATCCTTCTTTACGACGAGCAGGTGGTGAGCTGCGGAGGTTTGATAATTCCTCACCCCCGCCTGGCGGAAAGGGCTTTTGTGCTGGTGCCACTGGCGGAGATTGCCCCTGACGCGATTCATCCCGTGATGGGCAAAAGCGTTGGCGAGCTTGTCAGAAATGTCAGAGAAGACGGAAAGGTGAAGAAATGGACGGAAAAGATTGATGTATCAGCTATTTGTGGAAGGGCACTTTGATGCCGCCCATCGCCTGAGAAATTATCATGGTCGCTGTGAGAGCCTGCACGGCCATCGATATAAGGTGGTGGTTCGTGTGGAGGCGGATGAAGTCGACAGGTCATCTGGCATGGTCTGTGATTTTGGGCTCCTGAAGAAGTATCTTAAGGACGCCCTTTCCGAATTTGATCATGCGTATCTCAACGAAGTGCCACCGTTTGATGAAACAGAGCCCTCCAGCGAAAACCTCGCCGCCGCTATCTATGGCGAGCTTGAGCCGCGCCTTGCCCGGGAGCAGACAAGGTTGTCCTGCGTAGAAGTATGGGAAACTCCCACGACAGGAGCCATTTACAGCAGACAAGCATGAAAATACATTACGAGCACAGCAGGTCGGGAATGCCTGTTGCGATGGGATAGGAGCGTTGACATTTTTTGCAATAAAGGGAGCCGGAGATTACTTCTTCTCCCTCTTGTTCTTCCATGCTGAGACTGAGTGATTGGCGACAGACCGGACAGGCCAGGATAGCTAACATTTCTTTTTTCATGGCGCGTGCAGGATATATACTATAATAAATGTCCAGGCAGGGGAAGCGGGAAAGAGAAAAGACCGGATACCGTGATTATATGAAGGAGGGATGATGTTTCATATCAGAAAGACTTATCAAGGACTGAACCCGGAAATGCTCTACGAGGAGTTGCGGGACCTGGCCGGCAAGCAGGGACTGCTGGCGGAGGAAGCCGGGTTACAAACATATCCGCTTTCCAGTGGAGCGACACAAACTCGTGCCGTGATGAAGCTGAAGACGAGCAAAGCTGAAGGGGAGAAAGAATGTGGCAGCGCTCATATCATAGGGTCACCTTCTGGCGAGACGAAGATGATTCTGGATATGGACGAGAATCTTTTCCCCGCGGATCGGCTGAAGACCATGCAGGAAAATCTGGATTTCATTCTTGGCTCATACGAAGAGAGACGGTGAGCCTGGTTGCCGCTTCGATAGGGTTGGGAAGTTATCCTTTCTGGAGCTGCCGTCTGTCGATCTTGCCTGAACCTGTTTTGGGGAGGCTGCTTACAACTTTAATTTTTCTGGGCAGCTTGAAGTCGGCCAGGTTATCGCTGCAAAAATCGGCGACTGCTTTCGGGTCGATGTGTTGCCCGTTCACGGGCACTACAAAGGCGGTAGGTATTTGTCCTCCTCGCGTATCTTTTACTCCGGTGAAAGCTGCCTCGGCTATTCCCGGGCACCTCAAGAGCACATCCTCTACCTCCCAAGGGGAGATTTTCAGGCCGGAGGAAGTTACCACGATAAAGGATTTCTTTTCCACATATTCGAGGTAGCCGTCTTCGTCCATCCTGACCAGATCTCCTGTGTAAAACCAGCCATCCCTGGATACCTTTGCGGTGAGAGCGTGAGCTTTGTAATATCCTTTCATTGCCCATGGCACCCGGATAACCGCCTCGCCTGTTTCCCCCGCGGCAACCTCTTCGCCGTTATCATTTAATATTCTGACCTCTCCCAGGGGTTTTCCCACTGTTCCCAGTTTGTGGTTTGCCAGTGTGCTCATGGAAACCACGGAGAGTTCTGAAAGTCCGTACGTTTCGCAGAGAATCAGGCCGAATTTATCCTCCAGCATTTTCATGAGGCGGGGTGAAGATTTGGCTCCGGCGGTGGAAGCGACGCGCAGAGAGCTTATGTCATAATTTCTGATAACCTCTTCCCGCAGCATAGACAGGGCGTTGTGCATCGCGGGAACTCCGAAGAAGATGCTGCCTTTTTCCCTTTCCACGGCGGCCAGCACTGCCCTGGGGGTGAAACTGGGGAGAATTATTACTGTGGCTCCCTTGCTGGCGGAACCCAGGAAAACCTCACTCAATCCAAACAGGTAAAAGAAGGGGACCGCAGTTATTACCACATCCTCTCTGCTTCTGCCTATACCGGCGGAGACTATATCAGGTGTTCCTAGCAGGGAGGCGTGAGAATGCATCACCCCTTTCTGTCTTCCCAGTATGCCTGAAGTGTAAATGATCGTGGATACATCATTATCGTCTATTTCCACATAGGGCGCCGTAGAGGAACTGCCGGCTGCCAGCGCCTTGTAATCATCTTTATCGGTTTCTAAAATATGTCTTGCCAGAGGAATATCGGCCATAAGGGGGGCAAGCTCACGGGAAAAGGCCTCTTCCGTCAGGAGAATTTTTACATCAGCCTCGCGCAACAAAATATTTAATTCCGCCACCTTGAGCTGTGGATTGAGCAGAACAGCCACGCCTCCTGCCTTGATGATTCCGAAGTAATTAATCAACCACTCGGGCGAGTGAGACATGAGGATTGCGACATGGTCTCCTTTCTTCAATCTGTGCGTTATCAACAGGTTGGCTACTTTACTGGAAGCATCGCCCAGTTCCTTGTAGGAGAGTCTTTGAGAACCAAGGGCGAGGGCTGTTTTTTCAGGGACCTCAGCGATGGTCGCTTCCAGCATTTGTTTTAAATTCATGACATCACCTCATAAACATAAGGACAGATTTTGTGGATTTTCGCTTGACAAGAATACTCTGCGTAGATATAGTATATCGCAAGACTAGGTGCTATGCTACGTTTTAGCTTCGTGTTAATTTTTGCACCAATGTCGTTAGCGGAAGCGAAATAGATATGCACCTGTTAGTACCGACAAACTGGGATAGGGATCTGCTTAAGCCCTTGAGTGGGATTGAAGCAGAAATCCAGATATTTGGTGTTTTGCCGACCTCGACGATAGGCAGTGGGATGATGGGGCCTGATGTGCCGAGGATGACACCGCAGCATGCCGGGGAATATATCAGGCAGGCGCATGAGGCGGGTTTAACTTTCAATTACCTTTTGAACTCTCCCTGCCTGGGCAACAAAGAGTGGCAGGAAGATACGCACAAGGAGTTGATTGCTCACCTCGCCTGGCTCAGTGAAGTTCAGGTAGATTTTGTTACTATTGCTATTCCGTATTTGATGGAAGTAGCCAAGAGCCAATTTCCACGGCTTAAAGTGGAAGTATCGACTATCGCACATGTTAACAGCGTGGCTCGCGCTAAGATGTTTGAGGACATGGGGGTTGATTCCATTATTCTGGACGCTAATATCAACCGGGACTTCAAGCTACTTGAGGCTATCAGGGATGCCGTTGATTGCAAACTTGGCGTGCTGACCAATAGTCTCTGTCTTTATCAGTGCCCTTACGAATATTATCATAATAACACGATGGGGCATGCCTCTCAGACTCATAGCCAGACCAATGGTTGTTATATGGATTATTGCCTGATGCGCTGTGCCGTCGCCAGATTGAGTAACCCCTCCCAGTTCATCAAAGCTCGTTGGATCAGACCTGAGGATTTGCGTCTTTATGAGGATATAGGTATAGATTTCTTTAAAATAGGCGGCCGGGCGATGCCGACGGAGTGGATTTTGAGAGCTACCGATGCTTATGCCGCGCATCGCTATCAGGGAAATTTATACGACATCTTGTCCATTCTGGACCCCAAGATAGGTGCTGTGGATATTGCTTCGGGCAACAGACAGGCTGCACAGGTTACTTCTTCACCGCCAGTCCATATAGACAATCAGGCGCTGGATGGTTTTATCGATTTCTTTAAACAGCAGGATTGCGTTTCCAGCGGTGGCCACTGTAGCTATTGCCAGAAGATAGCAAATGAAGTGGTGCGGCTTGACGTAGGGGAAACGAAAAAATATGCTGACTTGCTCAATCGTTCGCTCGCTCAACTGAGCGGGAGCAAGCTGTTTTCTTCTATACCTGCGTCAAAGTAAAAAGGAAGCTTCTTCTTTCTGTCGGTCAACTACTGCTTATGCCGCCGTCAATGCTGATAACCTGTCCTGTGATGTAGCTGGCCCTATCGCTGGATAGAAAGGCTACCAGTTCAGCTATTTCCTCCGGCTCGCCGAAGCGGCCGAGCGAGATCATTGAGAGAATAGACGATTTGATTTCGTCGGAAAGTTTGTCGGTCATTCTGGTCTTGATGAATCCCGGGGCGATAGCGTTTACCGTTATGTTGCGGGAGCCCATTTCCCTTGCTACGCTTCTGGTGAAGGCGATTAATCCCCCTTTGGAAGCGGCATAATTAGCTTGTCCGGCATTGCCTGTTACTCCGGCGACAGAAGCCATATTGATAATGCGTCCTTTTCTCTGCTTTGTCATGGCGGGGAGAACGTGTTTAGTGCACAGATAAGCTCCCCGCAGGTTAATCGCCAGTACATCGTCCCACGCCTGCTCGGACATTCTCAGCAAAAGGGCATCCCTGGTTATTCCGGCGTTGTTCACCAGAATATCAATTTTGCCCCACTTATCGATTACCTGCCGCACCATTTCTTTGACTGCTGTCCCATCCGCTACATCTGCTTTTATTGTTAAAGCCTCTCCCCCTGCCTCGCTGATAATCCTTACTATTTCTGCTGCCTCGTTTGCACTTTCTCTGTAATTAACTGCTACGGAGGAACCATGGCTGGCGAGCTTTAAGGCGATAGCCTTGCCTATGCCGTGAGATGCTCCTGTTACCAGAGATGTCTTGCCAGTTAGTTCCATTTTCTCTCGTTTTATCAGAGTATTTTTGGCGGAAATTGCGTTGATTACGCTTTGTACTGTTATTCGGAAACCTTTTTGAGAACCAGACAGCAGTTCTCTCCTCCCAGTCCGAAGCTATTTTTCAAACAGACATTCAACGTTTTTTGCCGGGGCGTGTTAGGAACATAATCCAGATCACATTCCGGATCTGGTGTTTCATAGTTTATGGTGGGCGGAATGACATTGTTGTTCATGGCCAGCACTAAAGCGATAGTCTCAATAGTGCCGGCAGCCGTGATGATATGTCCAATCATGGACTTGGTAGAGCTTATAGGCACTTTGTAGGCATAATCCCCGAGGGCTATCTTGAGTGCCCTGGTTTCAGAGGCATCGTTCAGCTTGGTACTGGTGCCGTGGGCGTTAATGTAATCAATATCTTCGGGAGCGACTCCCGCATTCTGCAAGGCCGATTTCATGGCGAAAGCTTCTGTCTCGGAGTCAGGTGCGGTGGAATCATACGCATCAAATGACCAGGCTACTCCGGCTACTTCGGCCAGAATAGGCGCGCCTCTTTTTCTGGCGTGCTCATAGCTTTCCAGAATGACCAGGCCAGCGCCTTCGCCGTATATAAAACCGTTGCGGTTAAGGTCAAAGGGACGGCAGGCTTTAGCCGGATCGTGTTCTCTGCTGAGAGCTCCCAGAATGTCCATTCCTGCCAGGCTGACTTCCTCCAGGCTGGCGTCGGATCCTCCTGCTACCATCACATCTGCATACCCCAGGCGGATGAAATTTACGGCAGCCCCAATGGCATCCACGCCGCTGGCACAGAGGCTATTAACGCTGGAATTAGGCCCTTTAGCCCCCAACCACATCCCCACTTGCATGGCTGCGACACTAGGGGTTGCCTTGGTGATAAAGAGGGGGTCGGCTCTTCTCGGGCCTTTTTTCTGATATGTATCCCAGCCTCGGCCGATGTAATCCTGCTCTATCATGGTAGAGATAATGGTGCCTACTCGGTGCGGATCTTCCCGGGGCATTTCCAATCCAGCAGATTGTACTGCTTCCTGAACAGCAGCCATAGCGAAATGCACGGTTTTGGAGGTGCGGCTGATCAGCTTGGGATCCATGTATTTTTCAGCATCGAAGCCATGCACCTCGGCGGCTACTTTTACGCGCATCTTCTCAGTGTTGAAATGGCTGATAGCGCTGATACCTGATTTTCCTTCGCGCAAACCTGCCCAGTATCCCTCTACATTCAAACCCAGGGGGTTGATGGTGCCCATGCCGGTGATTACCACTCGTGGCAGATTCATCAGTATCTCTCCACGAAAAGAATTTTAGTAATCAACCTTGCTTTTCCTTTAATGCCGCAAAGGGTGCTATGGATGTGCCCCCGTCAACGATGATTTTTTGTCCCCTGATCATGAAGGCGTCTTCGCTGCATAGAAAAGCTACCGCTGCAGCCACGTCCTCGGGAGTTACCATCCTGCCCGCAGGAGTGGGATGGCGCATGTCTTTTACCCTGCTGTAAAACTTGATCGCCTCTGTTTCCACTGTAGAGGCAGAGACAGTGTTGACGCAAATGCCCCTGGGGGACAGTTCTGTGGCGAGGTAACGGGTTAGTGCTTCCAGTGTAGCTTTAGATATGCCGACAATGGCGTAACTGGGCCAGGTCAAAGATGAGCCCAAGCTGGAAATGTTTACTATTTTGCCATTTCTTCCTTCCATTAAAAGGGCTGCTCTCTGAGAGCAGAGCAGGGCGGCTTTAGCATTGATATCCATGGTCCAATCCCATGCTTTAACATCAACATCCAGGACAGAACGGCCTACCCCGGACGCAGCGTTGTTGATGAGGATGTCCAGATAGCCAAATTTGTTCTTGATTATGTCGAACATCTCGTCTATCTTTGCCGGGTCACCTATGTTGGCCCTGATGATTTCAACTTTCACACCCAGGTTTTCTATTTCCCGAGCTGTTTTCTCCGCACCGTCACGATTACGAAAGAAATTGACAACGACATCGGCACCCTGCGAGGCCAATTTCAAGGCTATAGCTTTGCCGATGCCTCTTCCGCTGCCCGTAACCAGGGCTAACTTGCCCTTAAGCGGCTTGGTCATGCTTTCTCCTTGTCTGCCACGCAACGCTCCACATAGCCGATAAAGTCGCCGAAGTCCTGGAACCCCTGGGCTTCTTCGTCGGGAATCTCAATATCAAAGGTTTCTTCTATTGCTACCATTGCCTGCACTATGTCCAGAGAATCCGCCTTAATATCCGCAAAGGAACTCTCCCTGGTGATGCTTTCTTTATCAACATGTGTAATCTCGGCGATAATTTCCCTGATCTGTTCTTCTGTAGACATTTACAATCTCCTTTATGACGCTTCGGTGAATTTTGCTAATTCTATTTTTAAACAGCCGACGATATCGCTTTTTACGGCGTCTTTAACACTTGCTATGGCGAGGACTACATTCTCCGCCCGGCTATTGCCGTGCATTATGCGGGTAATGCCATTTATACCCCACAATATACCGCTTCCTCCCTTCTCGCCTTCCTGAGACATCCTGGATACCGGGATGAGACGATTGAAGGCAGCAGAGACCAGCGCCCGCAAAGGGGGGAATCTCCTCAATTTCCGCTTCGCATATTCCAGAGCGTATCCTCCCACACTTTCGTAAAACTTGAGCAGAATATTTCCTGTAAAACCATCGCAGACGACTACGTTTGCTTTGCCGCTTAAAATCTCATTGCCCTCCACGTTGCCGATGAAATTCAAATGGCTTTTCTCAAGTAAAAGGTAAGCTTCACGCACTGCTTCGCTGCCTTTCCCCTTTTCTCTACCGGTACTTAATAGGCCTATAGTTGGGTTGGCGATATGAAACGACTTCTTGGCAAAAACTGACCCGGCAACAGCGAAGGCCAGGAGATGATACGGCTTGCAATCGACATTGACGCCGAGATCCATTAATACTACGTTAGGGAGAAAACTGCCAAAAGTACCGCCGATCGCCGGGCGTTCTATGCCTTTTATCATGCCCAGGTGTTGGATGGCACTTATGGCGATGGCTCCTGAATTCCCGGCGCTGAGCATGGCATCAGCTTTCCCTTCCTTTACCAATTTGGTTGCTACGACCAGAGAAGAGTTTGACTTGCGGCGCACCGCCTGTGCGGGCGGCTCATTCTCCGCAATAATTTGATCTGTAGGGACATATTTGACAGGCAGGTCTCTGGCAGGGTTGTATTTGGCCAGTTGCGCCTCCATAATGTCCTCGGGACCTGTCAACACAATCTCCACATCGCCGTTGCGGGCGGCCAGCACTGCCCCCTTAACGATCTCATCGGGGGCGCGATCTCCTCCCATGGCATCAAGCGCCACTCTTACCTTTCTGTTCTGCTCGCTCTTATTATTCTCAGACATTAATTTTTTTGTTGCGGGAGACGGGCTTTTGCCTCTCCTGTGATTATCGTTTCCCTTTTTTGATTATGGCATTCCAGGCTACAACTGGCATATGATACACCATTCTCCTCTATGAGGGAATTCACTTTACCGTTGACGGTAATCGTGTCTCCCGGGCGTGCCGGTGACTTGAAACGCACGGAAAGCTTTCCGTCTGCCAGCCAGCTTGTACCGAAAACCTGCGAGACCATCTCTGAAAGATAAGCCAGGACGAGCATGCCATGAGCAATCGTTCCTCCCAGAGGGGTTTGTCTGGCGAAAACCTCGTCCACGTGCAGTGGATTGAAATCTCCGGACGCTTCGGCATAAAGATTTATCTTTTTCTGGGTGATGTGCTTAATCAGCGGAGGCAAAATGTCCCCTGCTTGCAACTGTAGCGTTTCTCTTGCTTTATCTTGCTTGTTCGTCATTTTCTGACCTGCTGTGTCAGCCCGGCAAGATCACTGTGGCATTCCCTTCCTGTACTTTTTCCCCGTCCTGATCAAAAACATTCAGTTCCAGCACCAGCAGGTGCATTTTCCCTCTATCTACCTTCTTGGCCACTCTGGCATGACAAGTTATTATTGAACCGATGGGCACAGGCTTCAGAAAAACCAGTTCTTGCGCGGCGTGTACGGAGCCAGGTGGCAGAGAAAGAGAAGAAGAAGAGGCTTTCATGGCGTACGCGGCTATAGCTAAAGGAGGAATGAACTCCGGAGAAGAACCGGAATTGTCCTGATTATCAACCGCCTCCAGATATGTGGCGACAATCGCCGAATTCAACTCATAACTGGCTGTGGGGAATTCGTAACCTGCTGTTATATCCTCGTATTTTATCATGGATAGATTGTGTCCTGTCTGAATTCCTTTGCCTGGCTCGTCTTCCCCTTGTTTTCCTGACGACGGAGATACATCGGATTACTAGGGTATTTAACAACCAAGCTTGAGGGGTTGTCAAGATTTTATGGCAGAGACACCGGCCTTTCTCGCTTTTGTCCCGGCGAAAGATTCCTCAACGGAGAACTCTTTTGCGCCTGAAATAATAACCGGCAGCGATTCCTGCCAGTATGCCTCCGAAGTGAGCCTGCCAGGCTATCCCGGGGGAGAAAGAAAGGAGTAAGAAAATAACGATCGCTATCCAGAGGGGGATGGGGAACGGGAAAGGAAAGATAAACACAGGCAGTTTTGGCGCCATTATTGCCAGCATTCCACCGAGAGCGGCAATGGCCCCGGAAGCTCCTATCCCGACGGAGAAAGCATTACCCAGGAGGAGAAAGAGGATGTTGCCTGCGACACCTCCAATAAAATATATCCTGAGGAAATTCTTTTCACCGATTACCCTGATGAGAAAACTGCCTAAAAAGTAGAGACTTATCATGTTAAATATAATGTGACTGAGGCTTCCGTGGACGAAAAGGTTGGTCAAGATTGTCCATGGACGAGAAAGAAAACTGATAGGCTGAAGACCCAGAGAGAAAATCATGTCCGGTCTGATTGAAGTGGCGAGGAAGACCACAATATTAAGAATTATCAAAAACCAGAGAGCGTTTAGCCTGAAAGATCTGTAGTTTTGCATTTTTGTCTGAAAGATAATTACCCTGTTTTTACACTAAAGAAGACTCTTTTGGCAAATAATCCTGTTTATCACGAAGGAGTGAGGGCAGGCCTGTTCTTTGTCTGTCATCTCTGCCACAAATGAGCGCAGTGAATTGACCTGAGGGGAGGGAGAGATTATAATCGCCCAAGAAGGCCATTTGAATAATGCATGAGAGCTGTGGTGTCTTTGGAATTTATGCTCCAGGCATGGATGTTGCCAGGCTAACTTTTTTTGCTCTTTTTGCGCTTCAGCATCGCGGGCAGGAAAGCTCGGGCATTGCTTCTTCTGACGGCGACAATATAAGGGTTCATATCGGTATGGGGCTGGTTTCCCACGCCTTTAATGAGAGTGACCTTAGTTGCCTTACCGGGCATATCGCTATCGGGCATAATCGTTACTCTACTACGGGTTCCAGCAGTTCAATCAACGCGCAGCCCATTGTGACAAACTCAAATGGGCGAACTATTGCCCTGGCGCATAATGGCAATATTACCAACTCCAGGCTCTTGCAGAGCGAATTATGTGAGAGAGGACATGATTTTTATTCCTCCACTGATTCTGAGGTCATTGCCAATCTTATTTTGTCTTCTCCGAATTTGGAATGGGAAGAGAAGATAAAGTATGCCGCGCAGCGTCTCCAGGGGGCATATTCGTTGACGGTGATGGTGGAAGACAAGCTTATCGGGATTCGTGATCCTATGGGAGTACGGCCTCTCTGCCTGGGAAAGATAAACGGTGGTTGGGTAATTGCTTCCGAGAGCTGTGCCCTGGACCATATCGGGGCGCAATTTCTCAGGGAGATAGAACCGGGGGAAATCGTAATTATCGACCGGGATGGTCTCAGAAGTTTCCACATGAAGGAAGGGAAAGAAGCTCTGTGCATCTTTGAGTACATTTACTTTGCCCGCCCGGATAGCATCCTTCGGGACAGGCTGCTTTATCCTGTCCGACAGGCTATGGGGGCGCTTCTGGCACAGGAATACCCGGTGGAGGCCGACATGGTCATGGGTGTGCCTGATTCAGCCAATGCCGCGGGGATAGGTTATGCCCAGGCGTCAGGCATTCCCTACTGTGAAGGATTATTGAAGAACCGCTACGTGGGGCGCACTTTCATTCAACCTGACCAGAGATTGCGGGATATCGATGTCCAGCTCAAATTTAATCCTCTTTCACGCATGATTGCTGGCAAGCGGTTGGTAGTGATTGACGATAGCATTGTCCGGGGCACTACTACCCCCAGAGTTGTCAATTTGCTCAAGAAGGCGGGTGCCAAAGAGGTGCATATCCGCATTTGTGCTCCGCCTATCAGGCATCCTTGCTTTTTGGGTGTGGACATGGCTACTAAAGGTGAGCTGATAGCTGCACGTAAGAGCATCTTAGAGATCAAGGAGCATCTTGGAGTGGATTCCCTGGGTTATCTGAGCCTTGAAAGCCTGATTAAATCTACGGGCTTACCCAGGAATATTTTCTGTCTGGCTTGTTTTACCGGGGATTATCCGATTCCGGTGCAGATGGAGATGGACAAATTGGCATTGGAAACGAATACCAGGGAAGCGCCCGGTGTCGTCAGTGGTTAAGAAAACTTATGCCCGGGCCGGGGTTGATATCCAGGTATCCGACGAGATAAAGCAAACTATCTCCAGACAGGTGCGTTCCACCTTTTCCCCTGAAGTTCTTAATTTTGGCTCTTTTGGCAGCATGTTTCGGTTGGAAGGATACAGGGCACCAGTCCTGGTTTCCAGTGTCGATGGAGTGGGCACAAAGATCAGAATAGCTTCATTGCTGGGGAGAGAGGATCTCGTGGGTATTGATATTGTAAACCATTGCGTTAACGATATTTTGTGCTGCGGTGCTAAACCTCTCTTTTTCCTTGACTATATTGCTATGGAGAAGATGGTACCTGAGCGAGTGGAGAAAATGATCGCCGGTATGGTGCAGGCCTGCCGGGACGCAGGTTGCTCTCTTATTGGTGGCGAGAGCGCGGAGATGCCTGGTATTTATGCCCGGGAGCGATATGACTTGGTTGGCTTTGTTGTCGGCGTGGTAGAGAGCGAGAACATCATTGATGGCGCTTCTATTAAGGTCGGCGACGTTATGCTGGGTTTGCCTTCGTCCGGCTTGCATACCAACGGCTATTCCCTGGCTCGCCAGGTTTTTGGAGTGGAGGAGAACCCTGCCTGCCTCGGCAGCTTTTATCCGGAGCTGGGGGAGACGCTGGGAGAGGCTTTGCTTAAAAACCATATCTGCTATTATCAGCGGGTCAAACCGGTGTTATCTTATATCAAGGGGATAGCTCATATCACGGGAGGAGGCATTAAGGGTAATGTTTCCCGCATTTTGCCGCAGGGCGTTGCCGCTTGTTTCCAGAAAGGCTCCTGGAGCATTCCTGCTATTTTCAGGCTTATTCAGGAAAAAGGCAATGTTGATGAGTCGGAGATGTATAAGGCATTTAATATGGGCGTGGGCATGATTCTTGTTTGTGCGGGTGATAGCGCAGCGGAGGTGCTCAAAATGCTGCCTGAGGCCAGTGTCATTGGCAGCATAACGAAATCTCCCTAAAGAGGAAGAAGTGATTTTAATGATTGGGAGGATATATGCGTGCTCTTGTAAGCGTTTCCAATAAGACAGGGCTAGCGGATTTTTGCCGTGGACTGCAGGAGATAGGGATTGAGATTTTGAGCACCGGTGGCACCAAACGGGCGCTGGAAGACGCCGGCATGAAGGTGCGGGGAGTTTCAGAAGTTATCGGGTCCCCAGAAATACTCGATGGGCGGGTGAAGACCCTGCATCCGGCGATTCATGGCGGCATCCTGGCCAGGCGTGACCTGCCTCGCCATATGGCGGAGCTGAAGCAGCAGCATATCGAGCCTATAGATATGGTAGTGGTGAATCTCTATCCTTTTGTGGAAACGGTGAAGAGGAAAGATGTTGCTCTCGGCGAAGCACTGGAGAAGATTGATATTGGTGGCCCCAGCATGATTCGTTCCGCAGCCAAGAACTATCCTTCTGTGCTGGTGGTGGTTGATCCCGGGGATTATCAAGCCATCTTGCAAAAATTACGCCAGGGTGAGGTTGCACTGGAAGAAAGAAGGAGGCTGGCTTACAAAGCTTTTCAGCATGTAGCCATGTACGATACCGCTATTGCTCAGTACTTGAATGTGGATGAATCCTTCCCGGAGCAAATGACTATTGCTTTGCAGAAGGGGTATAGCTTGCGCTACGGGGAAAACCCTCATCAAGAAGCAGCTTTTTACGAGGAACAGACTGTTGAAGAGAGCAACGAGGGGTTACCCTTCTTATCCCATCTCCACGGCCCTGAAGTCTCTTTTAATAATTTACTGGATGCTAATGCCGCTCTCAGCATTCTCCGCAATTTTGCCGATCCCACGGTGGTGGTGATCAAACATGGTAATCCCTGTGGGCTAGCCAGCCATGAATGTCTGGCAGAGGCTTACCGCAGGGCGTTGTCCGGTGACCCTGTGGCGGCTTTTGGTGGGGTTGTTGTTCTTAATCTGCCGGTTGATCTGGCGACTGCCCGGGAGATAAACGAAACTCATTATGACGCTGTTATCGCCCCTGAGTATGTACCGGAAGCATTAGAGTTGTTGGGGCGCAAGAAAAAACTGCGACTGGTCAGCTTGCCCATGCCGCGTTCGGAAAAACGACGGCTTGACCTGCGCTGTGTCACAGGGGGATTTCTGGTGCAGGCCTCCGATTTTTTCTCTGATGCGGAATTCCAGCCTGAGGTGGTAACAGATCGTCAGCCTACGGAGGAGGAGCGATCTGACCTTGCTTTTGCCTGGAAGGTGGTTAAGGATATCAAATCAAATGCCATCGCTATCGTCAGAGATAAAGTACTATTGGGGATGGGGGCAGGGCAGCCCAGTAGAGTGGTTAGCGTTGAACTGGCTTTGGCCAGAGCTGGAGATAGAGCTAGAGGGAGTGTTCTAGCCTCCGATGCCTTTTTCCCCTTCGCCGACGGGCCAGAACTGGCAGCAAAAGCAGGTGTTACCGCCTTCATACAGCCAGGGGGTTCTGTGCGTGACAAAGAGGTTGTCGCAATAGCTAACAGATATGGAATAGCCATGATGTTTACCGGCAGAAGGCATTTCAAGCACTGATAGAAATACGGGGATTGCGAGGAACTGTCCGGGAATGTCAGGTGGAGGAAAATGTGATTGAAATATCATCAACGCAAGAGAATCTCAACGGGCTTTTTCGTTTCTGGAACAACCTGTATGACGGCAAACGGTTTCCAGCTTTTGAGGCGGTTTACCAATTTGTTTTAGAGGAAAAAGGGGAAACTTATTATTTCTATCTCTCCATATCAAAAGGAAAAGCAAAGTGTGGCGAAGGGAAACATCAGCTTCCCTCTATGACCATTTATTCGCCGGTTGCGGTCTGGCTGGATGTTGCTAGCGGTAAGCTCAATGGAATATGGGGATGGCTGACCAGGAAGTATCGTATCAAGGGCTCACTCTATCATCTTAAAATGCTCAATAAGGCGTTCGGGAGAAAATTTACCGATGAAGAAATACCCGGGGCGGAAGATAAGATTCAAGATTTTGAAATCCCCGGGAAAAGAGTTTGGTCAAAGCCTGACAAAGTCCTGATTATCAATGGGAGCCCGCGCAAGAGGAATGGTTTTACTTACTTCTACCTACAGTCTTTGATTAAAGGCATTGAGCAGGCGGGCACAGAGGTGGAGGTTATTAACCTTTATGATAGAGGGCTTGAGATTAGGCCCTGCCGGGGATGCTTTACCTGCTGGAGAACCAGGGGAGAGTGCGTGATTAAAGACGATGCGAAAGAGTTAATAGAAAAGGTTGGCGCTGCCTACCTGACTATTTATGCTTTTCCATTATTTGTTGATTCAATTCCTGCCAAATTGAAGGCTTTGTTGGATAGAATGTTTATCACCATCAGTCCTGCCTTTGTGCCTTACCAGGGCTTAACACGACATCCATTGTGTGATACGAAGGAGCAATACACTGCTTTTTTCTCTGTCAGCGGCTTTCCCGAAGTTGAGCACTTCGGGCCGGTAGCTGAAACTTTCAAAGGAATAGCGAGGAATTCGCATAAGCCACTTATCGCCACTATATTACGTCCCGGTGGACAATCTTTTACTGCGCCGGCGTACAGGAGCTATTTGAATGAGATTTTGTTATCTTTAGAGCAAGCGGGGCAGGAATTGGCTGAGCGAGGTAAAATTTCCCAGAAGCTTTTGAAGTCTATCTCAAGCGATTACGGAGTCTCCAAAGAGTTGTGGCGGACCTATGCCAATTTACACTGGGCTTTAGCAACAAAAAGAGATTAGAGATAAAAATTAGCCGGGTATCGTTGGCGATAAAATTACTGCTATCTCGGCAAGACTGGCAAAGGAATGAGTAACATATAACGGGCTCAAATTGCGTCGTTTTATCATTACCGATTTTATCTTCTTCCCCAGCAAAACCTCCTGTAGAGCACCAGACCGAGGACGAAAAGAATTACAGATAAAGCTATTGTCAGGGCAATATGTCCTGCAGTTAGCGGGTCATAGCCAGCCATCTCCGGGCCTCCTGTGAGCAGGGAAATAAGCAAGGAATTACAGGAAGAAACAGGGTAAACCCGGGCGAAGGCTTGAAGAGATGAGGGGAGCATAGAATAAGGCATAAAAATCCCACTTATGGTTGCGGTTATTACCACAATAGCTACGCCGGTCATGGTAGTGCCATTTATGCTCTTGATAAAAGTTCCGATTAGCATGCCTATCCCGGCGGAAGTCAGAAAGATGAGTATAAAAACCCCCACTGCTTTCAACACGCCAAGGTGGACTGGCTGGAACTCTGCTCCACAGATAAATCCAGCAGACATGACCAGGACGACAGCCAGAACCGAAAAGGCAAACACGCCTAAAAGCCTTCCCAGGGAATCCCTCCAGGGCTTTACCGGCATGGAGAAGAGTTTCAAAAAAACGCCCCTTTCTCTATCAGAAGCTACACCACTTGGGAAATTTACCATTCCGGCCATGGCAGCGGCGAATACCATCATGGCGATGGTGAAAGAACCACTCGTCAAAGCTACATATTCCGCTGGAGCCTGTTTGGCAAAGATAAAACAATCGATAACCACCCAGATAATAGGCCAGGCGATAGTCCAGAAAAGTGCTGGCTTTTCTCTCAGGGTTTCCTTGAGAGCTCTTTCTGCAGTGGCTGTTACCTGTCCCATTTAAACTCCTCCTCTAACTGGTTTTCTGGTGAGGGCAAAGAAGACATCTTCCAGCGAGGGCTTCTCGATTCCCACTCTTGAAGGTTCATATCCCAGGGCGCCGAGAGCTTTTAATATCCTGGGAGCTGCCTCCTCGGCGTCTTTGCAGTAGACCCGGTAGCCATCTTCCACCTCCAGCACCTTACCGTCCCTACCGAAGCTTCCCAGCGAAGCTAAGATTTCCCTGTTCTTTAAACCAAGCCTCACGCTTACCACCGAGCTTAAGCCGCTATTTTTCTTGAGTTCCCCTGGCTTCCCTTCGACGATGAGCTTTCCTTCATCTATCAGCCCGACTCTGGAAGCTATTTCAGCATCTTCTCCAATGTGGGTGATGAGAAATATCGTCGCACCCTTCTTGTTTATCTCCCTGAGAAGGCCCAGGAATTCCTTTCTGGCTGAAGGGTCCAAACCGGTGACCGGCTCGTCAAGGATGAGGATTTTCATCCCGGGAAAGAGAATCGTGGCCAGTTCCAGCCTTCTTTTCATTCCTGAGGAATAGTGTGACACCCTTTTCTTACCCTCAGCGGGTAAGCCCACCCTCGCCAGCAGCTCATGGGTCAAGTTTCTGGCTTCGCTTTTCGGTAAGCCCCAGAGCTGAGCAAAATACATCAGATTTTCCTCTCCGCTCAGGAGAGGAGAGGAAAAATTCTCCCCGGGTAGGTAGCCGATAAGTCTTCTTGCCTCCTCCGCTCCATCCGTAATATCGTATCCATAAACCTTCACCTCGCCACTGGTCGGCGGAGTGATGGAAGCAATGATGGAGACGAGGGTAGTTTTCCCTGAGCCGTTCGGCCCCATAAGGGCATAGAATTCTCCCTCCTTTATGCTCATGTCGATGCCTTTGAGCACCTGGACATCTTCATATTTTTTAATCAAGTTCTCTACAATCAGGGCTTCCACTTTTATCCTCCCTTGCTCTGATTTTAGTTTTGAAGTATATATTGATGGGTCCTCTTTTACTATATCCTTAGCCTCTTGGGCCGTTAACAAGCAATAAACCTTGCCATAGCTTGAAAACTGTAAGTGTATCATGGACACCGTACATGCCTGGTTTGAATTGTGCAGGAGGGATTGCTATGATGCTGGCGGTGGTATGCAGTGCTGGAAGGAATAGATGTTCACGTAGAAGCGGCTTTTCGAGAGCGCGTAGATGCAGATTGGATAAAGCAGGTAGCAAGACGTGTTCTTGAAGAAGAAGGGGAAAAGGGGGCAACATACGAAGCGAGCGTGGCTATTGTTGGCTCCAGAGCGATTCAGGAACTGAATCGGGATTATCGAGGCATTGATGAACCAACAGATGTGCTTTCCTTTGGTTTGCTTGCCCGGCAGGAAGACGCGGCAGCCTTTGTTCTGCCTCCTGATAATGTACTTCATATGGGAGAAGTGATTGTTTCCTATCCTCAGGCGGAAGGGCAAGCCAGAGAGCAGGGACATCCGGTAAAACAAGAACTGGCGCAGTTGATCATTCATGGGATGCTTCATCTTCTGGGCTATGACCACGAGGAATCTGAGCAGGAAGGAAACAAGATGCGGGACAGAGAAGCAGTTATATTCCGTGCGGTGATGTCTCATGAGGAGCACAGACAGAGCGGACAGGCAGAGTCATAAAGGAGAACGGAAGGGAACAGGCTTTGCCAGGGAGGTTGCGCGGGAGGCAGTGGTGGTTGCAGGCAGTCACGGGGTTCTAGCGCTATCTCCGAGGTGTTTCTTCGAGCGGAGGGAGAATATACTGAATACGACGATGCTGATGATTGCGAAGACACTCATCAGCGCCCAGCACCAAGTATAGCCCCAGTGGTCGCTGATCGTACCAAAAACCAAGGGGGCTAGTACCATTCCTATCCATGTTATGGTAATCATTACTCCGGTAATTGATCCAACCAGCCTGGCTCCGGCGGCTTCAGCCATCAACGCCATCAGCACGCCATGAAAGCCTAAAAAGCCTATCCCTATTAGAGAGGTCGATAAGAAGATCACCCAGGTAGATATGCCAGGATGTAAAAAGAAGGCCACTGTTGCTCCGAGCAGTGCAGTGATACTGATAAGGATCATGGTCTTCATTCTGTCTCCCTGCAGGAGGCGATCGCTAATTACTCCCCAACCAACGCGGGCAATAGCGCCGGCTATCATGGCTGTCATGAAGCAGGTTCCGGCCAGCGTTCCGGAGAAGAGGAGATCTTCTTTCAGGAAAAGTGGCCAGTGAGCGGCAAAGCCGGCCTGTGCTCCTGTCATGAGCGGCATCACTGCCAGCATCATCAGCAAAACAGGGTTGGCGAGCGCCGCGCGCAAGCCTTCGCTTTTCCCCGGGGGTGTTTCTTTACCGGTGGCGGAAGCAGAGGAAATTGTTGAAGTATGTGCTTGTGGGGGTTGTTCCCGGTACAAAAAGAAAGAGATGATGCTCAAAATTAAACATAAAGCACCAACGAGCAGCACCGCCATATGCCAGTGGAAGGCCGAAGCCAGGGCGACCAAGACGATTCCATTCAGGGCCCCTCCGATGGTAACCCCCGATTGCTTGATGCCCAGTGCCGTCGCCCTGGAACGGGAGGAAAACCAGCGCATGAGGCCTTTAACCGAGACCTGGTTCAGTATCCCGTAGCCCATGCCGCCAATCGCTGAAAGAACGAGAATAGATATGTAATTATGGCAGAGAGACATGAGGGCAAAAGGCACTCCCATTAGCAGGAGGCTGATAATGAGCCACTTGCGGGCCCCCATTCTGTCGACCCATATACCGGAAGGAACAGCTACTATAACTCCGGTGAAGTAAAGGACAGAGGTAAGCATGCCCACCTGGGTGTGACTGATGCCCATTTCAGGACGGAGATACATGCCCAGCACTCCCCATGAGTAGGCTCCCATTGATAGAAAAATTTGTGAGCTGGTTAAAATGGAGAGAATGGTCCAGCGATAACCGTGCTCTTTTGTTCCCCCTGGCTGAGCCATACCCATGCTGTTTTCTTTCCTTTGTCTCCTGCTCCCTGGCTTCTGGCTTTTGTTATGGCAGATGAGAAAATGGCTGCTGATTGAGAGAGGGCGCTTCTGGTCTGCACTTTTCGGCAATGATAATAGACTCAATCTTTGTGATAGTCTCATCGACCATATCACGATGGTTGACAACGATGTAGTCGAAAGAAGATGATTTTTTTATCTCTTCCCTGGCTTTTTGTAATCTCAGCGCCAGGCATGTGGGGGTTTCGCTATGACGCTGCCTGATCCTTTTTTCAAGCTCTTCGAGAGAGGGAGGCATCAGGAAAATGGAAATTGCCAGGGGCACGATTTTTTTGATGCTTTCTGTCCCCTGTATATCCACTTTGACTATCACGTCCGTGCCGTTCTTCAGAGCACGGGTGATTTCATTTTGGGGTACGCCATAATAATTATCGTAGACACAGGCCCATTCCAGAAATTGTTTTTGCTCAACTAGTTGCTGGAACTTCTCCCGGGATAGAAAGTGATAATCCACGCCATCCCTTTCTCCTGCTCGTACTGGCCGCGTGGTGGCTGTAATAGTGTAGTAAAAAAGGCTTCCTTTGGTCTTCATCTTCTTGAGCACGGCGTCCTTCCCCACTCCGGAAGGGCCGGACAGGACAACGAGCAGGGGTTTTGTCCTGCAGCAAGGAAAACCACACCTTATCTGGGATGGCTCAATCATGCCTCGATTTTCTCCTCGCCTGGCTCACAAATGGTGCTCAGTCTATGAGCCACTGTTTCGGGAGAGATAGCGGCCAGAACGACGTGCCCTGTATCTAGGAGGATAGCGGCTTTTGATTTTCTACCGTGGGTGGTGTCAATTAATAATCCTCTGCCTTTAGCTTCCTTGGCGAGACGTTTAGTGGGTTGGTGGTCGGGAGCAAGCAGAGCTATAATCCTGTTTGCCGCTATAATATTACCGAAACCAACATGAACCAGTTCGGTGCCCATAAATCCTCCTAGATGATTTAATTTACGTCAAGCGTAAGTTTTTCCAGGTTGTCCCAGAACGAAGGGTAAGATATCCGGGTTGCTTGAGCATGATTAACTATTGTTTCTCCCCTGGCTATCAAGCCCGCTATTGCCAGACTCATAGCCAGACGGTGGTCAAAATGACTGCTGACCTCTGCTCCGTATAGAGACGTGCCCCCGTAAATTATCATACCATCGGGCAATTCTTCAATTCTGGCACCCATACGGGAAAGCTCCCGTGATACGGTGGTGATTCTATCTGATTCTTTGACCCGTAATTCACCGGCACCTCTGATCACGGTCTTGCCTTTTGCCACACACCCTGCCACCGCTAGCACGGGTATCTCGTCAATGAGGCGAGGGATAATTTCTCCTGCGATTTCAATTCCTTTCAGTTCGCTTGATTCAATAGTAATATCAGCCACAGGCTCGCCCGCCTCTGTTCTCTTATTCTTTATCTGCATCATAGCACCCATGGCTGTGAGGACGTCCAGAATTCCCGTTCGCGTGGGATTAATGCCGCAGTTTCTCAGGGTTATTCTGGACCGGGGGTGAATTGCTCCTGCAACCAGAAAGTAAGCTGCTGAACTGATGTCACCGGGAATGTGGATGGAGAGAGGATGTGGGGGGGAGGTTGGAGGGTTTAAATAAATCCAGTTGTCCTCCTGGCGCAACTGGACACCCATTTGCTTGAGCATGCGCTCCGTGTGGTCTCGTGAAGGTATTTCTTCATAGACAGCCGTTTTGCCGTGGGCAAAAAGCCCGGCCAAAAGAATTGCTGTTTTAATCTGAGCACTGGGTATAGGCAAAGCGTATTCTATCCCTTTCAGGTTTCCCCCTCTGATGGCCAGAGGAGCGAAGGAATTCTCTTGTCTTCCCTGAATGTCGGCGCCCATGGCGCGCAGCGGCTCAACTAACCGTTTCATGGGACGGGAGCGGAGAGAAGCGTCTCCGGTGATGATACTCAGAAAGGGCTGACTGGCCAGCAAGCCGCTTAAAAGCCTCATGGTGGTGCCACTGTTTCCAGCGTTAAGCACATCGCTTGCCTCTTGAAAATTGGCTTCGTTTCCTGAAATCACGAGAGAAATAGCGTCTTGTTTTATCTCTCTCGTGATTTTTGTTCCCAGTGCTCTCAAGCATCTGACAGTGCTGGCGCAGTCCTGCCCTGGGGAAAAATTGCTGATTTGGGCTTCGCCTTGGTGAGCGAAGCTATTGAAGATGATTGCCCGATGAGAAATGGATTTATCTCCAGGCAGGTCAATCTCTCCTGTCAGCCCGGGGCATATCCTGACCCTCCTGGTTACTTCCTGCTGTTTAGCCATTCTTCCCTCGCCATGCGGGCGCGTGCCAGGGTTTTTTCCAGGGCATCGCTTCCCGTTGCAACCAGTTCGCGGTATGTTTGCAGATTTTTACTGAATGTATCAAGCCAGAAAAGTATGGCCTCTTTGTTTGTGGCGCAGATGTGAGCGTTTAGCGTAGGGTTTCCTGAAGCCAGACGGGAGGTATCTCGATATCCTGAGGCCGCCAGCGGAGACATTTCTGCCCAGAAAGGACTGTCTGCGGTTGTCGAAACCAGCGCGGCCGACAACAGCATGGGCAGGTGGCTGATACCGGCTACGATTTCGTCATGCTCTTTGGCATCCATGAAAAATGGAGACGCCCCCAGGAGTTCTACCAGGTGTACCAGCGTACTTACTGCCTCCGCCGAAGCATTTTTCAGCGGGGTGAGGCAATAAATACTGTCCTGGAACAACCCGCTTTCTGCGGCTTCCATGCCACAGGTTTCTTTTCCTGCCATGGGATGTCCGCCGATGAAGTTCATTGTGGACGGCAATAACTCCCGTGCCCATTCCATAACCTGGCTCTTGGTGCTTGCTGTGTCAGTGATGAGGCAGCCTTGCGGAGCGGACCTTGCTAACTGGCGAAGGATGTCTTTTATCGTGAGAACAGGAGTGGCAATAATGATGACCCCGGCTTCTTTCACTGCATTGTCGAGGTTTGTTTCCCCGCTATCAATTATTCCTGATTTTATAGCTGTCTTAATGCGATCCAGGCGGCGGGCGTAGCCGATTATTTCCGCTGTGGGGTTGTTTTGCTTCAAAGAAAGGCCTATGGAGCCACCAATGAGTCCCAACCCAACTATAGCTATACGCATGCCGTATTATAGCATGCCAGGCATGACATGAAGTGAAGGAGAAGGCCTCTGGCTTCTTAATAACGTGTTAAAATAGTTGGTTCCTGGGGCTTAGCTGTTTACCCTGGATATGGCAGATGGGCAGAGAGACAAAGCGCGCCGCCAGGAAATTTGTTTTTATCATTTCCCTGAGGGGGTTTATGGGAGATGCATAAGCGAGTTCTGATCACTACCTGCGGGGTGGGTTTTTGCAGTCGCTGCAGCACGGCTATTCTTTTTCCTGTTTTGCCTTATTATGCGCAGGGGATGGGAGCGACACCGGCGGTGATCGGGTTGATTATGGCCGGGTTCGCTGGCGCCGTGGCAGTGGTGACGATTCCTGCTGGTACGTTTTCCGATAGACTAGGCTATCATAAGTTGTTAGTTTTCGGCGTAGCTTTTTCCGTTTTGCCTCCTCTGGTTTGCCTGCTGGCAAGTAACCCTGCTCAGCTAGGCGTTGCTTTAGTGTTACAGGGCGTTTCCTGGGCGATGATTTTTCCGACAACCAGTGCACTGGCGACTCGCTCGGCATCCGGGCAGCGCATGGGAGAAGCGCTGGGCTGGCAAACTATGATAAACCAACTGGGGTTTGCCTTAGGTCCAATTATGGGAGGATTACTCTTAAATCATTATGGATTTCCGGTTGTGTTTTTTGTTTCCGCTGCTATTTCTTTGTTTAGTTTAACTTTTGTCATTTCTCGTCTGAACACGATTCGGTTGAGCAAAAAGGTTGAAAACGAAAAGAATGTTTCGTGGGGATGGCTTAAAACTGGAGGGGTTGTCGCCGGGTTATTAGCCATTTTCTTTTTGGGTTTAAACCAGCACGCCGTGACAACTTTTGTGCCGTTGTATGTGGAAGGTTTCGGCATGGGTGAAACGCAGGCTGGAATCATACTGGCGGTTCTCTTTGCTGGTTCTACCGTTGCCAGGATTCCAGGAGGCAAACTGTCAGATAAAGTGGGGCGCAGGCCAGTGGTATCGCTTGGTTTAGTCTTAGGAGGCATTTCTGTAGCGTCGTTGTCCTGCACTGATTTTCTTTTTGGTTTAGCAATAGAGGCTTTTTTTTGTGGAGTAGGATTGGGACTGGTTGTCGTGGCGGGTTATGCCATGGTGGCTGACCTAGGGCCGCCTGGGATGCGGGGGCTGATCATGGGTGTCAATAGCGCTTGTGCTCATATCAGCATGGCTATAGGGGCTGCGAGCATGGGGATGGTTGCTGAAGTTGCCGGGTATAACATGATGTTTCGTGTTTGTGCTATCATTTCATTACTGGGGTTGCTGATTTTTCTGGGATTGAGTCGGAATGGTGATGCTATGCGGCAGTGAAACCGTGGTTTTTTCTTCGGTGGAGAGTTTAGTAAAATCTCGTAAACATTTCTATTGCGTTTTTGCAGATTTTCCCTGATGATATTTACAATGAGATATTAACATATTATACTGAGCCAGCTTGTAGTGATGCAGGCGGCTTGGTTGATTTGGCTAATAGAGAGGCAGGCAATTAGTGATATGTGTAGAAAGGTAGGTGCTCAATGAGAATTGGTGCTATTGGAATTGGTCAGGCAGGTGGCAGGGTGGTGGATTTACTTGCTTACCATAACAGGTGGGGTATTCATCCTGATATACTTCCGCTGGCGATAGTTGTGAACACGGCACAGGCGGACTTGATGGGGCTTGAAAATATTCCCCGAAAAGATCGCTTGCTGGTCGGACAATCTGAGGTGCGGGGGCATGGAGTGGGCTTGCTTAGAGAGCGCGGTGCGGAGCTGGTTGGACAACAGGTGCACTATATTATGCGCAAGGTAGCAGATAAAGACCTGCCGCGGGTTGATGCTTTCCTGGTTGTTGCCGGGTTGGGAGGTGGAACGGGATCGGGAGGAGCGGCTGTCATAGCCAGGCAATTGAGAGAGGTTTATGACCAGCCGACTTACGCTCTGGCATTGTTGCCCAGTGCGGACGAGGGAAAATTGATGCAGGATAATAGCATTGCGGCAATGCAGGAGCTACACGAAGTAACGGAAGGCATAGTTGTCTTTGATAACGACATTTGGAAGAAAGAAGGTGTGCCTCTCGGAGAGTGTTACAAATTTATGAATCACGAGCTCATCAAGCCTTTCCCCTTTCTCTTCGGGGCAGGAGAAGTTAAAGGTAAAGGTGTAGGGGTTAAAGTAGTGGACGCCTCGGATATTATAGCTACATGGAAAGGACTTTCTTATATCGGACATTCAAGCATAGAAGTGAAGAAAAGCAGGTTTCCTTTTTTCAGAAAGCGTCATTCCATAGATGAGTTGGATCCTGTTCTTAAGTGTCTCACAGTGACGAGAAATGCTACCAACATACGCCTCAGTGGGAAGTGTCAATCTAAAGAAACGGCGAGGGCGTTGATATTGCTTTCTGGCCCGATGAACGAACTCAGTATGGAGGGTTTCTCTCAGTCAAAAGCGTGGCTGCAGGATTATCTGGGTGGTGCTACGGAAATTCGCGGTGGCGATTATCCTGTTCCTCGTTCTGACGAAATTTCCGCTACGGTGTTGTTGTCAGGTTTTACAGAAATCCCGAGGCTTAAGCTGGAATTTGCCAGCAAGGAGTGAGGCTAGTGTACAAAATAAAATTGTCGTGGCGCATTCTGGTAGGGTTTTTGTTGATATTGGGCATTGTGGGTTTCGCGCCAGTGTCATTCGCTTCTTACCAGTTTCTTTTGAGTTACAATGCTCTGTTGCCTGCTGAACCTGTGTTCTCAATAGTCCTCTGGATATTGGCTCTGGTATTCTATCGAGTAGGCTTGAGGAAGGCTGCGGATTCGGTGAAAGGGAAGTAGAAGGGAGCGGTCTTTTAGCAAGAAAAAGCCCCGGTTTTTATTCGAGCAAGATGTTGTCTATCAGTCTTGTTTTGCCTATTCTAACGGCCAGCATGGCCAGTGCGTTTTTATCCAGTAGAGATAATTCTTCTAAAGTATCGGCGTCGGCGACGCTGACGTAGTCGATATGGGCCAGAGGTTCTTTTTGGATAAGGGATGACATTTGTTGACGGAGATTGTTGGCGTCTCGCTCCCCTTCCAGGTTCATTTTTCTGGCCAGTGTAAGTGCTCTGAACAATACTGTCGCTGCCCGGCGTTCCGCAGGAGAAAGATAGCTATTGCGGCTGCTCATGGCCAGGCCGTCATCTTCTCTTACCGTCGGTACGATCGTGATCTCTATATTCATGTTTAAATCGGCGACCATTTTTTTGATGATAGAGGCCTGTTGTATGTCTTTTTGCCCGAAATAAGCC
>DKFF01000047.1:26275-33050 GCA_002452795.1 Dehalococcoidia bacterium UBA6803
TAACAGGGAAGCTTGCTTCTATCCAGCAGGCGTGTTCTCCGGGAAACATTTCTTCTGCCGAAGGAACAAAAACGATGTCTGTTTTTTCTTTCGCCAGAATTTTCAAGTCGCGGTTTAGGTCGCGAGGATAAGCATCAAAATCCTCGTCAGGGCCAAACTGAGTAGGATTGACAAAAATACTGACCACAACCGCAGTATTTGCGCCGCGCGCTTCCTTCACTAGGGATAGATGGCCCTCGTGGAGATAGCCCATAGTAGGCACCAGCCCCAGCGAAGCGTTTTCCTGCTTGCTAAGCTGGTTCATTTCAGCGATGGTTCTGATTATTTTCATAAAACTGTACCCTGATCATACTGAGGATAACAGACAGGCGGGTTGTTTACTATGGTGCTTGCTGCCTCATGATTTCCTCAAGCAATGTTTCATCCATGGTGTAACTTTCCCGAGCAGAAGGAAAGTCCCCTGACTTGATTTCCTTGACATAATTATTGATGGCAGTTTTGATTTCTCCGCCCAGCCTGGCATATTGCCTGGCATGTTTGGGGACGTGGTTTAAACAAAGCCCCAGCATGTCGTTGATCACCTGAACCTGTCCGTCGCAAGCGGAGCCTGCCCCGATGCCGATAGTAGGCACAGATATCTTCATGGTGATTAAGTTTGCGAGGGGTGCTGGCACGCATTCCAGCACGAGGGCAAAAATGCCGGCGTCTTCCAGCACGAGGGCATCGTGGAGCAATTGTCTGGCTTGTTCTCCAGTTTTTCCCTGAACCCTGTACTCACCCAGATGCAAAATAGATTGAGGAGTGAGGCCGATGTGTCCCATTACGGGAATGCCGCAGCCGACAATTTTTTTAACAGTTTCGGAAATGTTTTCCCCACCTTCCAACTTGACTGCCTGAGCTCCCCCCTGCTGGACGAATTTTTGAGCATTACGCAGGGCGTCGGCAGTATCGATATGGTAACTCATGAAAGGCATATCGCTTATTACCATGGCTTTTTTGGTTCCCCTGACCACGGCCTTGGTGTGGTGTAACATATCTGCCATCGTTACAGGGATAGTGGAATCATAACCCAGTACCACCATGCCCAGGCTATCTCCTACCAGTATCAGAGGTACTCCCGCTTCGTCAATTATGCTGGCAGTAACATAATCGTAAGCGGTCAGCACAGGAATCTTTTCTCCCTGCCGTTTCATTTCCTTGATTGTGGTGATAGTTACTCGCATGTTGCCACTACACTTCAAGGGCATACTGCCTGTCTGTGAAGGGAAGCGGAGGGGGCTCTGCCTTGCCTGACAATTTTGTTTTCCCGGTCCACGTGCACTATTGCTGGTGCCATAATTTTTGCTTTGTCGTCCGGGAGCTGGCAGTATGACACAATAATCAGAATGTCTCCCTTTGCAGTTAGTCTGGCTGCTGCCCCATTAATTCCGATGACGCCTGAAGTTTCTTCATCTTCAATTGCATAGGTGGTAAACCTGGCTCCATTGTTCAGGTTAAGCACTTCTACCTGTTCAAAGGGCAGGATATTGGACGCTGTCATGAGGTTACTGGCGATAGTGATGCTGCCTTCATAATCCAGGTTGACCTGGGTAACGCGGGCGTGGTGAAGCTTGCTCTTTAGCATGGTTCTCATTTTTCTTTACCTCTCTTGCAGGCAAAATTCTGCATTATTCCAGTTATACCCCAAATAACAAAAACTCCCGGCTCATCCGAGAGTTTTAAAATAAAAACACACCCCCCCCCGTCTCAGTCGTGAACGATCCAAGCGGAGGATTCCTATCTTATTCGCGCGTCAGCTTGCTGCCATCTCGGTCAACAGCCCTATATCAATAATACCAAGCTCTCTTCTTTTTCTCAACCGTTCATTTCTGAGAAAGGAGAGTAAAAATTGATTCGTGCAAATACCTAATTGTCTTCCATGCCATGATTGTGCAGATAATTAATTGCGTCCTGTACAGTTTCCAGAGTGGAAGCGTCCTCATCGGATATCTCCAGCTTCTTTTTCCCTGCGCCGAATTCTTCTTCAATAGCGGTAATGAGTTCCACAAAATCCAGGGAATCGGCATTAAAATCGTCCACAAACGATGCCGATGGAGTTATTTGCTCCTCATCAACATCTAGTTGCTCCACGATTACCTTTTTCAGTCGTTCAAATACGGTTGCCATCCTTCCTCCTTTGTTTTTGTTAAAGCAAAAATTTGCATATTCTATCCTAAATCATATTCCGACGCTATCGAGCCGAGAACACCGTTGATAAAGCGGGGTGATGAATCCCCCCCGAATTTTTTGGCCATCTCTACTGCTTCGTTGATAGCAACTTTAACAGGAGTGTTATTATCGAATAAAAGTTCAAAGATGGCAAGGCGCAGAATATTTCTGTCAATGATAGCCAGTTGTTCTATTGGGAAAAGGGGAGCAAATTGATTGATCAACGTATCAATTCCGTGCTCATGCTGAAGCACTCCATAAACGAGTTTGTGGCAGAAGGTTATGATTTCTGGCGGGACAGTGCTATCGGCCGGCAGATGTTTCAGCAGATTCTCTTTTTTGTGCCTGGAACAATCCAGCTCGTAAAGGAATTGAAGGGCAAGGATTCTGGCTTCCTGTCTTGACCCCTCCATGATTATCTTGACGCTGACATTTTTGCCAGTTGCCTGATGTCGTCGGTGTTTGAAATATTGACGCACTGGGCATTGGGGATAGTGTGTTTGATAAGACTGCTGAGTACTCTCCCCGGGCCTATCTCGTAAAAAAAGGATACTGCATTGTTCGTCATGTATTCTACGCAACTTTGCCACTGAACGCAGTGGCAAAGTTGCCCGCAAAGCTCTTCCTGTATTGCAGTAATATTGCTTGCAGGGCGGGCAGACACATTGGCTACCAGCGGGATCACCGGGGGGTGAAGGGGGAGATTAAGAATAATCTGCCTGAATTCATCGGCGATTGGCTTCATCAATCTGGAATGGAAAGCCCCGCCTACTTTCAAAGGAATAACACGGCACGGGCCTTTTGCTTTAGCCAGTTTGCCGGCCAGGGGCAGAACGTTGACGGAGCCGCTGATCACAATTTGTCCAGGAGAGTTTATGTTGGAAATTTCACAGTCACTCTGCAGACACACTTCCTCGACAGCGCTTTTGTCAAGGCCTATTATGGCCAGCATCCCCCCTTGCTGCTGCTTGCTCGCTTGCTGCATCAACCTGCCTCTTTCTCGTACCAATTGTACAGCATCCGTCAAATTCATTGTTTTTGCGGCTACCAGAGCGGCGTATTCTCCCAGGCTATGGCCAGCGACAAAGGCAGGGGACGGGAGGCTATCTCCGCAGACTTCTTGCGCTGCACTGAGACAGGCGATGCTGGTAGTGAGTATAGCGGGCTGGACATTGATCGTCTGTTTTAATTCCTCCTCCGGTCCCTCGAAACACAACTGTGAAAGAGGAAATTTCAGCGCAGCGTCTGCCTTTTCGAACACTTCTCTGGCGCTGGGAAAATCATTGTACAGGTCGAAACCCATTCCAGCATACTGAGACCCTTGTCCCGGAAAGACGAATGCCGTGACGGTAGCCGTGGGCATACCCTGTAACTAACCTTTCTTCCCGGGGGTTGCGACCTCTATGATCTGTTTCCCATTGTAGGTGCCGCATGTGGGACAGGCCCGATGAGACAACTTAGAGCTATGACACTGGGGGCAGGTATCCAGAGCAGGCGCGGTTGCTTTTAAATGACTGCGTCTTTTTCCCTGGCGAGATTTAACGTATTTCTTCTTAGGTAGAGCCATCTGTCCTTTTCTCCTTTATGCCCTGGCAACCGACTTCACAAAGCGGTTTCATGGGCAAGTTTAAAATGATATATTGACGTATTATTTCTCCCAGGTCAAGTTCATGGTTTGTGTCAATAGCGGGGAAGGGAAGTGTTTCCTTCGTGCATGGAGCAGCGTCATAGGATATATCTGAGGCGGAAATAAATTCATCCTCGAATTCAAAACTCACAGGGTATTGAAAAAAAGACAGACAGCGGCTGCATGTTAACTCCATTTCGGTAGTTAATTTGACACTGGTGAGAATCCCTTGCGGGGTACGTGTCAATACGGCCTCTCCTGCAATATAGATTTTGTTTGAGGCAGACAAAATATCCTGTAGAGAATACCTGCGAGCCGTGCCTACTGGCTCTTGTAATAAATGAGCCACATTTATTGTTCCCCGAATGCTCTTTTCTCTGTAAATATCGTCTGTCTTCATGTCTGAGCCGTTACTGGAATCTGTGATGAGTCCGAGATATGCAGTATAATGCTAACGTCTGGTTTTGTCATTTTGTACGGTTGGCACAACGGACGATTCATGTTCCGGCGGGATGACGATGGGTGTACGACAGGGTTGTTTCCGTATGTTTTCCTGCGGTAGAGACATAGTGGAGGGTGCAAATGTCAGAAAAGGCAGAGATAAAAACGAAAATAAGAGACGTTGTGGAAGGTCAGAGAGAAGAGCTTATACGGTTGAGCTTGAACATTCATGATAATCCTGAACTTGGTCTTCAGGAAGTGAAGGCACAAAAATGGCTTTGTGATTACCTTTTGCAGAACAAGTTGCAGGTGGAGAGGGGAGTAGGGGGGCTAGCTACAGCATTCAGAGCAATATATGGAGAAGGACGTCCCAGAATTGCTTTGCTGGCCGAGTATGATGCCCTGCCTCAGATGGGACACGGTTGCGGCCATAATGTTATAGCGGCTGCGGCTGCGGGCGCCGGGGTGGCCAGCAAGATAGTTGTAGACGACTACGGTGGTAGTGTTGTGGTTCTGGGATCACCGGCCGAGGAAGCATTTGGAGGCAAGATAGATATGATAGGGGCGGGTGTTTTTGAGGACATTGATGCAGTGATGATGGTGCACCCCGACACACAAAATGTGGTTGCGGTATCAGCGCTTGCCTGTGTTTCCCTGGATGTGAAATTTTGGGGGAAAGCTGCTCACGCCGCTGCCAGTCCCGAGGAGGGAATTAATGCTCTCGAGGCCCTGCTTCTGGCTTTCAATGCCATAAACTCGCTGCGTCAGCATATCAGAAAGGATTCTCGCATTCACGGGATTATTACAGAGGGGGGAATGGTTCCTAATGTGGTGCCTGCATATAGTTCTGCCAGGTTTATGTTGCGCGCCACGGATATTGATTATCTGGATACATTACGAAATAAAGTTCTGGCCTGCTTTGAAGGAGCGAGCCTGTCCAGCGGTGCTCGGTTACAATACGGATGGGGAGAGAAGGTCTATGCTCCCATGAAAAGTAATTATTCACTGGCTTGTTTATTCGGGAATAACTTGCGTCTGCTGGGGAGAGAAATAGATGATTCCAGCGTCAAATTGAATTTTGGTAGTACGGATATGGGAAATGTTAGCCAGATAGTGCCCAGTATTCATCCTGAAGTGTGTATTGCCCCTCCGGAAGTGTCCTTGCATACGCCAGAGTTTGCCCTGGCGGCTGCATCGGAGGAGGGACACGAAGGACTGCTGGATGCGGCAAAAGCGATGGCTATGACGGTGGCCGACATTTTAACTCAACCTGAGATTCTGAAAAGAATCAAGCAAGACTTCGCCGACGAAAAACAATTCGCAAAGTAAATCTCCTTCTGGCAAATTCAAATGCCGCCGCGGATATATTTCTTTAGCCGAAGGGGGTCTATCCGCCCACAGTTGTTTTTACGCCATGCGATCTGAAAATTTTGCGCAGGGCGGCCATTTTCTTTTTGGGATAACCTTTTCCTTTAGGGTAGGGGAAGTCGATGCTGAGCAAACGATACTTGGATCCTGCCCATGGATGATAGGGCAATAAATCTACGCATTTTACGCCAAGCTCTTCAGCAAAACTGGCCGTTGCCTCCATATTTTCTGCGGAGTCATTGACATCCATGATCACAGGCACCCGAAAGTGTGTGTCCACGCCACTGGCGACAATTTTCCTGGCGTTTTCCAGAACGTTCTGATTGGAAACTCCAGCAAATTTCTTATGTGCCTCTGCATTCATATGCTTGATATCCAGAAGGACAAGGTCGGTGTATTCCAGCAATCTGGAGTACGTTTCCCAGGTGGCACAACCGTTTGTGTCCAGTGCCGTACGGATGCGTCTTTTCTTGGCGCCTTTGAGTAAAGCATAAGCGAAGTCAGGCTGGGACGTAGGTTCTCCCCCTGATATCGTCATTCCTCCGCCTGACTCTTTGTAGAAAGGTCTATCTTTTTCCACCTCATCCAGAACTTCTTTTGCGGTGACGATTTTACCTATGACAACGAAAGCTTTATCCTTGCAGACGTTGACGCATCTCTGACAACCGATGCAGAGGCTTTTATCTATCTGGATTTTCCTGATTCGTTTTTTCTTTATCTGTACCTGATACTCGAGACCATCGTCTGCTTTCTTGGTGATTATGTCGCCCCCATAATCCTCCCTACTCAACACACTTATAGCTCCTACGGGACACACGTCATCGCATTTGCCACAATCGGTGCAATTAGGCCAATATTGATATACCTCAGGGTAATGTCTTCTTCCCTCGGGAGTGTGACACCACTTGCAAAAAATATCGCAACCCTTCAAGAAAACGGTGGTCCTAATTCCCGGTCCGTCATTCAGCGAAAAACCCTGTATCGTTAATATCGTTCCCGTGGTGTTTTTCTCGGGCATTCTGTATAACCTCCTGTTTCCTCAGATAGTACGGATAAGAAGTACACGAAGCTGGATGATATGTTGTTTGCATCTATTCGTCAAGTCAACGAATTAAATCATCTAAAATGTAA
>DKFF01000041.1:0-37407 GCA_002452795.1 Dehalococcoidia bacterium UBA6803
TATGATCCTGATCCTTTGCGGTATGCGCTGGCGGCTAATATGCCGGAAACTGGCGATGCTGACTTTTCCTGGCGAGAGTTTCTTCGCCGCAATAACGATGAATTGGTGGCCACTTACGGCAATCTGGCGCACCGCGCTTTGACCTTTGCCTACCGGCATTTTGACGGGAAAGTGCCTGCCCCAGGCGAACTTGATGACGAAAGCA
Source organism: Dehalococcoidia bacterium UBA6803 (assembly GCA_002452795.1). Classification (GTDB taxonomy): domain Bacteria; phylum Chloroflexota; class Dehalococcoidia; order GIF9; family AB-539-J10; genus UBA6803. The sequence continues at coordinate 206 of DKFF01000041.1, forward strand.
AGAGATTGCTTTGCAAAGCTGAGGAGACATTGAGAGTTGTGGACGATGCGCTTTGTCGTCGCAGTTTTCGCGAGGCACTCAGAGGAAGCATGGCACTGGCCCAGGAAGCTAATCGCTACCTTGAAGAACAATCGCCGTGGAAAAAAGCCAAGGAGGATGCCGGCTCGCAGGCCAGATCTATTTATACGGTTCTTTCAGTGCTGACGGTTTTGAGGACAACCCTGTATCCCTTTCTGCCTTTTAGCTCGGAGAAGTTACATTCCATGCTTGGTTTTGAGGGGAAGGTTGCCGATGTGGGCTGGCGGTGGCAAAATTTGCCTCCCAGGCAGAAGCTTACTGAACCGCAGCCGCTGTTTAAGAAGCTGGATAGTGAAATTGTTGACCAGGAAACCAGTCGCCTGCCCGGCAGCCAGCAGGTGGAGAAGAAGCCTTAGTCCAAAAGGGAGAGCGCCTAACCGGCGGGCTTTATCAGGAGGCGGCCTGGGGGGCAAGCCCCTCAAATATTTTCTTGAGATCTTCCCCTGTCAGAGTCTCCTTGACGATGAGCTCCTCGGCAAGCTCTTTTAGTTTCTTCTTATTCTTAACGAGGATATCTTGGGCCCTCTTGTAGGCGAGTTGAATGAAGCTGTGCATTTCTTCGTCAATTTTATCCGCCAGCTGATCGCCGTAATCACGCTGTTCGCTGATCTCACGGCCCAGAAAGACGAGTTCCTGTTTTTGCCCGAATGTGCGCGGCCCCAGCTTTTCACTCATACCATATTCGGTCATCATCCTTCTTGCCAGCTTTGTTGCCTGCTCCAGGTCGCTTTGCGCGCCAGTAGTTACTTCTTTAAAGATAATCTCCTCGGCGACTCGTCCACCCAGTAGTATGGTCAGCGTATCACTAAGCTGGGCCTTGGTGTATAAATGGCGGTCTTCAGTAGGAAGAAGGCTTGTCCATCCTCCCATCCTGCCACGAGCAATGATGGAAACCTTGTGCACAGGATCGGCATTGGGCAACATCCTGGCTACCAGGGCATGGCCGCTCTCATGGTAAGCGGTTAGCTCCTTTTCTTTCTGGCTGATTACGCGTGTTTTTCTCTCCGGCCCCATTTTAACCCGGTCGGAGGCGTCCTCAAGCTCCTGCAGGGAGACATCTTTACGGTTGCGCCGGGCGGCCAGCAATGCGGCTTCGTTGAGCAGGTTGGCCAGGTCAGCGCCGCTGGAACCTGGAGTCTCCCTGGCTATAACCTCCAGGTCGCCAGGATTCGCCATGGGCTTGCCCCTGGCGTGTATTTGAAGAATCGCGGCACGTCCTTTAATGTCCGGATAATCGATAACGATATGGCGATCAAAACGCCCCGGGCGCAACAATGCGGGATCGAGGATATCGGGGCGATTGGTGGCGGCCAGAACAATGACATTGGTGCTGGTGTCAAAACCGTCCATCTCCGACAATATTTGATTCAGCGTTTGTTCTCGTTCATCATGCCCCCCACCCATGCCGGCGCCGCGGTGTCTGCCCACGGCGTCGATTTCGTCAATAAAAATGATAGAGGGAGGAGTTAGCTTTGCTTTCTCGAAGAGGTCTCTGACGCGGGCGGCGCCAACCCCGACGAACATTTCCACGAATTCGCTGGCGCTGATGGAGTAGAACGGAGCACCGGCCTCTCCCGCTATAGCCTTGGCCAGCAGGGTTTTTCCCGTGCCGGGTGGTCCCACCAGGAGTACACCTCTGGGTATGCGCGCCCCCAAATCATGGAATTTCTGAGGTGATTTGAGGAAGTCCACGATCTCCTCAAGTTCTTCTTTGGCTTCTTCAACTCCGGCGACATCGCCGAAGGTCACCTTGGACTTGTCAGGGGAGGCCAGCCGTGCCTTGCTTTTGCCGAAACTGAAAGCTTGTTTGCCGGCGCCGCCGGCCGAACGGAAAAAGAAAAAGAACAGAACTCCCAGCAAGACAATGGGCAGGATAACCTGCAGGCCGATGGCGCTCCAATTGGTGCCAGCCGGCTTAACGTCTATCGGTATGTCGCCTGCCCCGGAATTATTGAGATAATCGGATAGCTCTATAGTGCTTCCACTGAAGGTGGATTTGATTATGTCTTCCCCGTCTTTTATGCCGACAATGGTACTCCCCTCCTGTCTGATGGAATCGATCTTTCCCTGTGACGCCTGTTCAATGAATTCGTAGGTTTTCACCTCTTCGGGCGCAGAAGAGTTTGTATTGAACATGGCGAAGACGAGGAACATTGCTACCACCATAATCGTGAGGTAGAAGAAGGTATTATTGCGACTGAAGTCTTTTTTCATTTTATTATTCGCTTAGCTGCTGCATAATATCATGAATGCCCGCCCATTTTAAAACCGACGCTTTAAAATTTTGAGAGGAAGGCTCAAATGCGCTTATCCGAAAGACCTGTAAATCTCCTGCAGGAGCAGGGCGTCATCTTCCAGGTTGGGGCTTTCGCAGATAACCAGCCCACTGACGCGGAAATCCTTGAGCGCTCTGAGAAGGACAGGGTAATTGAGATCGGATTCCTTTAAGTTCAGGTGTTTTATTTCGCCCCTGTTTCCATAAGCTATTCCGGCAATATGTATATGCATGTCATCCAGAGCTGTTTTCCCCAGCTCGTTTTCTATGCAGGCAAGAATGTTGCAAAAGTCCTGGTAAGAATTAGTTTTTCCGTTTGTTCTGGCGTGGCAATGGGCAAAATCAACGCAGGGGGCAATGCCCTTCACCTCGCTGCTTAAATTAACCAGCTCCTCTATCGTGCCAAACTGGCTGATTTTCCCTGTGGTCTCTGGCCTGATAATGAGCCTCTCTTCTCCCGCGGCAAACTCCGCCTGATCGATGATCTCCTCCATCTGATTCTTCACGGCGGAGTATGTTTTTTGGGGAGAATCTCCCATATAGAAAGCGGCATGAAAAACCACGCTGCGTGCGCCACAGAGGGAAGCGATGCGGATTGAGTGAAGCAGTCTTTTTCTGCTGGCGGTGATCTTCTCTATCTCTCGAGCATTGAAATTGATGAAATAGGGAGCATGGGCACTGAGGTGCACCCCTTTTTCCCTGGCTAGCTGCTTTATCTCTATGGCGCTTTTTTCGTTTACTCGCACCCCCCGCACAAACTCCAATTCCATGCAGCCTAATCCCAGCTCGGCGATGCGTTCAATCCCTTTTAACGCAGTTCGTTCTCCGGCGCTATGGGGAATCCCTGCTGTTCCAAAAAGCAACTCTGGCAATTTCATTTTCTCCAAACTTAATAATAGAGCAGAGTCTCTCCGGCGGTCAAAGTTTCTTGCCGTCCTCTATTTTGAGCAGCTGGCAGCATAGTTATGCAAAGTGATATAATAATAGAGTAAAAGAGGAGAAAATCTTTCTGAAAACCGGAGAAGTAGCGCGTTTAGTGGTGGAAGCCGCCGAGGAAAGGCAAGCAGGTGATATTGTCATGCTTGATGTGGGGGGAGTGTGCTCCTTTACAGATTATGTCGTTATCTGCAGCGGTGAAAGCGACCGTCAGCTAGAGGCTATCTGGCAGGGGGTGGCGCGGGCTTTGAAGGAGAAAGGAGTTCCTCCCCTTCATAAGGAAGGGGATTCCTCTTCGGGGTGGCTCGTCGGTGATTTTGGCTCAGTGGTTGTGCATGTATTCGGGCAAGCCGAGCGGGACTACTATCAACTGGATGCCGCGTGGCCTGATGCGCTTCCCGTGGTCAGGATTCAGTGATTTTCTCTACTGTATCCACCTGTCGATGTCGCGAGAATAATCCACTAATTCATCTGTTCCGAAAAAGAGACTGATTTCTTTGCGGGCGTTCTCTATTGAATCCGAGCCGTGCACCAGATTGTAGCCGATATCAAGCCCGAAATCTCCTCTGACAGTGCCAGGCGAAGCTTTAGCGGGATCGGTCTCTCCCAGAGTTCTTCTTATTACTTCCACCGCGGATTTTCCCTGGAGAACTACAGCGATAACAGGGGAAGAGGTGATGTAATTTATCAACTCGGCAAAAAACCCCTTTCCTTTATGGATGCTGTAGTGTTGCTCCGCCAGTTTTCTGTCCATGTGCAGCATTTTCATGGCGACGATTTTCATGCCCTTTTTCTCAAAGCGAGAGAGTATCTCTCCTGCTAACCCCCGCTGCAGCGCGTCAGGTTTAATTAAAATCAAACTCTTTTCCATGATAATTCTCCTTGTAAATGAATTTCCCGCCCCGAATTGTGAACATATATTATGGCATCATATTGTAAAACAGGGCAATCAGGTCCATTTTCTCCAGGGAAGCAACTATCCTGTCTGCCTGTTTTAAGTCCTTTGTGTTGTGGGTATTGCTGACGGCCAGGCAGCTCATTCCAGCCGCCCTTGCTGCCCTGATTCCGTAAGGAGAGTCCTCTATTACCTCGCAATCTGACGGGGCGACTCCCAGCTTTTCTGCTGCCAGCAGAAATATTTGCGGGTCTGGTTTACCTTTACTTACCTCATGGCCGGAAACAGTGCAGTGAAAAAGGTCTGCTATCTGCAACTCTTGCAGGATAAAATCGATATTTTCTCTGGGGGCGGAAGAGGCCAGCGCTTGTTTGAAATTTCCTTTTTTAACGGCCTCCAGCAGGTTGATGACTCCAGGGAAAGGTTTTACATGATGCCTTGCCTTTTCTTTAAAAAGGCTTTCTTTCTCCTGCACTATCGCCGGGATTTCTTTTTCAGCTAGCTTTTTTCCCAGAAGCTTGCGTATAAAAGTATCGTTTCTCATGCCGAACATGCTGATAAAAAGATCCCAGGAGAGAGATATTTTCCTGCGAGCCAGAATTTCTTCCCATGCTTGGAAATGGAAGAGAGCCGTATCGGCAATGACTCCATCCATATCCCAGATTATCGCTCTATTCGACGGGCTTACGATATAGAATAAGGACTCGATTTCAGCCACGGTAGAACCATCTTCCAGCTTGAGCACTCCGCTTGTCTCCGCTAATCTTTTTGTTAATTTGGTGACCCAGCCGGTTATGTGAATTGTTTCCCCTACTGATGCCATGTGCTTAAAGCGGACGCTGCTCTTTGCGGTAACGCACTGGGCGATTCCCGAACAGAGGAGGGCGTAAGCGGTTATCTCGTCTAAGAGCGTATAAAGAATTCCCCCATGTATCGTGTTGTTCCAGCCCTGGTGATACTTGTCGGGGGTAAAGTCTGCTGTTACCTTTCCTTCATGGTGCACAGGCTTTAGTTTAAGCCCGATGGGGTTCTGTGCGCCACAGGCGAAACAAAGATTGGTGAAGGGGTATTCTGTTTCTGTCATCTGCTCCTCCCTTTCCCTCTCGTAGTATGTCATTATTCAACATTCAGTACCGCACTGCTCCTGTCTTTCGCCTATTCTAGCAACACTCTCCCTCAGAAGCTATCTAAAATATCTCTTGCAAAAATTAACATGGACACCATGATCGCCGCTTCGGCACGTGCGCAAAAGACACATTACGATGGATTGTTTAACTCCTCCCTGTGTATTAAATTTGCCGGTAGAGACCTGCCTTCGTTATAGGTCATCCCGATATACATACAAATGCCCTGGAAACAGCGTTCATTGAGAGTAATCCTGTTCCGGCCACAGGAGGTTCTACTCGTTGATATTCTTGGTGGCAATGGGAGAAAAGCTCTTTTTGGGCTTTGTGATATGTGGGGGGCGGAGGTACAGGGGTTGTAGAGTTACCGGATTGTCCTGCTTCCCGCTGCTTAAATTTTCCCATCCCAGGCTGCCAAGAAAGCCGGCGCGACGCAACCGGGCCGCCGCTTCAGGTATTATGATCTGGTTGCCGGACATTAGTCTCAGTTCCTCCTCTATTTCCGGGGGAAAATCGCCACAAACCAGCGATTTTCCCCCGATTTGTTGGCACAGGGCTTCCAGGGTGGTCAAGTGTTCTGCCTCCAGGGAGTGCCATTCTTCGCCGATTTGCTGGTAGCTGGCTGTGGCGATCTCGCCGCGCCCGGCGGCGTGGAGAGGATATAGAGGTAAGCCTGTACAGGCGAAAGGATAAGCGTCAGCTTCCAGGGTGCTTATGCCGAGCAAAGGTATTTTCAGGGCGAAAGCGAGGCCTTTGGCTGTGCTTATTCCCACCCGTAAACCGTTGAAGCTACCGGGTCCCCTGGCTACAAAGATTGCCTCCAGGGAGCCTGCCGTGATGCCGGCTTGCCCCAAAAGATAAGTTATGCCGGAAGTCAGTTCTATGGTGTGGTTCCGCCTTGTCTGCCAGGTAAGCTCGTTTACAACTTTGCCCTGTTGAGATACGGCGATGCTGATTGTGTTTGACGAAGTATCCAGGGCTAATTCCATCATTCCGCTCCCTTGAAGTTTAACTTTAACTGCTCAATCAACTCTGTATAGCGGCTGCCTGTGGGAGCAAAAGTGATGGAGCGTTCTGTTTCAGAATCAAGCGAATAGCTCAACTCTATGGATAAATTCTCCAGGGGCAACTCGTTTAGCCCTCTTTCTGCCCATTCTATGGCGCAAACTCCTCCGGTGGCAAAATATTCCTCCAGCCCCAGGCCGATAATCTCCTCTATCCGGTCAAGCCGGTATAAGTCTATATGGTATAAAGGCATTCTGCCATAATACTCCTTGACCAGCGCAAAAGAAGGGCTGGTGACCTTTTCTTTTATATTAAGGCCCTGGGCAATACCCTGAACCAGACAAGTTTTGCCTGTTCCCAGCATGCCCGAGAGGAGAAAAATATCATTTTCCTGGGCCAGCTTTCCCAGCCAGTAACCCAGCAGTTGGGTTTGTTCCGGATTACGAGAGAGGAGAGTCATATCTGCCATTTTTAAAATGCTCCCAGCCTCTTTGTTCCCCGAGGACGGTTTCCCCTTTGCTGTTTGTCAGTTTTACCGCCGCTGTCCCCTCTTTTTTCGTAATTTCGCCGATCACAGTTACGGGGCAATTCAGGTCATGCCTGACGCGTTCGACCGTATCGCTGCCGGCGGTGAAAAGGAGTTCGTAATCCTCTCCGCCGTATAATGCCAGATTAAGGTAATCGGGGAAACATGCCTGAACCGTGAGATGCGTGGGCACCATATCTGTTCGTATTACGGCGCTAACATTGCTGGCATCGCAGATATGATAGAGGTCTGCAACGAGGCCGTCGCTTATATCTATAGCGGTCTTGACTCCCCGGGATACCAGTGTCTGCCCCTCGTTTATGCGTGGTGCAGGCAAGAAAAGGCCCTGCCTCAGGGTACTGGCTGCTGTATCCTCCAATGCGATTTTTTGTCGCAGCATTTTCAGCCCTCCGGCCGCCAGTCCCAGGTAGCCGGTGACAGCTATTTGCTCACCGACGGAAGCTGTTGAGCGTTTAAGAAGAGTGTTATCTTGTGCTTCACCCAGCAGGGCAATTGAGGTGATTATATATGAGGCTCTAGAGATATTGCCGCCGGCAATAGCCACTCCGAAATTTCCTGCCAGCCGCATCATGCCACGGTAGAAATCGAGAACATTCTCCGTTTCCAGCTCGCCCGGCAAGAATAGCGAAACCAGAGCATAACGAGGGATACCTCCCATAGCAGCGATGTCGCTCAGGTTTATGGCCAGCGCTTTCCAGCCCAGCTCTTCCCAGGTGATGGTGTCCAGATCGAAATGCACATCCTGTACCAGGCTGTCCGTCGTTGCTAGCTGCAAGGAGTTTTTTACCTGCCAGGCGGCGGCATCGTCGCCGATGCCCGTTACGAGTTTTTGCCATGATGGTTGGCTGGCAACCCTGGATTTGTTGATGGTGTCATTGATGGCAGCAATTAACCCAAATTCGCCCAGTTCAGATAGTTTCATAACGTATCGCATTATAGCATCCGGGGCAGTGGACAGGTGACAAGGTAATCCCACAAGGCCTTACCTCATTGCTGAAACATGAATTATTTCATGCGTAATCGTCTTGCAAAGCGATGAAATGCGGGCAATCGGATGATACAATTGAACTTACATAGAGTAACATAAGCATTAAGAGTGATCTGGAACCACAGGAATGGAGTGAAAATGAATCTTAAGGCTTTGTACAAGCTGAGCTATGGGCTGTATGTTGTATGCTCAGGCAAGGGAACTACCCTCAATGGGCAAATTGCCAACACTGTGTTCCAGATAACTTCGGAGCCACCAGTTGTTGCCGTGAGTATCAATAAAAGCAATCTAACGCATGAATTTATCAAGGAGAGCAAATTGTTGACGGTCTCGGCCATCGCTCAGGGCACGCCTCTCTCTTTCATCGGTCGCTTTGGTTTCAAATCAGGCAGAGATACGGATAAATTTCAGGGCATTGACTATATAATAGGCGAATCTCAGGCGCCGATAGTCATTGAGAATGCCCTCGCGTATCTGGAAGCGAGGATAATTCAAGAAGTGGATGTGGAAACCCATACAATTTTCATAGGGCGGCTTGTGGGGGCAGAAGTTCTTAAAGAAGGCGAGCCTATGACTTATGCCTATTACCGTCAGGTTAAGCGGGGCACCACTCCCAAAACAGCCCCCAGCTATATTGCGGAAAAAAAGGAGGTACTCAGAATGGCAAAATACAGATGCACCGTTTGCGGCTATGTCTATGATCCGGAACTGGGAGATCCCGATGGCGGAGTTGAACCGGGGACACCTTTTGAAAAGATACCTGACGACTGGGTATGTCCTGTCTGCGGAGCTGCCAAGAGTGATTTCGAGAAGGAGGAGTAAGATGAAACCGAGAGTGATAAAGCCAGGGATTTATTGGGTTGGAGCTATTGACTGGGACCGGCGGTTATTTGACACGCTGATACCATTGCCCGATGGCACGAGTTATAACTCATATTTAATTAAGGGTACTGAGAAGACAACCCTTATTGACACTGTAGACTCTACAATGCCGGATGTGTTGATAAACCACCTGAGTGAACTCGGAGTTAAAAGTATAGATTATGTGGTTGCCAATCACGCCGAGCAGGACCATTCCGGTGCCATCCCCCAGGTGTTGGAGAAATACCCTGAGGCGAAAGTGGTATGCACACCCAAGTGTAAGGACATGCTTATCAACCTGCTCATGATTCCAGAAGAGAAATTTATGACAGTCAACGATAAAGAGGCCATTTCGCTGGGGGATAGAACGCTGGAGTTTATCCATGCCCCCTGGGTGCACTGGCCGGAGACAATGCTTACCTACCTGAGGGAAGACAAGATACTCTTCCCCTGTGATTTCTTCGGCTCCCACCTGGCTACAACCGACCTGTATGTCAGGGATGGAGGGCAGGTCTACGAAGCTGCCAAGAGATATTACGCGGAAATCATGATGCCCTTCCGAGCCTCTATTCAGAAGAACCTGGAGAAGGTAAAGGACTACACGATTAACATCATTGCTCCCAGCCACGGCCCCATGCACGATAGGCCTGAGTTTATCCTGAAGGCCTATCATAGCTGGGCATTCGACGAACCAAAAAACATCGTGGTACTGCCCTACATCTCCATGCACGGCAGCACCCGCAAGATGGTGGAATATTTTGTCGGAGCTTTAGCCCAGAGAGGCGTGACGGTGAAACAGTTTGACCTTGCCGTAACTGACATCGGGAAACTGGCGATGGCACTGGTGGATGCGGCGACAGTTGTTATCGGGACGCCTACTGTTCTCGCCGGTCCTCATCCGAATGTTGTCTACGCTGCCGTCCTGGCGAATGCCCTGAGACCCAACCTTAAATTCATCTCCATCATCGATTCCTATGGCTGGGGAGGTAGGGTAGTTGAGCAACTGGCTGCAATGATTCCCAATCTGAAGGCAGAAATATTGGAACCGGTGTTGAGCAAGGGCTTTCCGAAGGAAGCTGATTTCAAGGCATTGGATAATCTAGCTAGTACCATTGCCGAAAAGCATAAAGAAAATGGCTTTGTTTAAACGGAAGCTTGCTGATAGGAGGTGGGTAGTTATGTAGAGGCAATTACCTTAGCTTACAGGCTCCAGTAAAAAACAAAGGAGGTTTAAATATGATGGAAGAAGTTAAAGAACAAACAAGCAGTCTTCCTAGATTAGGAGACCCGGCGCCAGCCTTTGAGGCGGTAACCACCCATGGCATACTCAAGCTACAGGACTTTAAGGGAAGCTGGCTGGTCCTTTTCTCTCACCCTGCGGACTTTACCCCGGTATGCACTACTGAATTCATTGCCTTTGCTGAAATCCACCCGGCGCTACGAAAGAGGGGAGTGGAACTTCTGGGGCTCAGTGTTGACAGTGTTTCCTCTCATATTGCCTGGGTGCGTAATGTAGAAGAGAAGACAGGAACAAAGATACCGTTCCCCATTATCGCTGACCTCAGCAAGGAGGTTTCTCTTGCCTATGGCATGATTCATCCGGGGCAGAGCAAGACGGAGACTGTCAGGTGTGTATTTATCATTGATGATAAACAGATCATCCGCACGATACTCTATTATCCGTTAACCACGGGCAGGAATATGCAAGAGATATTGCGGATAATAGACGCTCTGCAAACAACCGATGCTGATGCTGTAGCTACCCCGGCCAACTGGAGGCCTGGTGATATGGTGGTGGTGCCGCCACCAAGCACACAGGAGGCAGCCGAGGAGAGGGTTAAGCAGAATTACGAATGCGTGGATTGGTACCTGTGTAAAAAGAAGCTGTAACAAAATAGGAGGGAAATATGGCTTGTGTTAGTCCTGATGGTAAACCTACCGGATCAGGCACCAAGATGCTCCGGGCTATCAAGTCAGGAGCGGGTTTTCCTGAAGAAATCGCTAAAGACACCGGGCTACCAATATTCAGGGTAAGAAGTGGGCTCCGCGAACTGACCCAGGCTGGCTTGGTTGAGTTGAAAAGTGATAATTATGTGCTCACTGAGAATGGGTCCGAATTAATAGAATAATAGCTGCTGTTGGACATTACGCTAAGAGTCAGATGCTATGGGTCAGTTTAGTCCCTCTTGAGAATTATCAGGAGAAGATTTGTTTAATTGGGCGTGATGAGGAATAATTGTCAAAGTAGCTTTGATCTTTCCCTGGGTATAAAGCTATTTTTGGCCATGTGGGCGTGGATTTGCCCTTTTGAGGGGATATGCTATAATGGTCGGCGTCGGTTGCCCCGGCATTGGTGTGTGAAGTTATGTATGATTATGAACTGGTAACGATAATTAATCCTGAAATTGATGCAGAGAGGTTGCCTGGCGTTATAGAAACGGTAAGCGGCTTTATCAGTGATAAGGGGGGTGTCGTGGAGGAAGTGAGCCAATGGGGATTGAGGAGGCTGGCTTATCCCGTGGCCAAGTTCAAGGAAGGTAATTATGTTCTGACCCGATTCAAGTTGAAGCCGGAGGAGATTAGAGGTCTTCAATCGAGCCTCAGGTTGCGAGAAGAAATTTTGCGGCTGTTAGTGGTAAGGACGGACAGTTAGTGGCTAGCTTGAATAAGGTAATGATTATTGGCAATGCAGGCGCTGATCCTGAGATGAGGTTCACTCCTAAAGGTGCCGCGGTTACTTCTTTCACCGTGGCTACCAACCGTCGCTATATGACTGCGGATGGAGAGAATAAAGAGGAGACGGAGTGGTTCAGGGTTGTCGTTTGGGGCAAGCAGGCGGAAAGCTGCAACCAGTTTGTATCTAAAGGGGACCAGGTGTATGTGGAGGGCAGGTTGTGCACCAGAAACTGGGAGGGACAGGACGGGCAGAAACGCGTTAGCGTTGAGGTAGTGGCCAACAGAGTGCTTTTTTTAGGCAAGAGGAGTGCTGGTTCTTTTCCTGAGGGAGGGGAGCTTGAACCTGGAGATTTGCCGGCAGATTAAGATACAGGACGGATTAGGATATGGGAATAGGAAGACCAGTAACTAAAAGAGTAGGAGAGAAAGGGGGAAAGACGGGGAATTTTGCCCGCAAACCGGCTCCTTGTCCTTTTTGCAAGACAAAAACCGTGATAGATTATAAGGATGTTTCCTCTTTAGGTCAGTTTATTTCTCCTCGCGGCAAAATTAACCCGCGACGAAGGACAAAGGCCTGTGCCAGGCACCAGCGTTGTTTGGCTCAGGCGATCAAGAGAGCCCGTTTTCTGGCGTTGTTGCCCTACGCTCCGGACCATATCATGAATATAGGTGGGTTGGACTCGCGCCGGTGATATTTTTTAGAGAAAGCCAATGACAAAACGTACTTATCAGCCCAAAAGGTTATCCCGAAAGCGCAAATTGGGTTTCCGGGCCAGGATGTCCAGTGCGGGTGGGCGAAAAGTAATTAAGGCAAGGCGACTGAAAAATCGCAGGAAGCTGACGCCCGTTTAGCTGTTCTTAATGGGAAAGCCGTGGGCATTAACCAAGAGGGTTCAGTATCTTTCTGTTTATCGAAAAGGAACTGCGTATGTGGGCAGGTTGGTTGTGTTAAAGATATTAGCCAATGGGTTGAGTTATAGCAGATACGGGTTTTCTGTTTCGAAGAAGATGGGTAATGCGGTGAGGCGTAATCGCATAAAGCGGTTGCTCAGGGAAGTCATGCGTCCTCGCCTGCAGTCTATAGAACCTGGATGGGATATGGTTTTTATTTCCCGGGGTAATGTGAGAGCGGCCAGCTATTTGCAGATAGAAAAGGCAGTAACCGATTTATTGGCTCAGGCACAATTATTAAGGAATAGTGCAGAGGGATGAAGGTTAAGCGAGTGCTGCTTGGCTTGCTTAAGCTGTACCATGGAACGGTTTCAGAGGTTACTCTTCACTCCTGCCGTTATTTGCCTACCTGCTCCTGCTATGCATATGAAGCGATTGAGAAATATGGGCTTGCCAGGGGTGGTTGGTTGACGGCCATGCGTCTTGTTCGCTGCAATCCTGTTTCCAGGGGCGGATATGACCCCGTGCCTTAATGATTGGTTTGATTTGTTGAAGTGAAAACTAGAGTATTTATCCCTGTTATTTCGATTATTGTTCTTGCCGTTTCGGTGCTGTCTGGCTGTATGCCCTCCACTGGTCAAGCCGTTGGTTGGCCAGGGATCTCTGGCGACGGAGACAAACTGTACATGGTGTCTCTGGAGGGTGATATGGTGGCGGTGAATGCAACGGTGCGGGAAACTCACCCGGGGCTAGCTTTTCCTTCGGCGGCAAATGGAGAGTGGGTTTTTAGCCTGGATAGCGTAGTGGCTCCCTCTTCAGGGGGAATAGGTTGTTCTTCTGCGCCATCAATCAGTGTTTATGGCGTTCCCCAGTTGGTGGGGGAGGCGATTTATTTAGGGCTCTTTAATGGCAAAGTGCTGGCGATTAATCCATCGGCCAGGGGTTATAATTCGCCTTTTCCCCAGGCGAGAGAGGGTGAATGGATGTATCCCAGTGGAGACGAGAAAATAGGAGCGGTAGTGGGGGGGCTTGCCATTAGCGATGACAAGAGCACGATATATGTCAGCAGCTCGGACGGCGTGGTGTATGCCCTGGATGCGGTATACGGTGACTTGAAATGGAAGAGCGAAGCTTTTGCCGGTGATAGGCTGTGGACTACACCGGTAGTTGATGGCGATAAGATATATGTGAGTAGTTTCGATGGCTGCCTCTATGTTCTCTCGGCCGAAGATGGGCAGTTGCTACCATGGCGATTTGAAGCGGAATCGGGTTTTGCTTCCTCTCCCGCTGTTTATGACGGACTGGTCTTTATAGGCTCTTTTGACCATAACCTTTATGCCTTACGCGCAGGCAGCGATGAACCGGTATGGAAGCTGGCTGGAGGCAACTGGTTCTGGGCATCTCCCGTGGTCAGCGATGGCATTGTTTATGCGGGTTGTACTGATGGCTTGCTTTATGCCGTTGACGCTGCTAGTGGCCAGGAGATATGGCCACAGCCTTTTGCTACGAGTGGTTCTATTGTAGCCTCTCCTCTGCTGGTGGGCAATGTACTGGTAGTGGCCTGTGATTCGGGCGACCTGTATCTTGTTGATGCAAAGACCGGCAGTGGCGAGAGAATCGGAAATCCGCAGTTTCCAGGAAGCACAGACAGGACTACTATCGAGGCCGCCGTGCTGGCGTCTTTGTGGGTACAGGATGATCATATAGCCTATATTCATGCTCAAAATGATCGTTTATATGCCCTGGATATCGCGAGCAGGGAGGTAAGCGAAGTTCTCTCTTTTAGAGAGGGGTAGTTTTTAAGTTATGGCGGAAGCGTGGAATTTAATTATTGCCGACCCAATCCTTAATGGATTGACTGCCCTGGCAGGGCTCCTTTCGGGCAATTTCGGCCTGGCCATTATCATTTTTACGGTTATCGTAAGGGTGATACTGCTGCCCGTGACTTTGCGCCAGCTCAAGTCCACAAAATCCATGCAGACTTTGCAGCCGAAGATTCAGGCATTGCAGAAGAAATACAGCAGGAACAAGCAGAAGCTGCAGCAGGAGATGATGGCACTCTACAAAGAGGCGGGGGTGAGCTCGGTGGGGTGCGTGTGGCCTATGTTGATCCAGTTTCCGATCTGGATAGCCCTTTACCAGTCTATCATTAAAGCCCTGGCTACTACCCCTGAGAACTTGTTGTCTTTATCTCAACATCTCTATTCGTGGTCGTTGGTCCAGCAGGTAATTCCTCTGAATAACCATTTTTTGTGGCTTAACCTGGCAGCGCCCGACTCGACCCTGATTCTGGCTATACTGGTCGGCGGCACGATGTGGGTGCAGCAGAAGATGACGACGGCTCCTACCACCGATCCCAAACAACGGAGCACAAACCAGATGATGTTGTTGATGATGCCCTTTATGTTTGCCTTATTTACCCTGACTTTCCCCAGCGGCCTGGCTTTGTACTGGGCAATCTCCAATGTGATTGGTATAGGGATCCAGTATCTGGTTACAGGTTGGGGGTATCTCAGAAAGGCTCCTCCTGCAGCTAGCGATCCTTCCCGTAGCGGCAAGCAGTTGCAGGATACCCCGTCTGACCAGGAGCGTGACTTAACCAAGCCCGTAGTAAAGTCCCTCTCCGCAGGCAAACAGGCTGAACGCAAAAAATTAAAGTAGTATTGTCTGCCGGCAATAGCTTTTGGATTGAAGGCATGGATGGCCCCACATAATTTTCTGGACAAAGCGTTGAGGGGCTGATAAGTTGATTCAAAGAAGAAGTTTGAGAAAGAGGCTATCGCTTAAAAAAGGGGGGTTTTGATGATAGAAGATGTGTCTCCAGCCGCCGTGGAGATCCTGGAAAACTTGCTTTCTCTGATGGGGATTGTTGGCAGAGTGGAAATTTTACCCTGTGAGGACGCCCTGTCTCTGAATGTTGAAGGTGACGATTTAAGCATCCTTATTGGCTGCCAGGGACGGACGTTAGCGGCGCTAGAATATATAGTCAGGCTTATCTTGGTAGGACAGGCTGATGCCCGCTTGCGAGTAATCGTTGATGTTGCTGGATATAGAAAAAAACGGCAGGATTCTTTAAAAGGGATGGCTCTACGTATGGCAACACAGGTAAAATTGAAGCACCGTCCCATATCTCTTTTACCGATGTCTCCTTCTGAGCGGCGAGTTGTTCACCTGGCCCTGGCTGATGACAGTGACATTGTTACCCTGAGTGAGGGCGAGGGAGAGGATAGGAGAGTGGTCATTTCGCCGAGGCAGGATGGTTGATGTTTCACAAAGTTGAAAGCAAAGTCGTTTTCTCCCAGATGGAAGAAAATGTTCTTCGTTTCTGGCAGCAAAATAATATTTTCGAGAAAAGCGTTGCTATCAGGGAGGGATCTCCCCATTATACTTTTTACGAAGGGCCGCCTACGGCTAACGGTCAGCCGGGTATTCATCATGTGCTGTCACGGACGTTCAAAGATGTTATTTGCCGGTACAGGGCGATGCAGGGGTATCATGTGCCGCGTAAGGCGGGATGGGACACGCATGGCTTGCCTGTAGAGCTGGAGGTGGAGAAATCTCTGGGTTTTGACAATAAGAGCCAGATCGAAGAATACGGCATCGCCGGGTTCAATCAACTCTGCAGGGAAAGTGTCCTGGGTTATATCAAGGAATGGAAGGCGATGACCGAACGCGTTGGCTGCTGGCTGGACATGGAACATCCTTACATGACGATGGATGACGAATATATTGAATCATGTTGGTGGATATTAAAACAGTTATGGGATAGGAGATTGGTTTACCAGGGGTACAGGGTGACGCCGCATTGTCCCAGGTGCGGCACCTCGCTTAGTTCACACGAGGTAGCTCTGGGTTACAAGGAAGACACGGATGATCCTTCGGTTTACATAAAATTCAGGCTTTGTTCTTCTTCACGAGGAGGGGAAAAGGCTCCTCTTCGTGAGATTATTGGTGATGTGCCTCGTGGAGATATGCCTGTTTATTTCCTGGTATGGACGACTACCCCCTGGACATTACCGGGCAATACCGCTCTGGCGGTGGCACCTGACGTGGAATACAGTGTGATGAAGGGAGGCGAAGAATATCTTATTTTAGCTGCGAAGCTTGTGCATCGGGTAGGGCTGGCTGGTTATGAGCAGGTAGGGACTGTATGCGGAGAGGAGCTGGTAAACCTTTACTATGAGCCCTTATTTGACCCGCATGATTTTGCCGTTGAGTGCCGAAGTTTGCCTTCTTTAGCCGTGGAGACTGAGAGAGAGAGCATGACATATCCTGTGGTGGGAGCAGATTTTGTTTCTACGGAGGAAGGCACTGGCATTGTTCATATTGCCCCGGCGTTCGGGGAGATCGATCTTGGCGTGGGGATGGCGAATAACCTCGATTTTGTGCAGCATGTGGATCTGGCAGGCGAGATAAAGGGGACTTTCTCTTTTGCCGGGAGATTTGTTAAGGAGGCTGACCCCCTCATCATCGAGGAGCTTCAAGAAAGAGGGCAACTGTACAAGAGCGAGCGAATTTTGCATACATATCCCTTTTGCTGGCGCTGCGAAACACCTCTCCTGTATTATGCTAAAAAAAGCTGGTTTATTAAGACAACAGAGGTTAAATCTCTGCTTATTTCTGGAAACGAAGAGGTGAACTGGTACCCTCAATATATCAAACATGGTCGTTTTGGTGACTGGCTGGAGAATAATGTTGATTGGGCTTTTTCACGGGAGCGGTACTGGGGAACTCCTGTTAATGTCTGGTGCTGTCGTATGTGCGGGCATCTCGAGTGCATTGGCAGCGTTAAAGAACTGAGGCTGAAACCGGGTGTTAGCAGGTTGGAGACGCCATTGAATCTGCACCGTCCTTATGTCGACGAAATTGTTTTTGCCTGTTCTCAATGTGGTGGAGAGATGGGGCGGGTTCCCGAAGTGGTTGATTGCTGGTTTGATTCGGGGGCGATGTTCCTGGCGCAGTGGCACTATCCTTTTGAAAATAGCGATAAGTTTAAGGGCAATTTTCCCGCTGATTTTATCTGTGAGGCAGTTGACCAAACGCGAGGCTGGTTCTACAGTTTGCACGCCATTTCCGTTTTGCTTTTCGGGAAGCCTTCCTTCAAGAATGTTATCTCCCTGGGGCACCTCGTCGATGATAAGGGAGAAAAGATGAGCAAGACCAGGGGTAATGTGGTGGATCCGTGGAAGATGGTTGGTGACTACGGGGCTGACGCTATCCGTTGGTATTTGCTGGCTTCCTCCCCAGCGGGAAATGTGCATCGTTTTTCCACGCAGAAGGTCGCGGAGGCCATGCGCAAGACTCTCCTGACGTTATGGAATGTCTATTCCTTCTTTGTTCTTTATGCCAATATTGATCATTTTGTTCCCCGGCATATTAATGGTGAAGGAGAATCATTTTCTTTGCCGGAAATAGACAGATGGATTGTTTCGGAGTTGAATTATCTTATAGCAGAAGTTAGCGATGCTATGGACGAATATGATCCTACCGCAGCGGTGCGCCGGATAGAAAAGTTCGTGGATTGTCTTTCCAACTGGTATGTGCGCAGGAACCGCCGTCGTTTCTGGAAAAGTGGCAACGATGACGACAAGCAGGCAGCCTATACTACGTTGCATTATTGCCTGGTGTCACTGTCACGGCTTATGGCTCCTTTTGTTCCTTTCATCTCCGAGGAGATTTATCGTAACCTTGTTTGCGCCGTTGACACCGGTGCGTCAGAAAGCGTGCATCTGACGGATTTTCCTGTTGCTGACCATACAAAAATAGATTTGCCACTGATGCGTGCGACGCGTTTGGTTATGACTGTGTGCAGTCTGGGGAGAGCGGCACGGGCCAAGGCGGGCATCAAGGTGCGCCAGCCGCTGGCCAGGATTGTTGTTGGCGTTGATTTAGGAGAGGAGGAAGAGGCTTTGCAGCAGATGGCTTTGCATGTGAAAGAGGAGCTGAATGTAAAAGAACTGGAGCTCGTACGGGGACGGATACCTGGCGAAATGCCTGGCTACGTCACTTTGGATGAAGGCGAGCGCTCTGTTGCCATTTTCACCGAGCTTTCTCCTGAGCTTTTGTCGGAGGGAATCAGTAGGGAGATTGTGCGCTATGTTCAGAACATGCGCCGCATGGCAGGCTTCGAGATTGCCGATCACATAATCACTTATTTTCAAACGGATGCTGTGGTTATAAAGCAGGTGATGCATGATTTTGCCGATTATATTAGCCAGGAAACCCTTTCTGATGGAGGCATTGTTGAGGATTCCCCTCCTCGCGATGCCCATGACGAGAAATACCGCATCTCTGGCAGCGAAATCTTGCTGGCGGTCAAAAAAGTAGCCTGATAAAGGAGCTTAATTCCAAGGCGGTGGGCTTTCCTGCAGTGTGACCAGGTTTGTTTGGGTGTCTTCTCCTCTGATGAATGTTATATTTATCTGCTGACCAATTTGGCAATCGAGGAGCATGTCCAGAAGATCGTTGGTGCTTTTAATCTCTGTATCTTCAATGCGGATGATAATGTCGTTTTCCATCAAACCGGCGCGGTCCGCTGGCCCTCCCGGTACCACACCGGTAATTAATACTCCTTCGGAAGCGGGAAGGTTGTACCATGCCGCTATTAACGAATTTACCGTGGTAGTTTCCACTCCCAGCCATGGACGCGTGATGTAACCCTGGCGGATTAAGTTTTCGATGATGGGTTTGGCACTGCTGCTGCTTATGGCGTAGCCCATACCTTCATAGCCGACTTCGGCCACTTTGACCGTGGTGATGCCAATTACCTCGCCGGCCATGTTTATCAGTGGCCCACCACTGTTACCGGGATTGATGGGGGCGGTGGTCTGAATCAGACCGCGCAGGGTACTTCCCGCGACGCTTATGGCGACATCCAGGCGGCTGACAATGCCTTGAGTTACGGAGATTCCTCCTCCCCCGGCGTTACCAACGGCCAGTACCCACTCGCTCAGGAGCAGCAGGGACGAATCTCCCCATACAGCGCGCGGTAAATCCGGAGCATTTATTTTGAGCACTGCCAGGTCGGTGAGAGCATCGGTGCCCACTATCTGGGCGGAAAAGGTTTTGCTGTCGTATAATTCTACCTGGATGCTCTGGGCATCCTTAACTACATGATTATTGGTAACGACATACCCTTCCTCTGCATCAATAATCACCCCCGAGCCGGCGGCAAGGGGGGTCTTTTTTCCATAGACAACTGTTTCCGTGGTGATTACCACGACGGAGGGCATTACCTTGTTGAATGCGGCTTGAAAATCCGGCAAAAAAGCCCCGGGGGCGCTGCTATCTGCAGGAAATGACCAACCGGGGTTGGCAAGCTCTGCCGTGTTGTTTGTTGATTCTGGTGGGGTGGTTGTCTCTGCTGGCGCAGATGTCCCCGGGGTCAGAATGATACATCCCTGCGTAGCGATAATAGAGCCTAGCAACAACAGGAAAACGACGATGGATAAAAACTTCTTTGACATTTCGGCCCGGGCCAATATTAACATTTCTAATACAGCAGTGAAAAGCGCATTTCGCAGGAAGAGGAAATAGTTATCCTTTCAGGATGTATGTGTTCTTTCGATATGGAAAAAGAGATGACAGCAAAAACATTCGTGAACGAATAATTGACAAAACGGAAATTCTATCCGATAATCCTGTAGCAGCGAAAAGGGGAGAAGCATAAAAGTGTCTCGATTTCATACTCAGGAATTGCTGAGAGGGCTTATTGATCCTCTGTTGCTTTTTCTCATTGACATTGCCAGTTTGCCTGTTTATGGTTATCAACTTCTTAAGGAGATAGAGGAAAGGAGCCAGGGTTATTTCAGGCTTAGTGGCAGCACAGTTTATTCGGCATTACGTCGATTGGAAAAGGAAGGTCTTGTGCTGAGTTGCTGGCAGAAGGCCGCTCGAAAGCAGAAACGGCGCTGTTATGAGATAACCGAAGAGGGCCGTCGTAGGCTGACGGGTGGAGTGGATGGGTGGCAGAGGTTTAGCAATGCTGCAGATAGCGTTATAAAAGGTGGGATATCTGGGAGCTAGGTTACTTTAGGCAGGGCGGCTAAAGACTTAAGTATTTTTTCTTGTGGATACTCATAATCCTGAAGATTGCCTGAAAGGAACTCGTTGTAAGCGGAAAGGTCAAAGTGTCCATGTCCGCTTAAAGCCAGAAGAATGGTCTTAGCCTCGCCGGATTCTTTACATGCCAGAGCTTCGTCTATTACTACCTTGATGGCGTGTGCTGGCTCCGGTGCGGGAATAATGCCCTCGGTGCGGGCGAACTTGAGAGCCCCTTCATAAGCCGGTGTCTGATGGATTGACATGGACTCAATGAGCCCCAAGTGGTGTAAATGCGAAACTATCGGCGCCATGCCATGGTAGCGCAGACCCCCCGCGTGAATCCTGGGCGGAACGAAGGAATGTCCCAGCGTATACATCTTCATTAATGGAGTGAGTCCGGCAACATCGCCGTAATCGTAAGTATAGGGACCTTTGGTCATTGTGGGGCAGGCCTTAGGTTCGCAGCAAATGATACGCATCCCTTTCCCTTTTAATTTATCAGGCATGAAGGGCAGGAATAACCCGGCGAAGTTGCTGCCGCCACCGACACAGCCGATAATTATATCCGGATAGGCATCAGCTTTCTCCATTTGCTTAATGGCCTCCTGTCCGATGACTGTTTGATGGAGCATGACATGGTTAAGCACGCTGCCCAGTGAGTAATTAGTGTCATCCCTGCCGGCGGCGTCCTCTACCGCTTCGCTAATGGCGATGCCCAAACTTCCCGGAGAATCGGGGTCCTGCGCCAGGACAGCCCGCCCGGAGTTGGTTTCTTTGCTGGGGCTGGGAATACAGGTAGCTCCCCATGTTTCCATCATTATCCTGCGGTAAGGTTTTTGTTCATAGCTTGCCCTGACCATATAGACTTTACATTCCAATCCCATGAGGCAACATCCTAGGGATAGTGCGCTTCCCCATTGACCAGCGCCGGTTTCTGTGGCCAGCCGCTTGATTCCCGCTTTCTTGTTGTAGTATGCCTGAGCGATGGCCGTATTCGATTTGTGGCTGCCGGCCGGGCTGACGCCTTCGTACTTATAGAATATTTTGGCTGGTGTTCCCAGCGCCTTCTCCAGCTGATATGCGCGATGCAGCGGAGTTGGCCTCCACATCCTGTAAATGTCCTGTACTTCGTCAGGAATTTCTATATACCTCTCCTGGCTCATCTCCTGCTCGATGAGTGTCATTGGAAAAATAGCTTTAAGATCACCCGGAGTAACCGGCTTGCATGTGGCTGGATTCAACACTGTCGGCAGAGGTTCTGGTAGATCTGGCTGTATGTTATACCAGGAGGTGGGCATTTCCTGTTCTGTTAGGGTAATTTTTGTTGTTCTCACTTGTACGATACTCCTTTCCGTATAACGTTAATGGCATAGATTACCTTGACGATGAGCTATTTGCAAGCTGGTAGCCCATCGGGCATTCCCAGGTTTTCTTTATTGGTCAAGTTCTCTTCTGACTCCTCTGGCAAAAGCCTGTATCTGTTGTGCCGTATTGGGTTCACCTGAATCCATGAGCTGGATAATACGGCTGCCTATGATCACTCCGTCCGCTACTGTAGCTATTTGCCCGGCCTGCTCCGGTGTGGAAATTCCAAATCCCACACAGAGGGGCAGCTTACTTACTTTTCTGACTCTACGCAAAAATATCTCCAGGTCTGAAGGCAGTGCGTTTCTGGCCCCGGTGACGCCTGTGACAGAAACAAGGTAGATAAAACCGCGAGATCTCTGTGCTATAAGGCGGATGCGCTCCTCCGTGCTGGCAGGGGACAGGAGATAAATAAGGTCGAGATTATGTTTCTGCGTTAAACTTTCCAGTTCGCCTCCTTCATCTGGAGGCAGGTCGGGAATGATTAAACCATCTATACCCGAGCTAGCACAATCGTTGCAGAAATTTTCCTGGCCGTAGTGGAGAATCGGGTTAAAATATGACATGAAGGTCAAAGGAATAGAGACCTGTTGTTTCAGCTTTCTGGCAACTGCCAGGCAACGTTCCGGCGTGACGCCTTTCTTCAGGGCGTGGAAACTCGCTTTCTGTATTGTGACGCCATCCGCAATGGGATCAGAAAAAGGTATTCCCAGCTCGATCATGTCGCAGCCATTTTCGGCAAGCAAAGAAACAGTGCTTAAGGTAGCTTCAATACTAGGATAACCTACTGTAACATAGGCAATAAAAGCTTTATGGCCTGGTTGAGCAAAGATAGAACTAATACGGCTCATTGTTTTTTCTCCATCGCCCCGGACACAATATCCATATCCTTATCTCCCCTTCCGGACAAATTGATTATGATAATTTTGTCCTTGCCCAGTGAACTGGCGATCTTGCAGGCATAAGATATGGCGTGTGCAGATTCCAGCGCGGGGATAATGCCTTCTATTTGGGAGAGGAGGAGAAATGCGGCCAATGCGTCTTTATCTTCCACGGCGTCATAAACAATACGTCCTGCGGCCTTGTAATAGCTATGTTCCGGCCCTACAGAGGGATAATCCAGCCCTGCGGCGATACTCGCTGTTTCTCGAATTTGCCCTGCTTCGTCTTGGAGGACATAAGATTTTGCTCCATGTAGCACGCCTATACTGCCCGCTATTAGCGGAGCGGCGTGTTTTCCCCCGGCGATGCCTCTACCCGCTGCTTCTACTCCTATCAACTGGACCTCTGGGTCTTTCAGGAAGGGATGGAAAATGCCCATAGCGTTGCTGCCGCCGCCAACACAGGCAATTATGTAATCGGGCAGCCTGCCGCATTTGACCATGACTTGTTCCCTGGTTTCTTTGCCGATTATC
This sequence comes from Dehalococcoidia bacterium UBA6803, assembly GCA_002452795.1. Lineage (GTDB taxonomy): Bacteria > Chloroflexota > Dehalococcoidia > GIF9 > AB-539-J10 > UBA6803. The sequence continues at coordinate 23,305 of DKFF01000041.1, forward strand.
GTCTGGAAATCCCGCACTATTGTCGGATAAGGATGAGGACCCACGACCGAGCCTAAGAGGTAGTAAGTATTTCTGACATTGGTCACCCAGTCCCTCATTGCCTCATTTATGGCGTCTTTGAGAGTTTTGCTTCCCGATGATACGGGAAATACTTCAGCCCCCAGGAGCTTCATGCGAAAAACATTGTGTGACTGACGCCTGATGTCCTCTTCCCCCATGTAAACAACACAGTCCAACCCCAGTCTGGCACATATGGTGGCAGTGGCTACTCCATGTTGTCCCGCTCCTGTTTCGGCAATAATTCTCTGCTTGCCCATTTTTTTAGCGAGAAGGCCTTGCCCCAACGCGTTATTTATTTTGTGAGCTCCGGTATGGAGCAAGTCCTCTCTTTTGAGAAATATCCTGGCGCCATCGCAGTGACCAGTGAGCTTCTCAGCAAAGTAAAGAGGGGTTGGCCTGCCAGAATAGTCGTGAGACAGGGAATCAAATTCGGACCAGAAAGAAGCATCGCCCTGTATTTTTTTATAAGCAGTGGTCAGTTCGTCAAGTGCGGGAACGAGTGTTTCAGGGGCAAATCTGCCACCGAACTGCCCGAAATAGCTGGAAGAAACGAACGATGGTTTATCTTGTGCTGTCATCGGCTCTCCTTACGGCATTAATGAATGCCTGTATTTTACCTGTATCCTTAATTTTTGCCACTTCTACTCCCGAGGAGACGTCTACTCCCCAGGGTGATGCTATCTTGATAGCTTTACCGACATTTTCCGGCGTAAGCCCGCCGGCGAGAATTACCGGGAATTGTCTGGCTATCTTATGAGCCAGTTCCCAGTCGCAGGTTGTTCCTGTTCCTCCGTATTCGTTCTCGGCGTGTGAATCAAGCAGCGTAATGAAGCCTTGATTGGAGAACAGCCTGTTGCCAGTAGCTACATTGGCGTAAATTTCCTCGTGATGCTGTGGCGTTGCTCGTATGGTTTTAATAATAGGCATGATAATTTCATCACAGTATTCCCATGACTCGTCACCGCTGAGCTGGACCCAATCCAGGGCACATAAAGCAGCGATTCTGTTTACTTCGGAGGCAGGAGCATTGACAAAGACACCTACCACCTGCATTGTGCTGCTGGCTTTTTTGGCGGCGCAAGATAGCTCACATGCCTCGGCCGGAGTTATCCGGCGGTGGCTGGGGGCAAAAACCATGCCAATAAAATCAGCTCCTGCCGTCGCTGCCGCCAGCACATGTGCTTTGTCTCTGATGCCGCATATTTTGACTCTGGTCACGAGAGCAACTCCCTTATCTTTCCGGGAATATTGCTGCTGGTGACCAGCGTTTCGCCGACGAGGATGGCGTTAATACTACTCTTTTGTAGTTTTACGACGTCTTCTCTGTTCCTGATCCCACTTTCGCTGACCACAATCTTTTCTTTGGGGATGAGCGGGCGCAATTTCACGGTCGTGTTTATATCGATCGTGAAATCTTTAAGGTCGCGGTTATTGACCCCGATCATTTCTGCGCCGCTCCTCAGCGCTTTTTCCACATCAACTTCGTTATGGACTTCCACCAGACATTGCAAGCCAAGACTATGGCTCAGAGCAAGTAAATCCTGAAGATGTTCCTGCTCCAGGATAGCTGCTATGAGTAGCAGGGCATCGGCGTTATAGGCGTGAGATTCATATACCTGATATGTGTCGAGAATAAAATCTTTGCGCAGGAGCGGGATATCAATGGCTCGTTTGATCTCTGGTAGATATTCAATATTGCCGCCAAAATTCTCTTTATCGGTCAGCACGGAGACGGCTGCGGCGCCTTCTCTGGCATAAGTAACGGCCAGTTCAACCGGGTGAAAATCGAGGCAGAGTATCCCTCGTGATGGAGAGGCTTTTTTTACCTCGGCGATCAGGCTGATGCGGTTGCCCCTGATAGCACCGGCAAAATCAAGTGGCATTTCCTGACGGGAAGCAGAAAGCTCTTTAAGGCGTTCCAGCGGCAGAATGGATTTCTCCTGTCTAACCTCCTCCTTTTTTCGAGTGATAATTCTATCCAGCATTTCTCGTTTCTTCGCTCTGTTTTGTATCATTTAATGTCTTTGTCTCAAGTTCTGGCTGAACCGAATCAGGTCGTTGAGCTTGTCAAGCGCCCTGCCGCTATCAATAATCTCTTTAGCTAACAGGACACCTTCCTGAAAATCCCTTGCTTTGTTTCCGGCGATAAGGGCAGCAGCGGCATTCATGATCACTACGTCTTGCGCCGCCCCCTTATTTTTCCCCAGTGCCTGGCGTAATAGCGTGGCGTTTTTCTCAGGAGTCTCCCCTTTAATTTCCTCTGCGCGAGCTCTTTTAAGGCCCAGTTCTTCAGGAGAGATGGTGTATGCCGGCAGAACCCGGCCTTGCTTAACCTCCCATATCAACGATTCAGCGCAGATGGACACCTCGTCCATGCCGTCTGCGCCATGCACTACCAGAGAGTGCTCTGTTCCCAGTTGCCTGATAACCTGAGCAACTGTTTCTCCCTTGTCCTCAAAAGGGATGCCTATAACTTGAAAACATGCCCCTGCCGGGTTGGTCAGGGGACCGAGTATGTTAAATACGTTACGGATGCCGATTTCGCGGCGGGGAGATGCAGCATGCTTCATCGCCGGGTGAAAGATGGGGGCGAAAAGAAAGCCGATGCCCACGTTTTCTATGCAGCGGACTACGTTTTCGGCGGTGAGATCAATGCACACTCCCAGGTGTTCTAGCACATCGGCACTGCCGCAACGGCTGCTCATAGCCCTATTGCCGTGTTTGGCTACTTTGAGCCCGGCTCCGGCAATGACGAAGGCGGCTGCCGTGGAGATATTAAAACTGCCGGCTTTATCTCCTCCCGTGCCGCAGGTATCGATAACTGGCGAGGAAACGTAAACGGGCATTGCCTTGGCCCGCATAACGCTTGCCATGCCAGCGATTTCATCTACCGTCTCCCCCTTCATGCGCAGCGCAGTGACAAATGAGGCGAATTGGGCTGGTGTTGCCTTGCCTTCCATAATCTCTTCCATTACCAGGGAGGCTTGCTCAAGCGATAGTGATTGACTGCAAACCAGTAAATCGATAGCTTCTCTGATCATGGTGATTTGATCTCCTGTGCAAGCCAGTTTTTGAGGATATTTTTCCCCTCTTTGGTCATAATGGATTCGGGGTGAAATTGCACTCCTTCCACGGGAAATTGACGGTGGCGCAGACCCATAATTAAGCCAGTTGCCGTCCATGCACTTATTTCCAGGCAGGCAGGCAAGCTGTCGCGTATTACTGCCAGGGAATGGTAGCGGATGGCGCTAAAGGGGTTTGGCAATCCAGCAAAACAGCCTTTGTTATCGTGGTGTATAAGAGATAATTTGCCATGCTTAATTTCGCCGGCAGAACCGACTTTGGCTCCGTAGCTGTAGCCTATACACTGGTGACCAAGACAGACTCCTAGAATGGGAATACGGTCGCCGAAGTGGCGGATGACTTCGTTGGAGTTGCCGGCCTGCTCAGGGATGCCGGGACCGGGCGAAATAACGATGCGCTTTGGTGAGAGGCATTCAATCTCGTTCAGAGTTATTTTGTTGTTCCTGTATACTTTTACCTCCTCTCCCAGCTCGGAGAGATATTGAAAAAGATTGTATGTAAAGCTATCGTAGTTATCTATCAGCAAAATCATGCTAATCACTCTCCGCTTGATCTATAGCAGAAAACATTCCCTGTGCCTTGTTTAATGACTCCAGGTATTCGCTCTCCGGAACGCTGTCGGCCACGATCCCGCATCCTGCTTGCACATAAGCGATATTGTCTTTAAGAAAGAGGGTACGAATGGTGATGGCTGTGTCCATATTCCCTGAAAGCCCGAAATAACCTACCGCTCCGGCGTAAGGCCCCCGTTTTTCCTTTTCCAGTTCAGTAATAATTTCCATCGCCCGGATTTTAGGGGCGCCGGAGACTGTGCCTGCCGGAAAGCAAGCACGGAAAACGTCGAATTGGGATAGCCCCTCCTGCACTTTTCCCTGCACGTGAGATACCAGATGCATCACATGGGAATAGCGTTCCACATCCATGAGTTGGGTTATCTCTATCGTGCCTATCTGACTGACTTTTCCTACGTCATTGCGAGCTAGATCAACGAGCATAATATGTTCAGCACATTCCTTTTCATCTTCCCTGAGTTCCTTTTCCAGTGCTAAGTCTTCAACGGGATCTTTCCCCCGGGGCCTCGTGCCAGCGATAGGATGGTTGGATACTGTTCCTTCCTCCAGCCGTACTAGAAGTTCGGGAGACGCTCCTACGATACAGAAGTTGTTCATTTGAAGATAATACATATACGGAGAAGGGTTAATGGAGCGTAACGCTCGATATATGGCAAAGGGGGCGGCATGTGTGTGTCTTGCCAGACGTTGTGATAAGACAATCTGAATAGCATCGCCTGCATAAATATATTCTTTGGCTTTGTTTACTACAGAATAGAATTCTGCGGGCGAGAAGTTTGATGAAATCTCGTGTTTTATTGAAGGAATCCCTTCTTTTTCTTCAGTATGCAGTGGTTGCTTTAATCTATCAGCCAGGATGTCGATTTTTTTGGTAGCTTCGTGGTACGCCGCATCTATGTCGCTGTCCAGTCTGACGTGTGAGATAATCTTGATTTTATGCGTGAGATGGTCAAAAGCGAGCAGGGTGTCAGCCATCATGAACACGGATTCAGGAAGCTCCACGGGGTCGCTATCAGGTACGGGTAATTCCTCAAAATAGCGTGCAACCTCGTAGCTGATATAGCCTACCATTCCTCCGTGGAATCTGGGCAATCCTGCAACTGGTACAGCATGGTAAAGGTTTAACTCTTTTTCAATCAGGAAAAGAGGATCTATTTGCTCTTCTGCCTCTGTTTTCAGTATAGATGATGGTTCGGTGCCGATAAAGCTGTATCTGGCCAGTCGTTCCCCTCCCTCGACACTCTCCAGGAGGAAAGAGTATTCCCCTCGGGCTATTTTGAGATAAGCGGACACAGGTGTTTCTGTGTCCGCGTTGACTTCCCGATAAATCGGTACAAGGTTTCCGTATTCCTCTAATTGTCGAATTTTTTCCAAACTCGGGTGATACATGTTATTCATCTCCCTGCTTAAAACAAAAATCTCTCGCCCCCAAGGGGCGAGAGATTTAATCTTCGCGGTGCCACCCTTTTTAACTGAGGTTTTGGCAAGGTAGCAAAAACTTCAGCCATCTTCAATTTAGATACAGAGACAGCATATACTTTCCCTTCCTGTCTCAATATCCCGGGCTTATAACGGCGCCCCTCCGGCAAAACCTACTCAGGCACCACGCCTTTTCAGCCCGCAGCTCCCAGGTCCATTCCAATCTTGCGCAAGTATCGGCTCACACCTTCCCCGACTCTCTGAACTCCGCCTCAGATTGTACTACTCCTGTTCTCAGCCTTTCCCCTATTCAATTGTGGGCTTATTTTATGGATGGCGGTTGGTGTTTGTCAAGTTTTTAACAAGACCCCCCTTGACAAGAGGCAAAGCATATGCTACTCTAACATTGTCCCGAGTGATCAAGTAAAAAACTTGACTGGAGGAAACCGAACATCGGGGGATGGAAGCCGAAGAGGTATTGGGGCAAAACTCAGTACAAGGTAAGCAGAAGTCTGAGAAGGTGGGAGGCGAAGAGAGGTCAAGGAAAAAAAACGAGATTACTCGGGGCTTTTTTGTGCCCCATGTCTTATCCCTTTTCATGTAACCCCTTATCCCCGCCGTAACCTGAGAAATGTCCCGGCTGTGTTATCCTGAAGGTAGTTATCAATCAAAGGGTGTTCTGGTGTTTCAGCACGCCGATAAAGGGCAGGTTGCGATATTTGCCCTTGTGATCTAATCCGTAACCGATAACGAATTCATCAGGAATTTCAAAACCTATGTAATCCAGAGGGATGTTTGCGAGACGACGCACTCGCTTGTCAAGCAGAGTGCAAACACGCAAGCTAGCCGGTTTCTGGGCGGCAAGTTGTCCCAGAACGTAATGTAGAGTCATGCCGGTGTCAATGATGTCCTCGACCATGAGAACATTTTTCCCAGCGATGCTGTTGTCGAGAGCTTTAGTGACTTCGACCGTGCCCTCATCTCCTTTGAAATAGGATACAGACATAAACTCAAGGGTTACAGGCAACGATAAGTGTTGCATCAAGTCGGAAATAAAGCAGATAACTCCTTTTAGAATGCCTACCAGGACAAGCTGTTGCCCAGCGTAGTCGCGCGAGATTTGCTTGGCAAGAGAGGTTACCCTTCGCTGGATTTGGCTATGGCTGAAGAGCATCCGGCTGACGCTCTGCAGGCTGGCTTCGTCCGGTGAAGCGAAACCATATTTTGATAGTAACATGGTGTAGTCGTTCTTATTGATGAGCTTGATATTGATTTCGGGATAGAGTTTTTTTAATTGTCGTAGCTTATGGTGTTTCTCCGTCATCAGGTTTTGTTTTAAAGTAGTGAGTTCAATATAAAGATTTAAGTCCGGTAAGTAGAAATCGGGAGTGAACATCTCGATGACCCGTTCGCCCTCTTGTTTGAGGGGAAATGATTGAGGTTCATAAAGCCATTCAATGCGGAAGAAATCCAGGAGCCGGGCAAACTCTTCTTCGCTAGGGTGAGCAAATTCAGTTGGTTTCAATGATGTCGTATATGTGAGCTGCCCCTGGGTTGCTTCCGGTTGTTTTTTCTTCAGTGTTTTTTTCTCCCGGAATGTTTGCAGAAGCTCCTCCCGTTCCAGGATAGTGGCGCTCATATTAGCTACAGTCAGGAGAAATTCCTTATCCTTTCCCGAGAACTGGTGAAACTTATGAGTGTAAACCCTGATTTCCCCGATGAGTTTTCCTTCCCTGAGAATGGGTATTCCCAATATGGAAGTTATCCTTTGTTCTTGTGCTATCAAGGGATGCTGGATCCTGTCGTCTCTGCTGGTATCAGGAATAAATACTATTTCATCAGGCGATGCCGCCGGCGATCTTTCAAAGGCGTAAAGAGGGCCTTTTTTGAGATAACGGTCGCTGAGGCCGTGAGCTCCTATAGTAATGAGGTATTTTTTTTGAGAATTAAGAATAGCAATGCGGCAACCGTCTCCTTGCGTTGCCAAAATGATGTTTTTGGCGGTGGCATTAAAGGTCTTTCTTAAAGTAAGGGATGAATTAGCGGTTTTGGATATCTGTTTTAAGGCTTGATAATAACTTTTTCTTGCGCTGCCCATTTTCTTCCCCTTATTTCACTCGGGATTTTGTGGTGGCTTCTTCTCCTCCAGCGGCAGAAGAGGCAACTGGTTTGTTGATTTTGCAGGGGAATGATCTACCAGGGTATCTATTTCATGTTTCAGCACTCCGATATCGGCAAATTCGTGGTAGACGCTGGCAAAACGAATGTAAGCTACATGGTCCAGCTTACGCAAGTTTTTCATTACCAGATCTCCGAGATAGGAACTGAGAACTTCGTGCTTCCCCTGATGGAAGACGCTGTTTTCTATACTGTCTATGAGTTTATCGATAGCGCCTGTTGGTAAAGGGCGTTTCTCGCAAGCTTTGCGGATACCCGTGGCAAGTTTATCCCGGCTGAATTGTTCGCGTCGCCCGTCTTTTTTGATGACGAAAATGCCGTACGGTTGAATCCGTTCATAGGTGGTAAAACGGGAACCGCAGATGGAGCATTGCCTTCTGCGTCTTGTCCCATTTCTGAAACTACGCGAGTCTATCACCCGGGATTTTAGTTTTCCGCAATTAGGACATTGCATTTTTCTTCAAGGGATTGTATTTTTTGCCCGTGTCAGCACCATATATAGCATTATACAAACAATTTGGAAAAGAACAAAGAAAAAGGCGGGGTATTTCCCCCGCCTTTTTCTTTAATGAGGTTTTGTTGAGAAAGTTTTATTGACGAGAGAAATTTGTCACGTTGGATTTTACTGTGGCGCCGAGGTGCCTGGGGGCAGGTGCTTGTCGCTGCGATGAATAATGATCAGAACGACGCATGAAAGATGGGGCATCCAGGACGGTGCTTTCGCCCCGTATGAGACGGAGAAGCTCTGCTTCATTGAGAGTGCTTTTGCCTCTCTGATTGCTGAAGCCTGTGGCGATTATAGTGATCTGCACCTCATTTTCCATATCCGGGTCAAAAACCACTCCGAAGATGATGTTGGCGTCGGGATGAACTGCCTGGCTAATCACATTAGCAGCCTCGTTGCATTCGAAGAGGGTAAGGTTAGAACTGCCCGTAACGTTGAACAGTACCCCTGTTGATCCGCTTATGGAAACGTCAAGAAGCGGGCTTGCCAGAGCGGCTTTAGCCGCCTCGGCGGCGCGATTTTGCCCGCTGCCTTTACCTATAGACATCCAGGCAGGGCCGGAATCCTTCATAATGGACCGTACGTCGGCAAAGTCCAGGTTGATTAAACCCGGCACGGTGATTACTTCGGAGATGGACTGGACACCTAGTTTGAGGGCATCGTCAGCCATTTTGAAAGCACTATCGATATTGGTCTTAGCATCACAGAGTTCCAGAAGGCGGTCATTGGGAATGATAATGAGGGTATCTACTTTGTCGGCCAGATTGAGGATGCCCTCTTCTGCTACCTGAGTGCGATGTTTGCCTTCAAAGCCGAAAGGCTTGGTGACGACTCCTATGGTGAGCGCCCCTGACTTTTTCGCTGCTTCGGCCACTATGGCCGCGCCGCCTGTACCGGTGCCGCCACCCATACCAGCGCTGACGAAGACCATATCCACATTTTCAATCAGATCTTCTATTACCTGGCGGCTTTCTTCGGCCGATTTGGCTCCCATCTTATGGTCACCTCCAGCTCCCAGTCCTCTGGTCAGTTTTTCTCCCAACTGGATTTTGGTAGGGACTTCAGTTAAAGCCAAAGCTTGAGCATCTGTGTTCATGGCGATGAAATCAACGCCTTTAATCCCTTCCCGGTACATGCGGGTAATGGCGTTACAGCCTCCTCCCCCTATCCCGATGGCCTTGATTTTCGCTGGTGCCTGAGTATAGATTGCTTTTGACATCGTCTTCCTCCTTTTATGGAAAGTGTTCTTTTTATTCTTCTCTAACGAAATATTCTCTTGATTAAACCGGCGAAAGTACTGAAAATACCTGCCCTGTTCTTCTCCTGCCAGGCAGACGTTCCATTGTTTCTTGTCTGCCAGAGTATCAGCCCTACGGTGGTAGCATAGGCTGCGTCATGGAGTATGTCGGTTATTCCATAGATATTTGCATTCAGCGGTCTTCCTATGCGCACAGGAATATCTATTTTGGATTGTCCCAGTGCGTCTAACCCGGCCATGTTGGAGGATCCACCAGTCAGTACCAATCCACACGGTGCCAGGGAAGCATAATCACTGACGGGCATTTCCAGGAGCACGAGCTCCAGAAGTTCCTCTATTCGAGAGCGGACGATAGTGCACAAGTCACGATAGGAACCACTGTGTCCATTTTCTATTCCCATCTCCACTTCTGCTGTCTCGAAATCCAGCCCGGGAGTTACGTTTCCGTATTTCTTCTTCATCGCTTCAGCCACGTTGAAGGGGAGACCTAAGCCAATAGAAATGTCGCTGGTTAGCTGATACCCGGCAACAGGAAGAATTGCAGTGTGGTAAATGCTTCCGCCTTTGAATACGGCTATATCTGTGGTGCCCCCTCCAATATCTGCCATGATAACTCCTGTCTCCCTTTCCTGTGGAGTTAATACCGCCTCTCCGCTGGCGAGTGGTTCCAGAACCATGTCGTCAATGTCGATGCCGAGAGAACGAACGCATTTGGCCAGGTTCTGCACCGAAGCTATTGATGCCACGATAACATGGGTCTCCGCGTCCAATCTGGCGCCATGCATGCCAACAGGTTGGTTTACTCTGTCTAATCCATCCAGCGTATAGCCACGGGGAATTGCGTGCAGTATCTTTTTTCCGTCGGGAATGGTTATACTGCGAGCGGCGGACAGCACGCGTTTCAGGTCCTTAGCGCGAACCATGCGGTCTGAGTGTGGGATCGTTACCACGCCTTTGTTATTAACACTGCTTATATGTCTTCCCGTAACCCCCACACATGCGGAGTCTATTCGTGTGCCGCTAATCTGTTCGGCTTCTCTGACCGATTCCGCGATCGAAGCCTTCGCATTTTCCATATTGACCACAATACCCTTATGCAGGCCGTGAGAAGGAGCGAGCCCCACCCCCAGAATCTCGATGCTGTCTTCAGACTTCGCGTTAGCCACTATAGTGGCTATCTTGGTCGTACCCACGTCAATGGCTGTTATAATTCTCCTGGTCATATTCACCTCCTATTTAGTGGCTGTCGCCTGTCATTTTTACGGTTTGCCATTTGTTAAATTGTGCACCTTTATTTCAAGCGCTCGGCTATTCTCAGCTTGGCACTGCGGCTGCGAGGATTCATCTCCACTTCCAGTGAGGATGGTTTGATTACCTTTCTGGAGATGAGCTTTAAAGTCGGGACATGCCCGCAGCAACATACCATTGTGTTTGGAGGACACAAACAACTGCTGGCCTCGCGCTGCAGAAATTGCTTGGATATACGGTCTTCGAGTGAATGATAGCTGATAATCATTAATCTGCCACGAAAACCAAGCAGGTTCGTGGATTGTTCCAGCGCTTTCTTCAGGTTTTCCAGTTCTTTGTTAATGGCGATACGCAGCGCCATAAATGTCCTGGTAGCAGGATGAATCCTGGAACGTTTGCTATTTAACGCGTGTTCTATTACCCCGGCAAGAGCCAGTGTGGAGGTGAGAGGACGATTCTGCACGATGAACCTTGCTATTCGCTGGCTGTGTCGTTCCTCTCCGTAATCTTTGAGTATGCGGGCTATTTCCCGCTCCGGAAATGTGTTGACAATATCGGCAGCGGCTAATTCCTGCTCTTTGCCGAAACGCATATCCAATGGAGCTTCCCGCTGGAAGCTGAACCCACGCTCCGCCGTATCCAGCTGCATAGAGGAGACGCCGAGGTCGAAAAGAATACCGTCAACCGGGTAAAAATCATGTTTGCGACAGATGTCCTCCAGGTTAGCGAAGGAATCATTGACAAGCGTTACTGCCTTTCCGTAATTATCAAGCTTGACGCGGGCCACTTTCAGGGCTTCAGCGTCAATATCAATGCCCAGCAATTTACCCCCGGGTGAAATTTTTTCCAGAATCGATGCCGCGTGTCCTCCCAGCCCTACGGTGCAGTCAACGTAGCGGCCGCCTGGTCGAAGCTGTAACCCTGCCAGCACCTCTGTGGGCATGACGGGTATATGAACCGGTAAAGTCATAGTCATGTTTGTCACGGTGTGTCTATTCCTTCAATGATTTCACTAGCCTGTTCGCTTGCCAGCAGTTTCTCCTCTGCCCATAATTTTTCGTCCCAGATCTCTATACAGTTGCTGACGCCGACCACGACAGCCGCATCGCCAATTTCGGCATAACTGCGCAAGGTTCCTTGCAGGGTTACTCTGCCCTGCTTGTCGAAAGAGGCGTCAAAAGCGGAACCGAAAATATCCCGCTTGAGCCTTCTCAATTTAGCCGGTGTCAGGACTTTGGCTTCCAGGTCGTCGGACAGCCTCTTCCATTCGTCTAAAGGGTAGACGATGATGTTTTTTTCTGTCCCCTTGGACAGAATCACATCCCCTGCCAACTCACGCCTGAACTTAGGCGGTAGCGGTATCCTTCCTTTCTCATCTACTTTATAGAGATATTCGCCGAAAAACATCTAAATTCCTCTCCTCTAAACAGGAACAGGGCGGCTAACCCCCAGCCCCTCTTTTTCTGGGGGAACTCTCCCCTTTACCCCACTTTTCACCACCGTAATCATTATATCTCTTATGGGGTGATTTTTGTCAATACCCTGAAAGCGTTTTTTGGCCTTTTGTAACGACTTTCGGACATATTTCGGCCAGAAAAACGTAAAAAGCTGATTTTCCTGGTTTTTGCCGGAGACAAGAAGGCCCCTGGCGCGTGTCGTGAGAGACAACTTTTTCCGTAATCTGGCATATGATAAGATAGGCGTGGCTTGGGTAGCTTATCGTTGAGGAATTGGATGCGTGTTGATATACTATCTCTTTTCCCTGAGATGTTTCTCTCTCCGTTTGACCAGAGCATCATAGGTCGTGCCAGGCAACGGGGGCTGTTGGATGTTATGGTGCATAATATCCGGGATTATGCCCCGGACAAGCATCATATTGTGGATGATTATTCTTATGGAGGAGGACCTGGAATGGTTCTCAAGCCGGAGCCTGTTTTTGCTGCGGCTGAAGCGGTAAAGAAGGAAATCGGACTGGAGGAAGTGCCGGTTATTTTCCTGACACCGAGAGGAAGGCTTTTTAATCAGCAGGTCGCTGGAGAGATAGCCTTATTTCCCAATGTGATTTTGATTTGTGGTCGCTATGAAGGGGTTGACGAAAGGGTGTGTCAATATCTGGCGACCGATGAGATCAGTATAGGAGATTATGTGCTCAGCGGAGGAGAAATAGCGGCAATGGTGGTGGTGGACGCTGTAGCCAGGCTGATACCGGGTGTGCTTGGCTCCGCAGAGTCGCTGAACATGGAGTCTCATAGTGAGGGGAGACTTCTGGAGTACCCTCAGTATACCAGACCGCAGGTATTTCGTGGGTGGCCTGTGCCGCCGGTTTTGCTTTCGGGAAACCATGCGGAGATTGCCTGCTGGCGAGAGCAGCAAGCAAGTTTGTGCACGGCCAGATTACGGCCGGATCTGTTACAGAAAACATTTCTTTCAGGTGAGAAGGAGGAGTAAAGATGAACATAAAGTCACTGGTTGAGCCTAAAGTTAACCGGGAAATCCCTGAGCTTTCCCCCGGTGATACGGTTAATGTCAGCCTGAAGGTCAAAGAGGGAGACAGGGAACGACTGCAGCAATTACAGGGGCTGGTTATCGGGGTCAGGAAAGGTGTGGACGGTGGCAGCTTCACTGTGAGGCGTGTAAGTTATAACGTGGGAGTAGAGCGAGTTTTCCCTTTTCAGTCTCCTCTGATTCAAAAGGTAGAGGTATTGAGGCACGGGAAAGTGCGCCGGGCCAAGCTTTATTATCTGCGCAAGCTCAGCGTGAAACAGTCCAGGCTTAAAGAGCGCCAGAGCAAGGTGAGCATATCCGAGCAGGTTGTGCCAGCGCAAGCAGAGGCAGCGGCAATGCCTGCCACGTCTTCTCAGGAGCAGCAGGAATAGGCGATTTATGTCTCTTCACAATATGTTTGCTCGTGTACTCTCTCTGAATTTGGGATGAATTGTTATCGGGAGAGAGGAGACTCTCTTGATGGATTATGCTGAGGTAGCGGTCAATTCCCCTGCCGGGCGGTCCACTTTTTCTTACAGCGTTCCGCTGTCCCTGCGTGTTGAAGCTGGGCAGGCAGTCTGGGTTCCTTTCGGTTCCAGGGTTGTCCAGGGAATCGTTGTGGAGACAGGGAGGCAACCCGTTTCTGAAGCAACCAGGGAGATTGCCGATGCTGTTACCTCTTTCCCCCCGCTTTCCTCCTTGCAGATAGATCTGGCGGAATGGATCAGCCAGCATTATTTTTCTTCCCTCTATGCCGCCCTGTCCTTGATGTTGCCTCCGGGGCTTCGGCGTAAAGCCGCCGTTTATTTCCAGGTTACCGGCTCCTGTGCAAGCGCGGGTGCTCTGCCTCCGGAATATGAAAAGGCTTTTTGTTTGATCAAGGAGGAGGGGAAAAGCAGCCTGGAGAGCCTGGGAAGGAAAATAGGACAGCCGGCGGCCCGGCGGGCCACAAGTTGGCTGCTCCAGCAACACCTGATAGAGAAGAGATGGGAGGTGAAGGGAACCGGGGTGGGTCCTAAAAAGGTTCCTTATATTAAGCTAGTTGTTGGGCGGGAAAAGGTTTGTGAAGAGGCGGAGCGACTGCATCAGGCCAGAGGGCGCAAGCAGGCAGAGGTGTTGAAATTTCTGCTGGAGCATGGGCTTGTTTCCGCAACTTATCTCAAAAAGGAGCTGCCTTGTTCCGATAGCGTGATAAAGGCCCTGGAGCGGAAGGGGCTGGTTGCCAGGGAAGAAGTGACGGTCAGGCGTAATCCTCTGGCTGATATAGAGACCGTTTCTGCTTTGCCGCCACGGCT
>DKFF01000041.1:37423-40311 GCA_002452795.1 Dehalococcoidia bacterium UBA6803
GAGAAGGGTGCGGCCGTCCCGGAGGTTTTTCTTCTCTTTGGCATTGCGGGTAGCGGCAAGACCGAGATTTATTTGCGGGCGCTGGCAGAGGTGGTTGCTGCGGGCAAGAAAGGCATCTGCCTTATCCCTGAAATATCGCTCACCCGCCAGACGGTGGAGAGATTTCTGTCTCGTTTTCCCGGGAGGGTGGCTGTTTTACATAGCGGGCTTTCCGAGGGAGAGAGGTTTGACGAATGGTGGCGGATACAAAAAGGCGAATGTGATGTGGTTATCGGACCGAGGAGTGCGCTGTTTGCGCCCCAGGAGAACGTCGGCCTTATTATTCTTGACGAGGAGCATGAGTGGACCTATAAACAGGAGGACAAAACGCCGCGTTACCATGCCAGGGAAGTGGCTCTTAAGCTGGCTGAGCTCGGCGGGGCGTGTGTTATATTGGGCAGCGCTACGCCCGATGTTGAGAGCTTTTACCGGGCGCGGACCGGAAAGTATCGGCTTCTGGAGATGGAGGAAAGGATTACGCCCCGCGGCGTCTCCCCCCTCCCCCGCGTAGAGGTGGTGGACTTTCGGGAGGAGCTTAAAGCAGGCGTCAGGGGCATTTTCAGTCGCTCTCTTGTCGAAGCTATCGGGAGTGTCCTGGAGAAGGGGGAGCAGGGTATCCTGTTTCTCAATCGCCGGGGTTCTGCCACTTTTGTTCAATGCCGTCAGTGTAAATTTGTCTTTCGTTGCCCGCATTGTTCTGTGGCGCTTACCTATCACTCTGTGGAGCGAAAATTAATCTGCCACCGCTGCCGTTACGCCGTGCCCGTTCCTCATTTCTGCCCGCGATGTATGGGCAGGCAATTCAGGTTCTTTGGCGTCGGCACGCAAAAAGTGGTGGACGAAGTGGAAAAGCTTTTTCCTGGGGCGAGAGTGTTGCGCTGGGACAGAGACGTTGTTACAGGGCGGGATACTCACGATAAATTGCTGGAAAGATTTCGCCGGCACCAGGCGGATATTCTGGTGGGCACACAGATGATAGCGAAGGGGCTGGAATTTCCCCGGGTAACCCTTGCCGGGGTGGTTAGTGCGGATACCGGCCTGAATTTTCCTGATTTTCGAGCAGGTGAGCGTGTCTTTCAGCTTCTCTGCCAGGTGGCGGGTCGGGCCGGGCGGGGCATGGAGGAAGGGCGGGTAATTATTCAGACATATACTCCTGAAAACTACGCTATCCGGGCGGCTGCCGAATACGACTACGCCCGTTTTTACGAGCAGGAGATAAAATATCGGCGCCAGTGCAACTATCCACCTTTCAGCCGCTTCGTGCGCCTGATTTATGCCCACGCCAGCAGCGAGAAATGCTCCAGAGAGGCGGAAAGAATAGGGCAACTTATTGTGGAAGAGATAGCCAGGAGTGGCAGGGAGGATATAAAAATGATCGGCCCTGTTCCTGCTTTTGTTTCAAAAATCAGGGACAAATTTTTCTGGCAGATTATCCTCAGGGGGCAAAACCCCGTGGCACTCATCTCCAGGCTGGATCTGCACCAGGGCTGGCTTGTGGATGTTGACCCTAAGGGAGTGACATAGATATAATTCTAGCTGATATGGCAGTGATGAAGATTTGTGCTGTGCCCGATCCTGTCTTAAGACAGAAAGCTCATAAAGTAACCAGCTTTGACAGCTCTTTGCAGAAGCTGATTGACGACATGATTGAGACCATGCGGGCGGTTTCGGGGGTGGGGCTGGCGGCCCCGCAGGTGGGGGTGTCTTTGCGCGTCGCGGTGATTGAAATACCTGAAGAGGAAATCATTGTCTTAATCAACCCGGAGGTGGTAAAGAGGTGGGGGGAGAGAGAACTGGAGGAGGCCTGCCTGAGTGCGCCAGGGTATGTCGGCGAAGTTAAGCGTGCGGTGACGGTTAAGGTCAAGGCCAAAGACAGGCAAGGCAAAGAGTTTCGCATTAAGGGAGAGGGCCTGCTGGCGCAGGCGCTGGAGCATGAAATAGACCATCTTGATGGGTTTGTTTATATCGACCGGCTGGAGAGCCCGGACAAGCTGCAAAAGCTCACGGAGTGATTTGCCTGTTTGACATAAGTTGCGGGCGGGAACTTGCCTCTAAGTGTGAATTGACCGTTTCTCGTGGCTGATGCTAGACTACGTTTCTGAGGCAGCGTAGCTCAGAGGTAGAGCAGGGGACTCATAAGCCCTTGGTCGCAGGTTCGAATCCCGCCGCTGCCACTTTGTTTAATTCATAACAGTAGCTGCACATATAAACGAAGCATTCCTACTTTAAATATTCCTTTATAGCATCTTTAGACTTAGCTCTGACTTCATCATCGGTGAAATTATATGTTTGTATTGTAAAAGAACTGATAACTTGCCCTCGTCTTTTTTCAATTTTTGTCGTGATATTTTTCAAAGCTTTATCTGACTTGTCTCCCCCCATTGTAAGGAAGGGGATAACACTCTTACCTTCAAAATTAGTTTGATATATGAATGAATTAATAGCTGGTGTTGGTCTCGAAGCCCAGATTGGAGAACCAATGAATATCGTTTCAATTTGCTCTAAGTCGATATCTATGGGATTTATCTTACTTCCCCTGTTCGTTATAGCTGCAAAAGCCCCGGTCAAATAAGTTAAATGACCTAATTTTCTGAGACTTGTCTCTTCAATCTCCAATAGCGCTGAATCCAGTGCTTCGGCGATTATCTCAGACACCAACTTTGTTTTACCTGTCAAGGAATAATAAATTACTAACGATTTCATATTCTCTCCAAAATAGTTATTTCTCATTATACATCACCAGTTTGTTGCATTGAAATTTAGTTAATCACACCAAAACTCTATCCCACCAAGTTATTGCCCTTCTCCTTATTCTCACATACCCTCTCGCATCTCGAACAAGAGGAGGA
>DKFF01000038.1:0-610 GCA_002452795.1 Dehalococcoidia bacterium UBA6803
TTTCCGCCACGAAAAGACCGACACCGAGCAGGATAAGCGCTACTCCTCCCCAGTAAGCGTTCAGTACGCTCAAAGAGTAAAACCCCAGGATCAGGCTGATACCCCCGGCAATCCCGGGGAAGATCAGTCCCGGGCTGGAGATTTCGGTGATCAGGCCTATGGAGGCCAGGCTGAGCAGCAGATAGGCGATATTGGGATCACTGATAACATGCAGAAACTGCTCGACGCTGTTCATCTCATTGCGCTTCGTCTGGTAATCGCTGGTATCGATTGTAACCTCCTGGCCATTGGACAGGGTGACCGTTGTGCCATTGATCATGTCCAGCAGGCTTTCCAGATCGTCGGCTCGCAGGTCAATAAGGCCGCTTTCCAAAGCACCGGTATCGGTGAAAGACTTACTTTCTGTTACGGCAAGCTCCGCCTCGTCCGCGTTACGGCCGCGCTCTTCGGCGATAGTTCTCATCCACATGGCGGAGAATTCGGTTATCTTCTTCATCTGGTCCTCTGGAATTTCCTGGTCTCCACCGCTCACAGGATGAGCAGCTCCGATAGTGGTACCCGGAGTCATAGCGGCGACATGTGCCGACAGCGTAATAAAAGTTCCTGCCGA
>DKFF01000038.1:634-41512 GCA_002452795.1 Dehalococcoidia bacterium UBA6803
TTTCTACAATTCTCTCCGTCGAAGAGAGCAGCCCGCCGGGGGTGTTTAATTCGATCACGCAGGCACTGGCTCCATTTTTCTCTGCCTGTGTAATTCCTCTATCGATATAATCTGCCGTCACCGGCACGATGTTGCCTTCCACCTGGAGAATTTCAATGCCTGTCTCGGGAGCGCTGGAAACGACCTGGCTTGCTATCAGGTTGCCAGATATCGCCAGGGCGAATAGAGATAACGAAAAAACTCTGATTACTTTTTTTGCTTTTGCCATAGAATTCCCCTGTGCTACAGTATAGCTTAGTTTCAAAACGAAAGGTAGCCTGTGGTAAATGCCTTGCCGGGAACGGAGTCTCCTTCTGAGAATACCGGAGTTTAGTGTAATGTAAATAAGATTGAAGGGGGGAGAGGGGTTAGTATACAATGGGCGAACCTGATAGTTATGAAAAAAGAGACAAATAGAAAGTGTAAGGGGATGCGGGATCTTCTCGTTCCCGACATGAGGCGTTTTCGCCGTGCGGAGGATACCTTCCGTTCCTGTTGCCGGAAGTGGGGCTTTCAGGAGGTCAGGACGCCTGTTCTGGAATATATGGATCTTTTCACTTCCGCGGGGACGCTCACGCCATCCATGCTGAGCAAGGTGTATTCTTTCCTTGACTGGGATGGCTGGAGCGGAGAAAGGGTTGTTCTCAGGCCGGATGTTACCATCCCTATTGCCAGGTTGTATATTGACAATCTGAGCAGCAGGGACATGTCCCGATTGTTCTATGTAGCTGACACCTTTGTTTTTGAGGGAACGGGAAAAGAAAATAGAGAGCGCTGGCAGTGTGGCGTCGAGCTTCTGGGGGGTGGGGGAGTGGTATCGGATGTGGAGATGATCTTGCTGGCCAGAGAAATCGTACAGGAACTCGGGCTCAATGATCTTGAGTTAAGGTTATCTCATGCCGGTTTGGCGAAGGCGTTGATTGGTGAAATGAAGCTTTCGTCGTTGGCAGAGATCAGTATGATAAACGACGCATTTCTCCATAATGTCGAGTCGCTGGCGGCCAGTTCCTCTGCATCTCTTAAGAAGAGCCTGAATAGTTTTGGCAGCGTCATGGCTTTCCTGGAGCGTATGAATTGTGATTATCAGGTCGATTTCACCGCGGCGCAGGGATTTGAGTATTATACGGGGATCTGTTTTCAACTGCTATCCGGGGGGAGGAAAATAGGAGGAGGGGGGAGATATGACGATTTAATTCCTCTTCTAGGGGGAGAGAAGGTTCCTGCCTGCGGGTTTGCGTTCTATCTTGATTCCGTGGCGGACATGCTTCCCGATGAAGTGGAAGGACAGGCAGAAAAGGTGGCTACGGTTAAAAGCAACGGGGGGAATTCCGAAGCGGAGCAGACCTGTTTTGTTCTGGCACGAGCATTGCGGGAGGCGGGATATGCGGTGGAGCTTGAGTTTAACGCGCGCGAAAAAGCACCTGAAGGTTCCCGTGGTGTTGCTATTTCCGTAGATGATCCGGCATCGTTTATAGTTGTTACCGGGCCAAAAAGCACGCGGCAGGAGGTAGCATCTGTCGAAGGAGTGCTTGCTCTATTGGGAGAGCAGGCGTAGTTTGCCTGTGGACAAGCGTAATGATTGTTTCAGGTTTGCTTTACCTAAGGGCAGGTTATTGCCGGCGACGGCCGGCCTGATCAGTAAAGCGGAGCTGGGTCTCGATGGTTACAGCAGTAAAACGAGGGATTACCGCCTTTCTTCGGCGAAAATTCCCTCTTTATCGGCCAGGATATTTCAAGAAAAAGACATACCGGTGCAGGTAGCTATGGGTAACTACGACCTGGGAATATGCGGGCTGGATTGGATTGAAGAATTTCTGGTTAAGTATCCCTGTAGCGATTTGATAAAGGTAGCGAATTTGAACTATGGAGAAGGGGGCATTTATGCGATTTCCCTGGATGATGTATGTGGCGAGATAGCGAATTCGCTGGCCGGAAGGGGCAACTGGCGTATAGTTAGCGAGTATCCTAATTTAGCCATGTCCTTTGCCCTGGATAGCAGGCTGAGGTCTTTCAGGATTTTCCCCGTTCGGGGAGTGGCCGATACTTATTTGCCGGAAAATGCAGATATGGCTGTTTTGTGGGCAGAAAGCGAGAGGGAAATTGAAAAATGGGGAATGGTTGCCCAAAAGATGATTTTATCCGCCGGCTCTTTTTTGATTGCCAACAGAGAAAGTTTGAGGACCAAAGATTTGAGTCCTGTGCTTTCTCGCTTGAGTTCCTCTATTTCCATTGCGCCCCGGGCAGCGGTGCAAACAGAGCAAGAGGGAGAATGCTCTCCCGTTGTTTCTACCACGCGAGCGATCCCGGATATAACCGCTACCAGTCTTGCTTTGCCTGATGGGCATCAGCAAAAGCCTGCCGTGCAATTTTTAGAGAAAGCCGGGATTGCCCCGCAGGAGTACGCTTTGAGTCCTCTGCGGCAGCGTCCTTCCATTGGGTTGGCAGGGGTCGCTGTAAAGGTGATCAGGCCGCAGGATATGCCGTTGCAGGTGGCGAACGGCAATTTTGATCTGGCAATAACCGGCAAAGATTGGCTGCTTGACCACAAAAGCCGTTTTCCCGCCAGCCCGGTGATTAACATGCTGGATTTGGGATTTGGAATGGTCAGGGTTGTGGCGGCAGTGAATGGCGACATGCCCGTGTCCGGTATAGACGAGTTGCGGCTGCTTGTTCAACAGGGAAAGCTTACGCCGCTCAGGGTAGCCTCGGAGTATGTGAACATTGCTGATAGATATTTGCAGGATAATCGGCTCTGTCCGTACAAACTGATACCAACCTGCGGGTCCAGCGAGGCTTTCTTGCCTGAAGATGCGGACTTGCTTATCGACAATGTCCAGACCGGAAAAACGCTGGCGAAACATAATCTGAAGGTAATAGCTGTGCTTTTTGAATCTGCGGCTTGCGTTATTGGCAACAAGGATACCGCAAGCCGTCCCGGCAAGAAAGAAAAAATTGCCTCTATCATTCAAGTTTTGCAGAAAGGGTTGTTATGATCAGGATAGAAAGCTTTGCTCAGGCCAGGGAGTTATTGGTCAGGAGAATCTCGGGAGGGTTTCTTGCTGATTTTGGCGAGACAAATTCTGCGGAACAGATCGTGCGGAAGATTATCAACAATGTCCGTGCTAAAGGCGACGAGGCTCTGTTCAGATATACCAGGGAACTGGATGGCGTTGAGCTTGCTTCGCTGGAGGTAAGCAGAGCAGAAATTCAGACTGCCTACAAGACGATAGATAAAAAGTTGGTTTCAGCTCTTAAGCTGGCTTCAGACAGGATACGAGATTTTCATCTGTCCTGTATGCGGGATAAAGGATTGGTTTCCTTCGGCCCGAATATGGGAAGGCATCTTCTTCCCATGGAGAAAGCAGGCGTTTATGTTCCCGGAGGCACCGCCGCATATCCTTCTACGGTGTTGATGACCGCCATTCCTGCTCGAGTGGCAGGCGTAAAGGAAATCATTATGACGTCACCGCCCAATAAAGAAGGGGTGCTTCCGCCGGCCACTCTGGTGGCGGCAGATATGGCTGGTGTTCAGCGCGTCTTTAAAATAGGAGGCGCTCAGGCTATCGCTGCTATGGCTTTCGGCACTGGGTCCGTGCCTAAGGTGGACAAGATCTGCGGGCCTGGCAACATTTTTGTCGTACTGGCCAAGAAGGCAGTTTACGGCACTGTGGGCATAGACGGGCTGCAGGGACCCAGTGAAATAATGATTGTTGCTGACGAAAAAGCCAGTCCGAAATTCTGCGCCGCGGATATGCTGGCGCAGGCGGAACACGACGCCTTAGCGCAGGCTGTCCTGGTTACTACCTCTCCGGTCCTGGCTGATCAGGTGGAAGAGGAAATTCACAGGCAAATAAAATTGGCCGGACGGGCCTCCATTATTGCCGGGGCACTTGATAAGAGCATGATTATTATTGTTAGTGATCTTGGCGAAGCGGTTGATCTGGTAAATCTCTTTGCTCCGGAGCACCTTTCCCTCGCGACAGAGAACGCGGCCTCTTTGTTGGCTGAAATACGTAACGCCGGTTGTATTTTTGTGGGGGGAGATTCTCCTGTCGCTATTGGCGATTATATAGCCGGGCCGAGTCATGTTCTGCCTACGGGGGGCAGTGCTCGTTTCAGCTCTTCGCTTGGCGTTGATGATTTCTTGAAGTTCAGCAATTTTGTTGATCTGGATGAAGCTCTTTTGCGAGAGCTGGCTGATGCGGCTATGGTTATAGCGGAATCCGAGGGGCTGGATGCGCATGCCAGGGCTATAGCCTGCAGGACGGAGGAACAGTAAAGCATGATGGATATTAACAGGCTGATCCGTTCGGATATCGCAGATAAGGGCAAGTACATCCCTGTTGAGCCTGTAGACGTACTGGAACGACGAATCGGCCGGAAGATACTTAAGCTGGATGGCAATGAGAATCCTTATGGTTGTTCCCCCGAAGTTTACCGCGCTTTGGCGGAGTATCCGCATTACCATATTTATCCTGATCCAGAGCAAAGGGAGCTAAAGGAGCTCCTGGAACAGTATACAGGCATAGACCGTCGCCAGATCCTTTGTGGGGCTGGCAGTGACGAGTTGATAGATTTGCTTCTAAGGCTTTTTCTTGAGCCCGGGGATGAGGTTGTTAATTGTCCGCCTACATTTGGCATGTATCCCTTTTGCACGGATATCTGCGGGGGAAAGATAGTTCAGGTTCCCAGAAAAGAGGATTTTTCTGTAGACACGGCGGCTGTGATAAAGGCCCTGAGCGAGAAAACGAAGATAATTTTTATCGCTTCTCCCAATAATCCGACAGGAAATGTTACCGGCGAGCAGGACGTGGTCAGTCTCCTCGATACAGGGAAAATAGTGGTGGTGGATGAGGCTTATTTTGAGTTCAGTAATATTACGATGGCTGGATTGGTGAGAAAGTATAATAATCTGGTGATCTTGCGCACTTTCAGTAAATGGGCCGGGTTGGCCGGCCTGCGGGTGGGATACGGCTTTTTCCCTGAAGAAATCGTTGAGCATTTAATGAGGATTAAGCAGCCATACAATGTTAATATTGCCGCACAAGTTGCGGTGAAGGCTTCGTTATTGGACATGGACTATCTTCAAAGCAACATCTCCAGTATAATTTCTGAGCGTGAACGACTGTTTGCACTTTTGAAGGACTTGAAATGGTTGGAGCCTTATCCTTCTCAAGGCAATTTCCTGCTCTGCTTGTTGCTTAAAGGAGCTGCGCAAGAGCTGTGGAGTCGATTGAGAGAGAGAGGCATTTTCGTTCGCTATTTTGATGAACAGCGTTTGCAGAATTGCCTGCGCATCAGTGCAGGCAGACCGGAAGATAGCGACGCCTTGCTGGAGGCGTTGCGTGATATAGAACCTGTGGTGTAGATTTGAGACAAAGGAGGGGTAAATGAAGGAGCGCAAAAGCAAGATTATACGAGAGACTGCCGAGACGAATGTCAGGGTGGAGTTTGCTGTTGATGGCAAAGGGCAGTTTGAAATTACTACTGGTATCAGGATGTTTGACCACCTTCTTTCTCAAGTAGCCAGACATGGTGTGTTCGACCTGGAAATAATGGCTTCGGGCGTGGACCAGCATCATGTGGTTGAAGACGTGGCTATTTCTCTGGGCAGAGCCTTTAATCAGGCATTAGGGGAGAAACGGGGAATAGTGCGGATGGCACATGCTGTTGTTCCTATGGACGAGGCGTTGGCTGTGGTCGTGGTAGATATAGGAGGGCGGGCGTGTAGTGTCGTGCAGGCTGTGTTTGCCAAAAACGACATAGGGGATATGGGGGCTGAACTGGTGCGACATTTCTTGTCATCTTTTGCTGCCGAGGCGAAGATCAACCTGCAGGCCAGAGTGCTTTCCGGCGATGATGATCACCACAAGGCTGAAGCTTTATTTAAGGCCTTGGGCAGGGCACTGGATGCAGCTACTAAAGTTGACGAGCGTATCGCGGACAGGCTGCCCAGCACCAAGGAAGTTATTGATGGTTGACTATCGGCGTAATGCTGCCAATAACAGAGGGGGCTTTTCTTGCATGACTACCTTGTTTCGGCTCTTGGCAAGTTAGCAGCCCAGGCTCTTGTCCAGGCATTTGTTACATAGTTCATCGGCTTGTTTGACAAACTTGTTCTCCCTGCTTACATGAAGGAATTTCACCTGCTCAAATCGGCGGACGCGTTGTATTACTTCGTCATATAATTTCTTTAAATGTTCCTTTTTTATCTTCCACTTGCCTGTAACCTGATTGACAAGAAGGGCGCTGTCTGAATAAAGTTCAACCTTGTCTCGCGTATAATTTACTGCCGCGTCAAGCGCTGTTATTGCTGCCTTGTACTCCGCCACGTTATTGGTATTTTCCCCTATAAACCCGGCATCCGAATGAATAATTTTTTCGTTTTTCACAAAAACAAAAGCCCAGGCTGCGGGCCCCGGGTTGTTCCTTGAAGCGCCATCAGTATATATTTGCAAGACAGCATCATTTACCGCAGGGATATTAGAATAGTTATCCATTTCTATCTTCCTCGCACCCGCGCCAAAACATGGTATCCATAGTTTTTGAAAAAGCACTCGCTCTAGAATTATGATTTTCCCCAAAATCTCCGTATTTTAGCTTTGTGGCGTCCCTGGAGGGATTCGAACCCCCGACCCGCTGCTTAGAAGGCAGCCGCTCTATCCAACTGAGCTACAGGGACACGAACAGTGACGAATAACCTGATATTTAAAAGTGGCTAACGCCAATTTTCATCCGAATGCTGTCTGCAAAGATCCTTCTATGATTTTTCCGCTTTTTCAGGAACTTTGCAACTATTAACTTTGTTGACTTTAGAATCATTTACATAGAACCCCGCGCCTTTGAAAACTATGGGAACGGGTATAAAAAGCCGCTGAGCCATTCCCTGACATACGGGGCAGGCAGCCTGTGGCTTATCCTTAAAATTTTGCCTGGTCTCGAATTCTAATTTGCAATCGGGGCATTGATACCGGTAGGTTGGCATTCAGTCATTTCCTCCTCTTTAGATTGGGGCAGGGATAATAGAGTCTCCGTTTGTTTGTCGGCCTCCTCCGGTGCGCTTTTTGCCGCAACGAACTCGCCATTCATGGCCATTGTACCTAATTTGAAGGAAGGTTTGTGAGCGGCGAGAACATGTTTTTCCCAGCAATAAGAATGAATAAGCTTCCCGCAAGAACAGCGAAAAATAGACCTGTCGAACGTTAAAGGGTTTCCGCAAACACTGCAGTTCATTAATTACCTCCCATGTTTAGCACTCTCTATTTTTATTTGCTAAGTATATATCGTGAACGAGGACTGAGCAACTTTTGCAGGGCTAAGTTGCTAATGAATTGCAAGAATGGTTAAATTACTACTGTCAGCAAATAATGCCAGGGGGGGGAATCTTTATATAATCGTGAAGCGAGTGGTGATAATTTATGAAGAACTTAAGGAGCTTGAGGTTTCGGAAGGGGGTATAAGCTAATGTTACAAGGGATAGCTCATAAGTTCGGTGCTAACGTTGATACCGACGCAATTATTCCTGCGCGGTACTTGAATATGATCGAACCCGAGGAGTTGGCGAAGCATTGCATGGAGGATATCTCTTTGGGTTTTGCCGGTAAGGTTAAGCAAGGCGATATTATTGTCGCCACTACGAATTTTGGCTGTGGTTCGTCTCGTGAGCATGCGCCCCTTGCCATAAAAGCCAGCGGTGTCTCTTGCGTGATTGCTCAAAGTTTTGCCCGCATTTTCTTTCGCAACGCTATCAATATCGGCTTGCCCCTCCTGGAATGTGGTGAAATGGTAAAGGAAATTGAGGATGGAGATATTTTGGAAGTTGACTTGGCAGAAGGGATGATCAGCAATGTGACTAAAGGGAGATCGTTTAAGGTCGCTGCTTACCCAGAATTTATGAGGGAAATTGTTGCGTCGGGGGGGCTTATCAAGCATACAAAAAAGAAATTGGCCTGCTGAGAATAAATTGGTTGACAGTGTGCAAAGTGAAGGAAGTATATAGATGAAATTTGACATAGCGGTTTTACGTGGCGACGGCATTGGCCCCGAAGTTATAGCGGAGGCGATGAAAGTTTTGTGGGCTATAAGCGCAAAATTCGGGCACAGCTTTTGTTTTCACGATGGAGTAATCGGGGGAGTTGCTATAGATACCCTGGGTATAGCTTTGAGTGAGGACACCCTGAACATGTGCAAGGAGTGCGATGCCGTATTGTTGGGTGCGGTAGGGGGGCCTCAATGGGACAATCCGCAGGCTGCGGTTCATCCTGAAGACGGGTTGCTAGCTTTGCGAAAAGGTTTAGGGTTGTTTGCCAATCTACGTCCGGTAAAAGTTCTGCCCATGCTGGAAAGCTCAAGCCCTCTTAAAGCAGAAGTGGTACAGGGCGTTGATATGGTAGTGGTGCGTGAATTAACCGGCGGAATTTATTTTGGTCAACCGAAGAAGCAATGGCGCACTACAGAGGGCAGGTGGGGAGTGGATACCATGATCTATTCAGAACAGGAAATTGAGCGTATTTTGCGGGTTGGGTTTGAGCTGGCCCGTGGTCGCCGTAAGAAACTGGTTTCGGTAGATAAAGCCAATGTCCTGCAATCATCACGCTTGTGGCGCCAGGTTGCCCAGGAAGTTTCTGTTGATTATCCAGAGGTGGAAATCCGGCATATGCTGGTTGATGCTTGTGCCATGCAGCTTATTCAATGCCCCGCCGATTTTGATGTATTGGTGATGGGAAATATGTTTGGCGACATTCTTACCGATGAAGCCTCGGTGCTGGCAGGTTCCATGGGGATGTTGCCTTCTGCCAGTCTGGCGGAGATTCCCAGGGGAAAAACATTTGGTATGTACGAACCGATTCATGGCAGTGCGCCGAATCTTGCCGGGCGAAATATAGCCAATCCTGTTGCTACTATACTCAGCATGGCTATGATGTTTCGCTATTCTCTCGTACTGGAGTTGGAAGCTGTGGCTGTGGAGAAAGCCGTAATGAATGTTCTGGACGAAGGCTACAGAACTGAGGATATCATGACTTCGGGCAAGATTTGTACGGGAACCAGAGAAATGGGTGATTTAATTGCTTGCCATGTGGCAGAAGGAGCATAAAAGCTGGTGTTACAGGTTGAGCTTTACGATACCACATTAAGAGATGGGGCACAGCAGGAAGGAATTTCATTCTCCGTGGAGGACAAGCTAAAGATCGTCCGAGCATTGGATAGTATCGGGGTTGACTTTGTTGAAGGAGGCTGGCCTGGATCTAATCCTAAAGATACTGAGTTTTTCGAAAAAGCGCGAAAGCTGCAGACATTGAATGCTAAATTGGTTGCGTTTGGCAGCACCAGGCGCCACGGGAACAGCGTAGAGAAAGATGATTATCTCAGATGGTTGCTTGAAGCTGGAACAGAGGCGGTTACCATCGTAGGCAAGTGTTGGGATGAACATGTAGCACGAGTACTGGGAACGACTTTGGCAGAAAACCTGGCAATGATCAAAGAATCTGTAGCATATCTCAAAAGCAAAGAGCGGAGAGTTTTTTTTGATGCGGAACATTTTTTTGATGGCTACAAGGCTAATCCAGAGTATAGCCTGGAGACGCTAGCTTGCGCTGTCGGGGCCGGTGCAGAGTGCGTGATTCTCTGTGATACCAACGGTGGCACTTTGTCCCAGAATCTGGTGGAGGCGATTATTTCGGTGCAGAAAAGGATAACTGCACCTTTGGGCATTCACGCACATAACGACGCAGGATTGGCCGTAGCTAATTCTCTGGCCGCTGTTCAGGCAGGAGTTAAACAGGTTCATGGCACGATTAATGGTTACGGAGAGCGGTGCGGAAACGCTAATATGTGCTCAATTATTCCCAATTTGAAAATTAAGATGGGAAGCGATTGTGTTAGTAACGAACAATTGCAGAGAATTACAGAAGTGTCTCATTATATATCGGAGTTGGCCAATTTGCCTCACTATGATGGGCTTCCTTACGTGGGCGCTAACGCTTTTGCTCATAAAGCTGGTATGCATGTAGCAGGTATATTGAAGTGGGAACATAGCTATCAACATGTTGACCCTCTACTGGTGGGTAATTCTCGGCGCGTGTCTATTTCGGAACTTTCAGGGGTGGGAAATATTATTTATAAAGCAAAAGAAAGAGGAGTGCCCATTCCCTCTACCCAAAAACAGTCCCGCCAGATACTGGAGCACATCAAGTTCATGGAAAACCAGGGTTTTCAGTACGATAGCGCCGAAGCCTCCTTTGACTTACTTCTCTATCGCGTCCAGGATGGTTATTGTCCGCCATTTGAACTGGTTGATTTTATGGTGGTGGTGGAGAAGCGTCGCCGTTTACCGGTAAAGAGAGATAAAGAGGAATCTGCGGCGGAGGCTACTATTAAGATTAAGGTAGATGGCGAAGTGGTGCATACGGCTGCTGAAGGAGATGGGCCGGTTAACGCCCTTGACCAGGCGTTGCGCAAGGCTTTGCTTCAGTTTTATCCTGCTCTGACCAATGTAACGCTTACTGACTATAAAGTGCGGATACTGGAGGAAACTGCAGGCACTGCTTCACAGGTGAGGGTGCTTATTGAATCCAGTGACGGCAAGGAAAGATGGAGAACTGTGGGCAGTTCAACAAACATAATTGAGGCCAGCTGGTTGGCGCTGGTTGATAGTTTTGAATACTGGCTAATAAAGCAACCTGGCCGTCGGGGCGAGACCATATGAAGATTGATCGAGCAGGCCAATAGCGAGGCGAGAGGCAGGAGGAGACATGCTGGAAATTAAACATCTGACTGTGGCGGTGGGCAAAGAGGAGATTCTGCATGACGTAAATATGACAATTAGTACAGGAGAGACGCATGTCCTCTTTGGGCCCAATGGCAGCGGTAAAACTACTTTGCTGATGACAATAATGGGTTTCCCTCGGTATAAAGTACTTAAGGGCAAGATTCTCTTTGACGGCAAGAATGTAACCAATCTGTCCCTGGATGAGCGAGCTCGCCTGGGGATGGGCATGTCTTTTCAGCGCCCGCCTGTGGTGAGAGGGGTAACGATGCGCGATATGGTGACCGCTTGCCTTAGTGAAAGGGCGAATGAAGAAAATATCCGACAGATGACAGAGAAAGCGGATTTGGTGCATTTTCTGGAAAGGGAGATCAATTATGGGTTTTCCGGAGGTGAGATTAAGCGTTCGGAATTGCTGCAGTTGCTGGCGCAAAAGCCATTATTAACCTTACTGGATGAGCCGGAATCAGGTGTTGACCTGGTTAATATAGCTCTGATAGGCAAGTTGCTCAACGAAATTTTAGGGAAAGACTGCCCGATACGCGACCGCAGGGCAATGGGCCTTATTATCACGCATACCGGACATATTCTGGATTATGTGAACGCTCGCACAGGCTATGTCATGTTAAAAGGACGGATTGTTTGCGAAGGGGACCCTCATGAAATACTGAGAACCATCAAAGAGAAGGGTTATAGAGAGTGTGCTATATGCAGGATATAAAGTTAGATAATTATGTCAGTGGTGGCAAGGAGATACCTTATCTGGACGATCTGTCAACACTTTCTCCTGAAGATAAAGCAAGAATGCTGGAGGTAGGGGTTGTTCTGGATAAGGAGCACCAGGAGTCAGGGACTTTTATACAGATGGACAACACTCCTGTCCATGCCTGTACCGCTCAGAAGGGTGTGGAGGTGATGACGATCCGGCAGGGGCTGGAGAAATATGCCTGGCTCTCTGATTATCTCTGGAAAGCTGTAGGCAAGGATAGTGATAAATATACAGCTCATGTAGAGGCGAAGCAGGGTAATGGCTATTTTATCAGGGTGTTGCCCGGTGTGAAAACAGAATATCCTGTGCAGTCCTGTCTTTATATGACTAAAGGTGAGTCAGTTCAGGATGTTCACAATATAATCGTTGCTGAAGAAGGGGCTGAGCTTCACATCATCACGGGTTGCACCTCTTCTGTTGGAAAAGAGGGGGGAGTGCATCTGGGGGTGTCTGAGTTTTATATTAAAAAGGGAGCGAGAGTAACTTTCACCATGATACACAGGTGGGACCCTGAGGTAATGGTTCGCCCCCGCACAGGAGTTATTGTGGAGGAGGACGGATTGTTTTTGAGCAATTATGTGTTATTGAAACCCGTGCGCTCATTACAGATGTATCCTGCCGCCTGGTGTGTGGGGAAAAACGCTACTGCCAGATTTAACAGCATCCTGATCGCTACCCCGGGGTCGGAGATGGACGTTGGCTCCAAAGTTTTTCTTAATGCGGAAGGGGCCAGAACTGAGATTATTTCCCGGGCAATAACGACGGGAGGTAACATTACAGCACGAGGTTATATTGAAGGCAATGCTCCGGAAGTGAAGGGACATCTGGAATGCCGTGGATTGATTTTGGACGGAGGAGGAATTATTTATGCCGTGCCTGAACTCAAGGGAGCGGTTCCCGGTATTGATTTATCTCATGAAGCTGCCGTGGGTAAAATAGCCGAGGAGGAAGTGGAATATCTCATGGCCAGGGGGTTGAATAGAGCAGAAGCCACGGCTATCATAGTAAGGGGTTTCCTCAGGGTGGACATTGAAGGATTGCCGCCTGTGCTCAGTGCTGAAATAGAGCGTGCGGTTAAGGCGAGCGAGCAGGATGTGATGTAACTTGAAAAATCGAAGAGAGCAGGAGGGAAGAAATGGAGTTTGTTGATATTTTAAAGGGTGGCATGGCGGAAGGAAAGGAAAAACATGTGCCGATGATAGAAATTGGCAAAGGAAAAGGAGAAGGCAACGCAGATGTTGTTCACGTGGTAGTGGGCAAGGAAACTCCGCATCCTAATACGGTAGAGCATCACATAAACTGGATAGAGCTTTATGGCGTTAAACAGAATGGGCAGGTTATTGACCTGGGGCGTGCTGCCTTTGCTCCTTCCTATACCAGCCCTAATGCCAGGTTTCATGTGCCGACTGAGCAATTTAAGGCTTTCTGCGCGCTTGCTTATTGTAATGTGCATGGTCTCTGGGAGAATTGCCTGGAAGTTTAATGAGGTAGAAAAAGAAGATTCTGACAGAGAATGCCTGTCGGAGAGCGCGTGTTAACGAAGAAAGCGAAAGCGAATTATAGCATAGACTTGGGACTGTTTCTGACGGGTCTTTTTGAGGTTGTGTCTGGTTTTGTATTGTGGCTTATATTGCCCCGAGGAGGGGGACAGGGTCGGTTGGTAACAGAGGAATCTTTCCTGTGGGTAAGGGATACATGGATTACTCTTCATGACTGGGTCGGCGTCGCCTTCATGGTGTTATTGATAGTGCATCTGGCTTTGCACTGGCGATGGGTAACTCGCATGACCAGAGAATTCCTCAGACGTGCCTGAGGAGAAGGCAGCAATTTCGGATACAGCCATCTCCTCTTCGTCTCCCAGCCCATTTGCGTTTGATTATTTGTACGTGCCGATGCTAAGATAACCTGCTTGTGTAGCTTTAGTTCCGGGCCGCTAGCTCAACTGGCAGAGCAGCTGACTCTTAATCAGCAGGTTCAGGGTTCGAGTCCCTGGCGGCTCACCAAAACGGATTCAAACTGTTATTCGTTTAGAGATCCCAATCTTGAATCAAATCCAATTACCCAGAACCTATAAGCATAAAAAAAGTTAAGAAGCAGAAACGGGACAACAGTTATCTCTGTCCCTCCATTGAGACATCTATCATCGCAATATCTCCCAACGCCAAGCAGGTAGGTGATATGATACGCAATCAGGAGAGAACATGAAACTCACTGACAATGAAATCCGTGACATCACTCGCCATCTTGAAGCGGGGAGGCCGCTCCCAGACAAGTATCGCTTTCTTTTGTTTGAAGAAAAGAGGGAGGTTGAGCTGGTATGGAACGGCAAGACCAATGAGGTCTCCAATGTTGTGCTACCGTTTCAGGTCATTGAACAGGTGGACGAGCCCCGCGCCGAAAAGGACACCAGGATGCAGCTTGCGCTATTTGACACCGACAAGCGCGGTCGCCAGCTCAAGGGCTGGACCAACAAGCTCATCTGGGGCGACAACAAACTGATTCTATCCAGCCTCAAGAATGGACCCCTTCGCGAGGAGATCGAAAAGGAGGGAGGCATCAAGCTGATCTACATCGATCCCCCCTTTGACGTGGGCGCGGATTTCTCTATGGACATTGAGATTGGCGACGATACCTTCACCAAGAAGCCCAATATTCTGGAAGAAATCGCCTACCGCGACACCTGGGGTAGGGGAGCCGACAGCTTCATTGCCATGATTTATGAGCGGCTGGTTCTGATGCGGGATTTGCTGACTGAGGATGGTAGCATTTATGTGCATTGTGACTGGCGGGTGAATGCGTTGATGCGATTGATTTTGGACGAGGTTTTTGGTGCCGAGCAGTTTGTTAATCAAATGTGCTGGCGGAGAACAACTGCACATGGCGATGCAAAGCAAGGAGCAAAACGGTACGACATTGTAGATGACATGATACTTTTTGTGGCGAAGTTCGGGTCGCGAAAAATTTGGAATACCCAATATGTTCCTTTCTCCGATGAACAGATAGAGCAGCAATACAACAAGTTGGATGATAATGGGAGAAAGTACCGTCTTGTTACTCCCACAGCAGCGAAGCCGGGCGGGGATACTTCATACGAATGGCGTGGTGTTACTCCACCCAAGGGAAGATATTGGGCATATACAAGAGAAAAAATGCAGGCTTTCGAAGATGAGGAGAAGCTCTATTATTCAAGCACGGGGCAACCTTACATCAAATATTATCTAGATGAGCGCCCAGGTGTGGCTGCGTCGACTATCTGGTTTGACATATTGCTGGCACCTACTGCAAAGGAGCGAGTTGATTACCCCACCCAAAAGCCAGAAGCTCTGCTCGGACGCATCATCCGCGCCTCCTCCAACGAAGGCGACCTTGTCGCCGACTTTTTCTGCGGCTCCGGCACTACTGCTGCGGTGGCGGAAAAGCTGGGGCGTAAGTGGATAGGAGCTGACCTGGGCAAATTCGCCATCCATACCACCCGCAAGCGGATGATCGGTGTGCAGCGACAACTCAAAGCCGAAGGCAAAGACTATCGCGCTTTTGAAATTCTCAACCTGGGTAAGTATGAACGCCAGCACTATATCGGCGTCAATCCTTCTTTGCGCGAAGAGGAAAAACAGAAACAACTGGAGGAGAAAGAAAGAGCCTTTCTTGACTTGATTCTCCACGCCTACCGTGCCGAGCCTGTGGAGGGCTTCAACGCCTTCCATGGCAAGAAGGCAGGGCGACTGGTTGCCGTTGGCCCCGTGAACCTGCCGGTGACCCGTCTCTTTGTAGAGGAGATCATCCTCGAATGCCGCAAACACCACATCACCCGCGTGGATATCCTCGGCTTTGAGTTCGAGATGGGGCTGTTCCCCAACATTCTTGACGAAGCCAAGAGTAAAGGCATAGATATGGCGATGAAGTACATTCCTGCCGATGTTTTTGATAAGCGAGCGGTGGAGAAAAATCAGGTGGTATTTCACGATGTATCCTATATCGAGGTCAAGCCGCATATAAACAAGAACAGTGTAGCCATGGAATTGACCGACTTCTCCGTGTTCTATTCGCAAGATTCCATTGCCAATGCGGAAGCCAGTTTGAAGGATAAAGGCAGCAGAATCGTAGTAGAGCAGGGGCAGATTATCAAGGTCAACCGTGATAAGGATGGAGTTGTCTCTCGCGATGTTCTTACCAGGAACTGGATCGACTGGATTGATTACTGGGCAGTGGACTTCGATTTTGAGAGCAAACGGGAAATTATCCGGATAAGAAGTGAAGACAGCGGCGAAATCGAAGAGCGCTGGACGGGCGATTTCGTGTTTGAAAATGAATGGCAGTCTTTTCGCACCAGGAAGAATCGGTCACTGGAATTAAAGAGCGTGTATCATACATACGAGCCGGGGCGGCGCAAGATTGCCGTAAAAGTAGTGGATATCTTCGGTAACGATACAATGAAGATAGTAGAGGTGAGGGTATGAGTGCCCTCGAAGAAAAAAGAGATAAATTTGCTAAGATAATCCAAAAGTATCTGGAAAAGCAACCGGTTATTATACTTGGAGCGGGCGCTACGATTCCTTATGGTTTACCATCAATGCTGGAGCTTGCGAACCATTTAAAAGAATCTCTCAAAGATGATTCGACCGAATGGGATCTATTTTTGTCTGCATTGGAGAAAACAGGTGGTTTGGAAAAGGCACTTCAAGACGCTCAACTAAACTCAGCATTAACTGACGAAATAATAAGGAGTACATGGGAGTTTGTTAATCATAAGGATTTAGAGTACTACGGGAAATTGATTAACGAAACGCGGAGGGAGTTTCCTCTTAAAGATTTGTTCTCAAAATTACTCCAATCACATCCCAAGCATGTAAAAGTAATCACCACTAACTACGATAGAGTTGCAGAATATGCCGCAGATTTAGCAGAAGCGAATATCCACACCGGCTTTTCGGGGAGGTACCTCCTAAGCTTCACTCAAAATTATCTTCAAAGTCATTCTAATCAGAACAGAGTGGATATTTGGAAAGTACACGGTTCGTTAGATTGGTTCAGTCGAGAAAACGGCCCGCCTTTCTCATCTCCGCTGACTAAAGAGATTCCCGAAAATGCCATGTCGTTAGTTGTTACACCGGGTATTGAAAAATATCATAGAACACACCTTGAACCATACAGAACCATTATGAATGAAGCTGACAAGGCATTGATGCAGGCTTCTTGCTTCTTGTGTATCGGATACGGTTTTAATGACGAGCATGTACAACCGAAATTACTTCAGCAGGTACAAAAAGGAAGACCCATTGTAACCATTGTAGAGAATTTAACTGAAACCGGAAAAAAACTATTACTCGAAAATCACACCAAATCAATTGTATTAGAGGAAGCAGGAAACAATGAAACTTGCTTTCATTATTTTGAAAACAACGAATACAAAGATGAAACTATGGACGGCAATTTCTGGCGATTGGGCGAGTTTCTAAACTTGTGGATATAGAGGAGGATTTTATGACAATGTTTGATTATAAAGCAGAAGAATCCATCGGGACTGTTGAAAGTGTAGATACCGGAACAGTGGTGGTTCATGTAGAAAATGAAGAAAAATTAAAAGTACTACAAGTCAACCAACTGGTTGCGTTAAGGAGTAGTAAAGTCGGGCAATTTCTCATTGGGTTAGTTGTTAAAATAATGAGAAAAACATCCCCAGAGCCAATCGATTCAGATATGCCTGACAATGGCAGTATTATTGAAAATGTAATGAAAGTTACTTTGATAGGAACACATATTGATAAAGTAGGGACGAAGCCAAATGTGTTTAAGCGAACATTAGAAACCGTCCCTGAAATCAATGCCGAGTGTTTTGTGATAACCGGCGAGAAATTAACTGAATTCATGCAAGCAATTTCTTCGTTAGCCTCAGGAAATCAAAATCCCTTGTCTATGGGGAAATATACTTTAGATGACGAAGCCGAAGCATGGTTAGATGGCAATAAATTCTTTCAACGGCATGCTGTTATTGTCGGAAGCACCGGATCAGGCAAATCATGGACAGTAGCAAGGCTAATTGAGCAAGTTGTAAGACTGCCGTCTGCAAATGCCTTAATCTTTGACATTCATGGTGAATACAAAAATCTAGCTGAAAAAATTGAGCCTATCGAATACTTGAGAATTGCAGGGCCGAGTGATGAAGATGTTGAGAACAATGTATTCTTGCCATACTGGTTGCTTACTTATGAAGAAATGCTAGCAATGATGCTTGATAGGAGTGATAACAATGCACCCAATCAGGCAAGAGCCTTTTTTGAAGCTGTAATTGAAGCAAAAAAGAGCAAGCTTGAGAACGAAAATAAAACCGATATATTACACAACTTCACCATAGACAGCCCATTACCTTATGATCTGAATGACGTTTTGGCTAAACTAAAACAACTTGACTGCGAAATGGTTTCTGGAACTAAATCTGGAACTGAAAAACAAGGCCCTTTGTTTAGCAAACTAACAAGATTCACACAGCGATTAGAAACAAAAATAAGTGACAGGCGATTGAATTTTTTGTTCAACTCAAAGAATGAACTGCAAGACTACGAGTGGTTTGAGAACTTTGGGCAAAAATTAATGGGCTTTGAAAAGGATGCAAAGGGGGTTAAAGTTATTGATTTCTCCGAAGTGCCATCCGACATACTCCCATTGATTATTGGTTTAGTTGCACGGATTGTTTTTTCTATCCAGCAATGGACGCAAAAAGAAGAAAGGCATCCCATCGCATTGTTTTGTGACGAAGCACACTTGTATATTTCAGAAAAACCGGCATCGAGTGTTGATAAGTCTGCTTCGGAAAACTTTCAAAGAATAGCCAAGGAGGGTCGAAAGTATGGTATCGGACTGGTTGTTATAACTCAACGTCCGGCAGATGTTAATCGAACCGTTTTGAGCCAAAGCAATAATTTCATTGCGATGAGATTAACAAATGCAGAAGACCAGTCTGTAATCAGGAGGCTTTTTCCTGATAGCTTGGGAGATTTCGCAGAACTGTTACCTATTCTTGATATTGGTGAAGCACTAATTGTTGGCGATGCCTCTTTGTTACCAAGTAGAATAAAAGTCACTGAACCAGATGTAAAACCCCAAAGTGCCACGGTTGATTTTTGGGATGAATGGGCAAAAGAGAAAAATAAAAATGCCATAAAAGAGGCGATTGATTCTTTAAGAAAACAAACTAAGAGTTAAAAATGTAGAGAGGCTATGGAATAATGACTCAAATAGTAGGTGTTATCATGTCTCGCACGGAAGTTTTACAGATATTAAAAGCCTTCAAAGAGAAAAATGGTAAAGAATACGGCATTCTGACAATAGGACTTTTCGGCTCGGCTGCCAAGGACTCTATGAACGAAGCGGGCGATATAGACGTGGCGGTGGAACTTGAAAGCCCGGACCTGTTTAATCTCATCGATATCAAACAGGAACTTGAAGAGCAATTTGACCGCCCGGTTGATATTGTAAGATATCGTGAAAGGAT
Organism: Dehalococcoidia bacterium UBA6803; assembly: GCA_002452795.1. Lineage (GTDB taxonomy): Bacteria > Chloroflexota > Dehalococcoidia > GIF9 > AB-539-J10 > UBA6803. Next base: position 19,697 of record DKFF01000038.1, read on the forward strand.
GAACGATTTTCTCAAAAGAAGAATGGACTAGGAGGCTGTATATGTATGACAGAGGACTGGCCTTAACGATTTTAACTGCTCAGGCGGATAGGCTGAAGACTGTTAGGTTGCTTCAGCCCTCAGCCTTTAGTCGTAACTACCTGAGTAGTTACGAGGATATTAAGAATGGCCATACATCCTGATTTCCCTTCTTCCCCCTACACAATCCTGAACCCGAATCTCCGCTGGTTCCCTGCGGATGAGGCGCTGCGCGAATCAAGTTACGAAAAGCTGCTACCGCCGCTGGTGCATCAGCTTCGCACTCGGGTAAAGGAATGGCGCGACAACGGCTACAAAAACGCCAGCGCTACCAGCCGTTCCCTCTTGAACTGGTGGTTTAATACCGAACACCTGCTGTCGAAGTCGGACGGCACTATGGCTAAGTTTGAATATTACTTCGCCCAGCGGGAGGCGGTGGAGACCGTCATCTATCTCTACGATGTGGTCAAGGTGAAAGATAAATACGACTTGCTGCGGTTTGACTCATCAGGCGCAGTATCGGCAGGGATGTTCGATGAGAGCTGGAGGAGATTTGTAGTCAAGATGGCTACCGGCACCGGCAAGACCAAGGTAATAAGCCTCATATTAACATGGTGCTATTTTCACAAGCTGTACGAACCCGAATCCGATTTGGCACGGAATTTTCTCCTTATTACACCGAACATCATTGTGCTGGACCGCATTCGTGCTGATTTTGACGGATTGCGCATTTTCTGGAAAGACCCTGTCCTGCCGGATAACGGCTACAATGGTCAAAACTGGCGGGACGACTTTCAGTTAACTCTGCACATTCAGGATAATGTCAACGTCGTTAGAAAGACAGGGAATATCTTCCTCACCAATATCCACCGTGTTTATGCCAGTGATGACAGCGAGCCTTCCAAAGATGATGAAAACACGATGGACTATTTTCTGGGCAAACGGCCCGCTGGAGAGACTACAGATTCGAAGGTTGATTTAGGCGATATCGTGCGCGATATTGATGAGCTTGTGGTTCTTAACGACGAGGCACATCATATTCACGATAGCCAGATGGCGTGGTTCAAGTCAATCGAAGATATTAACAATCGTCTCAAGCACAAAGACAGTTATCTTTCAATCCAGATAGATGACACCGCAACCCCCAGGCACAACAACGGAGCCATTTTTGTGCAAACGGTATCAGACTACCCGTTAGTCGAGGCCATTTCTCAAAACGTGGTCAAACACCCCGTTCTGCCTGATTTGGCAAGCCAGGCCAAACTTTCTCCGAGGCAGAGTTCACGCTATACCGAGAAATACGCTGATTATCTGAACCTGGGTGTGGAAGAATGGCGCAAGGCTTACGCGGAGCATGAAAAACTGGGCAAAAAGGCGATTCTCTTTGTTATGACTGATGACACCATGAATTGCGACGCCGTTGCCGAGTTTTTAGAACAGACCTACCCTGAATTTAAAGATGCGGTTCTCACAATTCATACCAAGAACAACGGGGAAATCTCAGAGGCTGCAAGCGGCAAGAAAGAGGAAGAACTCAAGGTTTTGCGTAAACAGGCCAATGAAATAGACAGCTGGAAAAGCCAATACAAGGCCATTGTATCGGTGATGATGCTAAAAGAAGGCTGGGATGTCAAGAATGTAACTACCATTGTGGGATTGAGACCATATGGCGCACAAAGTAATATACTTCCCGAACAAACCCTGGGGCGTGGCTTGCGCAAAATGTATCCCGGAACCGATGCAAAAGAGTATCTTAGCGTTGTGGGCACAGACGCCTTTATGGATTTTGTAGAATCAATCCAGAGCGAAGGAGTGGAGCTTGAACGCAAACCAATGGGGGCAGGGACAGCACCCAAAACTCCCATTATCGTAGAAGTTGATGAAGAAAATACCAGCAAGGACCTGGACAAACTTGATATTCGGATTCCCATCCTAACGCCCCGGGTATATCGTGAGTACAAAGGCCTGGCTAACCTGGATCTAAACACATTTGGCCACAGGAAGGTTGCTTATCGGGAGTTCACCAAAGAACAGCAACGCGAAATTGTGTTCAAGGATATTACTACAGGAGAGATCAGCCACATAACTATTTTGGATTCCAGCGCTGCGACTGATTATCATAGTGTAGTAGGTTATTTCACCCAGGCCATCATGAAAGATCTGAGGCTTGTGAGTGGTTATGATGTTCTATACGGCAAAGTGAAACAGTTCATTCAGAACTTTTTGTTTGATCAAACTGCTGATTTGGAAAACCTTAATACTTTACGCAACCTTTCAGAACTGGAAGCCACCAAAACTCTGATAGAGACATTCAAGAAACAAATTAATGCTCTGACTGTACAGGATAAAGGGGATGCCAAAATACGTGATTCCATCAAATTACGTAAAACCCGCCCGTTTGTAGTTAAAGAGCAGGGATATCTTATTCCGAAGAAGAGCGTATTTAGCAAAATCATTGGTGATAGCTCCCTGGAATTGCAATTTGCAGGTTTCCTGGAGCGCTGCTTTGACATCATTTCTTATGTGAAGAACTATTTCGCTGTTCAATTCAAGATTGATTACGTCAAAGCGAATGGTGACATATCCAACTACTATCCTGATTTCATCGTAAAAGTCTCGGATATAGAAGTTTGCATTGTTGAAACAAAAGGGCAGGAAGACTTAGATGTGCCCCAGAAAATGAATCGGCTCAAAGAGTGGTGCAAGGATATCAACAAAGCACAATCTGAAATTATGTACGACTTTGTTTTCGTGGACGAGGAAAGCTTCAACCAATACCACCCCGAGAGTTTTGGCTCGTTGGTAAATTCGTTCCGTCAATACAAAGATTGAAGTTATCGGCGAGAATGGTTGCCTATATTATCTCTAATCTGGAACAAAACCCCAATCCTCCAAGAGTCAAGAAATTAGCTGACAGCGGTTTATGATGTGTCCGAGTGGGGTACCTTTCTAAAAAACCTCGCCTAGTATCTTTTTTATTTGATCAGCGCTCTGGATGCTGCTTGTTGCTTTAACTACCTTCCCTTCTTTAAAGTAAACTGTAAAAGGAAGCCCTCTGAAATCGGAGCATTCCGGCAAATTACGAATGTATGACGCGGCTGGTATATCAAAATCCACATCTCTAAACTGGATGTTTGGATATTGTTTTATTAATTCTCCCATCGCCGCGAAAACCGGTATGCACATAGGCCCCATTCTGCCACAGGCAATCATCGCATTTTTATTTTCCCGTAAGACCTCTGTGATCTCCTCCTGTGTTTCTAAATGTTCTAGATTTGTATTTAGCATTACGATCTCCTTTCAATGATACATTACGCTTTCCTAGGTCATTGGAAAATGTTGGCTTTATTATAACAACTGTCGTCGACGGAAGCTCCTCGGGTATTATAAATGCAATAGTTACGGCAGCGGAAGCAGCGGGTGTGGCAAATGATGGTTTTGTTAGTAGCCATCTTAGAGATCTGAGAAAAAGGCAAGACATACCGAGAAGAGATGGGTTACACTATCAAGCAGGAGAAGAGTAATGTGTGCAGTTAAAAACGCGGTGAAGCTGGCATTAGGGGTGGACCTGGGAGGCACCAAGATATTAACGGCAATAGTAAATGTGCGGGGGGAAACATTGTCGCGTGATTACAGGGCAACTCCTGTTCAGGAGGGGCCTGATGGGGTGGTAAAGGCGATAGTGGATTCCGTGGATGTTGTGTTGAGGCAGGCAGGCATAGCTATTACCGACATTGAAGCCGTGGGGATAGGCGCTCCTGGCATTTCTAATCCTGGTACTGGCACTATTATCACTTCGCCTAATTTGCCTGGGTGGCACGATGTGCCCTTGCGAGACATGGTGGCAGGCAAACTTGACATAAAGTGCTTCCTTGTCAACGATGCCAATGCCGCTGCCCTGGGGGAGATGAGCTTTGGTGCGGGGCGAGGTGCCCGCAATTTTATTTATGTTACGCTTAGCACGGGGATTGGTGGTGGCATTGTTGTTGACGGCAGAGTTTATTCGGGATCCACTGGCATCGCCGGTGAGATAGGGCACATGACGATTGACGATGATGGTCCGCTTTGCAATTGTGGCAATAAGGGTTGCTGGGAGGCCCTGGCTTCTGGCCGCGCACTGGAGAAAGAAGCAAGGCGTTATATTGAAGAAGGCGCAAATACCACGATTCTTGCCTGTGCTGGTGGAGAGTTGGAAAAAGTGACTGCCCGCGTTATCCAGGTGGCAGCCGAGCAGGGAGATGATCTGGCACAAAAGCTTATCGCCCGCACCGGCTATTATATTGGTGTGGGGCTGGCCAATCTGATAAATATTTTTAATCCCGAGTTGATAATTATCGGAGGGGGGTTGTCCAATATGGGAGATATGTTGCTCAAGCCAGCTCTCAAAGAGGCAGCAGGGCGGGTGTACAAAGCATCCTGGCAGGCAGTTCGTTTCGCCCGGGCCGAGTTGGGGGCCGATTCAGGCGTGTTAGGAGCGGCAGTCTTTGCGTTCAGGGAGGAAAGTTAATGAGTATATCCATTGGTAAACTAAGAGGATTGCATCAACTAGCAGATGGCAGTGGCATCATGGCAATGTGTGCTATTGACCATCGCGGTGCGCTTAAGCGAGCTTTAAATAGAGAGAACCCTGAAGCGGTGAGTTATCGTGACATGGTTGATTTCAAGCTTGATCTTTGCAGGGCAGTGGCGCCTTTTGCCAGCGCTATTTTACTTGATCCTGTTTATGGCGTTGGTCCTGCTATAGCTGCAGGCGTTCTGCCTGGCGATAAAGGACTCCTGGTCAGTGTGGAGAAAACAGGATACGCAGGCGAAGCTCATGCCAGAATTACTGAAATACTGCCAGGCTGGAGCGTTAAAAAGATTAAAAAGCTTGGCGCCTCCGCTGTTAAGCTTTTGCTTTATTTCCGTCCCGATCTTGGAGAAGTAACCTTGAGGCAATTGGAGCTTGTGTCCAGACTGGCTGATGAATGTTTAGAAGAGGATATACCTCTGCTGGTAGAGCCGGTAAGTTATCCTGTCGCAGGAGAAAATGGCGGACAGGGAGAATTCTGGAAGAAGAAGCCGGAATTGGTGATAGAAACCGCTCGCAGGCTCACTGCTTTGCCCATAGACGTATTAAAAACCGAGTTTCCAGCGGATATAAAGCATGAAGACGATGAAAACAAGCTGAAGTTATATTGTCAGGAACTGAACAGAGAATCGCGATTGCCATGGGTGCTCCTCAGCGCTGGTGTTGACTTCGATTTTTTTAGAAGACAGGTCAAAATAGCCTGTGCAGCCGGTGCCTCAGGCTTTCTGGCAGGACGCGCGTTATGGCAAGAAGGAGCAGGAATTAAGGAGAGGAAGGAACGGATGAGTTTCTTTGAAACTACAGCCGCGCCCAGATTGAAAGACTTATCCGAACTAGCCAGGACTTACGGCACGCCGTGGTATGCCAAGTTAAATGTTGCAAGAGGCGAGTTCCCCCCGGTGGCTGATGGTTGGTGGCTGAAGTATTAAATTTATCTGTTAGTGGTTTGCTGCGCAGGGCAAAACAGTTTATTTCTCAGCTCTTGCAAATTAAGTACGTCTTCTTTGTTGTACTGCAACAATAAAGACAGGGATTTATGGTCATTGCCCAATCGATAGTTCCACCAGAGTGTGATAGCTTGTCTGCCGTCGATGTCTTTTAACTGGCGGGAAATTCCCAGTTGCCTCTCCACCGCTTTAAGGCCACCATAAAGGTTCCTCCGCCAGCAATCATACATTAAATCGTGGTGTCGGAAATTGTCAGCAATATCTATTTCGAGAATAAAGTTGATAAAGGGGATATCAAATCTGCTACCGTTATAAGTATAAATTTTGTCGACACCGGCAAGAGCATTGCCAAGGTTTGCCCAGGTAATTTCTGTGTCTACTAGTTGTATGAATTCCGTGCTGTTGCTGGTATGCCGATAAATACCGATTACTGTTATCGTATCGTTAAAAAAGGACAAGCCAGTTGTTTCAATATCAAGATATGCTTCTGCCGTAAACGCGTGATTCATCTTGGTTGTAATAGCTTAACATATTGGAGTGCCTCGTAATTATGAATTAAGGAAGTGTGGTATAGTTCGGTTGCAGAAATGAAGATCAACGCCGGGGCGGAGGCTCAATCCACCTGGAGGCGGATTGTCGGTACCAGGCCTTTTCAGATAGCAGCTTTTGTTCTGGTACTTGTTCTGTCCCTGGTTGGTGTTTTTTTCTTTCGTTCTTACCTTGAACCGCAGGCCATTCTTACTTATGGTTACGCAGGAGTCTTTTTTGTAAATCTTATCAATGCCAGCACAATTCTCTTACCTCTTCCAGGTGAAGCCGTCAATGTTGCGGCAGGAGTCACTTTAAATCCCCTGTGGCTGGGGGCGATAGGGGGGCTAGGAGCGGCCTCGGGAGAGCTTACCGGCTATTTTGCCGGCCGTCTGGGCTGGAAGGTTATTATCGGGGATAAGTATCAGGAGAAATATGAAAAAGCTAAAACATGGCTGGATAGTCACGGCTTCCTTACAGTCTTTGTTTTTGCCCTGGTGCCTGTTTTCTTCATGGATCTTATTGGGCTGGTGGCGGGCTCTGTAAGATTTCCCCTGTGGAAATTTTTCCTTGCCTGCTGGGCAGGAAAGTTGCTGAGGTGTTTTTTAGCGTCTCAATTGGGGTGGGGAGTGTTTGGTTCCCTGTTTTGATTGTTTTATTCCTGCTGTAATAAAGTTGCTTGCGCTGCTGCCAGGCGGGCGATAGGAACCCTGTATGGAGAACAGCTTACATAATCAAGCCCCGTGGCGTGAAAGAATTTTATAGACACAGGGTCTCCTCCATGCTCGCCGCAAACACCTATCTTTAAATGTGGTTTTGCTTTGCGGCCCTCTTTCACTCCTATTTTCACCAGGTCACCTACTCCTGCCTCGCTAATGGTCTGGAAGGGATCATCTTTAAGGATACCTTTTTCCAGATAAGAGGGAATAAAAGTCCCTGCATCGTCACGGCTGAGCCCCAGGGTGGTTTGAGTCAAATCGTTGGTACCGAAGGAGAAAAAGTCTGCCTCCTCGGCGAGCTTTTGCGCACCCAGAGCTGCTGCCGGCAGCTCTATCATTATTCCTATTTTGTAATTAAGATTACCGAGCCCCTTCTCTTTGATTACTTTATCGCCCGTTTCTTTAATCAGTTTTTTTAATATTTTCAGTTCCCCGGGCATACCGATCACTGGAAGCATGATTTCAGGGAAAATATTATGGCCCTGCTTTATTAAGTCGCAAGACGCTTCTATAATGGCCCTGACCTGCATCTCATAAATTTCAGGGTGAGTGATACCCATGCGCGAGCCACGGTGACCCAGCATGGGATTGAACTCTTTGAGCTGCCCCACCCTTTCCTGTAGCTTTTCATAAGACGTGTTTAGCCTTTCGGCCAATGTCTCTAGCTCCTCTTTATCGTGAGGAGAAGGCAGGAATTCATGTAACGGAGGGTCAAGCAATCGGATAACAACTGGCAGCCCCTCCATTTCCTTGAGCATACCTGAGAAGTCATTCCTCTGAAGATCAAGCAGGGTAGCTAGTGCGTTTTTACGTTCATCCATTTTTTCGGCAAGAATTACCTGCCTGAACGCATCCACTCTGTCTTTCTGAAAGAACATGTGTTCTGTGCGGCAGAGCCCAATGCCTTCTGCCCCCATTTCTCTAGCGAATTTGGCGTCATTGGGATTATCAGCATTAGCCAGTACCCCGAGCTTTTTAGCTGAGTCTGCCCAAGACATGAATTTTTTAAATTCAGCACCTGGTCTGGGAATAATAGTAGGAATTCTGCCAACAATAACTTCGCCTGTAGAACCGTTTAAAGTTAAAAAATCTCCTTTATTGAACACTTTGTCGCCAATAGTCAATTTCTTTGTTTTCTGGTCAATATGTGCTTCAGAGCATCCTACCACGCAGCACTTCCCCATTCCCCTGGCAACTACGGCAGCGTGGGAAGTCATGCCCCCTCTAGTGGTCAAAAGCCCTGCGGCAGCTTGTATGCCTCGAATATCATCAGCAGAGGTTTCTTGTCTGGCAAGGATGCAATCGCCTCCTTGCTCAGCGAAAGCTGATGCCTCGTCGGAATCAAAAAGTAGTTTGCCAGAAACAGCTCCGGGTGAGGCCGGTAATCCTCGGGCGATAACTTCCTTTTTGGCTTTAGGATCCAGAACAGGATGCAATAGCTGATTCAAAGCATCAGGGGACACACGAAGCAAGGCTTCATTGATGGTAATCATTCCTTCATCTACCATGTCAATGGCAATCTTAACAGCAGCTGCCCCTGTTCGTTTGCCTGTCCTGGTCTGCAATATCCACAACTTTTTATTCTGAACAGTGAATTCAATGTCCTGCATTTCACGGAAATGCCTCTCCAGTTTTTCAGCAGCATCCAGAAAGGCTTTGTGGCACTCGGGCATAACTTTTCCTAGCTCGCTTATGGGTTGAGGAGTTCTAACTCCGGCGACTATATCCTCGCCTTGTGCGTCAAGCAGAAATTCTCCGGAAACCTTCTTCTCTCCTGTGGAAGGGTTGCGAGAGAAAGCCACGCCTGTGCCGCTGGTCTCTCCCATGTTACCAAAGACCATTGCCTGAACATTCACCGCTGTTCCCCATATATGAGGTATTTTGTTCATTTCTCTGTAAGCTATTGCGCGGGGGTTATTCCACGATTCGAAAACCGGGGAAACGGCTCCCCATAATTGTTCCATGGGGTCTTCTGGGAAATCCTTGCCTGAAACCTGCTTGATTGTAGCTTTCATTTTCTTGATAATCTCCTGAATATCTTCAAGAGTAAGTTCTGAATCAAGCTTGATTTTTCTCTGCTGTTTCTTTTCGTCTATGATTTTCAGCAGTATTTCACCGGGCATCCCCAGCGCCACATTTCCAAAAGTTTCGATAAATCGGCGATAGCAATCGTAAGCAAATCTTCCGTTATTCGTCTTCTTTGCCAACCCTTGAACTATAGAATCGTTTAACCCTACATTCAGGATAGTGTCCATCATGCCCGGCATGGAAACCCTGGCACCTGAACGCACAGAAACAAGCAGCGGATTATCTTTGCCACCAAATTTCGCTCCGATGATATTTTCCAGCTTGGTGACGCTTTCATTTATCTGTAACTTTAATTCTTCGGGGTAGACGCCATTATTCTTGTAATAAATATCACAAACGTCACTTGTTATAGTAAATCCCGGAGGAACGGGGATTCCTATTTTGGTCATTTCGGCCAGGTTAGCTCCTTTCCCTCCGAGTAAATCCTTCATCCGGGCGTCGCCATCGGCCTGCTCGTTCCCGAAGAAATAAACATACTTTGTTGCCATAATGTTTAATCCCCCCCCCTTTTTGAAAATAGCGAAATGCAACTTGCGAAGCCAGTTATTTTAGCAAATGTGTGTTCATTTGACCAATCAAACACCAGGCTTTGGCGTGAAAGAAGGAGAGGTGAAGGTTTGAGAGGGGTGACAAAGCAAGCTGTTCATCATAGAATTAAGCATTCTCTGAGGGGGAGTGTCGGAATTGGCAGACGAGCATGACTTAGGATCATGTGCCGCAAGGCGTGGGGGTTCAAATCCCCCCTTCCCCACCATTTTCGGAAAAAGGAGTATTCGAGTATAGCTGGGTTATAGGTTCCATCGTGGTGTCTTTCATAAAGCATTCACCTGGGCGCATATTAAAAGGCGCACAGGTCACTGCTACTTGACGAAGGTTGTTGGAGGCAATAAGCTTATATAGTGGATGGCGTTCTTAAAATTAAGAAGTTGCACTCTGACGCTTCTCTGCCGCGGAGAGCGACAAGAGGTTCGTCTGGTTTGGACTTGTTCGCTTATATTGAAGGGCAAGGCGGGTGGGTTACGCTACAAAACAAGCCCATGTTGATTGGTACGGGTATCGCGATTGAAGTTCCCCAAGGTTATGATGTGCAGATAAGGCCTCGCTCCGGTCTGGCAGCAAAAGGGATAATCGCCACTTTCGGCACAATAGACAGCGATTATAGAGGAGAGATTATGGTAACCTTGTATACCATTGGCCAGGATAATAGTTTTAAAGTCAAACATGGTGACAGGATAGCTCAGCTTGTCGTAGGTAAGCTGGCTGATATTGACATAGCAGAGGTTGATAAGCTTTCTTCGACCCGACGGGGTCATAGTAGTCATGGTTCTACTGGCATGGTCTGAAAAAGTGTAGCGGGAAGAATTTGTTGCTACGCGCTTCAATGGTCTTTAAGTAAGTTGCAAGCATCCATGTTTGTTTAAGGGTATTATCCATGTCTGCTTTTTAAGCTTCTTTCGTGATTCAAAGCAATATGTGTCTTTTTGGGTTATGACTACGGCTGCTTTGGGGGTCACTTCAATGACGATTCTTTCATCTTGCTTGCGGGAGCGCAGGATATTTGCCAAAAGCAAAGCCTTTTCCAGACCATCTCCCCGGTTGTAATTCCACACCTCGTCAGGTTGAGCCAAGCGTTCCGGCGCATCGTATATGGATATATCGGGCATGGCCTTAATTTTCGCAAGTATGCTATCCAGGCTTTCCTTTATGGTAGCCGTGATCGAAACAGGATTACGCTGGATAGCAGCCAGCAGAAAAGGAAGTGTATTTGTGCGAGAAAGATCACGGTAAGCGTAAAATGCCAGGTCAGCAGTAGCATTGCGCATGCGGATGTTTTCAAGATGCCTGATGATTTCGGCTCTGGTCATATTCAGACTAATCCGCAAAGGTTCTTCCTCTTGAATGAACTTCTTTGCCCTGGTAACAGGAAGCATGGGTTCAACATGGCAAAACTTACGCAGGTCTTCAAGCACATTCTGAGCTTGCAGGCAATTGGAGGAGAATTGTTTTTGCAAAAGCGCGAAATCTTGTTGCTCGTTAAGATCAATAATGTGCTGTTGGATGAACTCCTCCATTTCATTTAAGACGATACGATCGGGCAAGGAGGCTAATTGAAATTCTTCACTGTCAATTCCGTTCAGCAGTTTATCTCGCGTCCTGTTGGTTATTTTGTAAGAACTACCATGTTCATAAGCAAACACTTTCTCCAGGCCGATATATCTATTGGTTCCGTGGACAGGCCATTTTATTTGGAAACATTTTTGGAAGGCCCGCGTACTCCTCAAGAAATTGCCGATAATCTCGGGGGTAAGACAAGTTCTTAAATATTTTTGTAACCGCCGAACAAAATGAGAATAGCTTTTCTCATCAATGGAAGCTTCGTTGTAAATCGTATGTATATACCCACTTACATGGGACACGCCGGTTACATGTTCGTTCTCCAGTGCCCTGCGAGCCTGGGTAGACAATTCCGTGCCATTGAACCACATTGTTTTCGTTAACAATCTACGATTATTTGTCAATAAACCATCATCTATGTCTACAAAATTTTGGGAATGCAGTGGAGTGGTCATAAGGTAAATGCTTTCAAGGGGAACCCTGGCTACAACGAATAATGCAGCGGCATAAAGGGCTGCTAACGACACACACTCACCTGCTCCTGTAGCGTAATTGGGCTTAAGTCGAAAAGCGTCCATAGCCTCTACTGTTTCGGTTTTCCAGTATGGGATGATGTTTCCCTCATATTTGTTCAGCCCGAAATGAGTGCGAATATCTATGTCAAAATAATATTTATCTCCTTCATAACCAAATAAGGCGTTAGACTTTTTAAGTGTGTCTGCTTTTATAAAACTGCTAAATCGCGCTGTTTCTTGCTCTTTGGTGGTTAACCCCCACGTATCCAGGTCAAGATTAAAAGCATAATGATCCATGATGTACTGTTTTAATCTGGAAATGCGCCGGTACGGTTTCATACGTTCCAGCCCGTCAAACCAGGGATCGTCGCGCCAGCGCCAAAGGCAGGGTGACATAATATTGGCCAGAACCAGGCTGTACATTAACCCAGGAAAGACAAACATTTCCATATCGGAAAGTGTTATTGCTGATGATTTCTGTTCTATGTCCTGTAAAGTATTCGGGGGCATCTTCCTCTTCTTTCCCTTGTTTTACAATACAAGCTTCAAGCTTACTATTCCAAAAGGCTTTACTTTCAGCTCCGCGCAATTGCCGCAGACTATCAATTCTTTCTGCTTCACACCGGGTAGGGTTTTCTAGTTATCGTAAACAGCTTTAGTCGGCTAGAGGGAATTCTGGCTCCCCGGGCAGGATTCGAACCTGCAACCAAGCGGTTAACAGCCGCCTACTCTACCGTTGAGCTACCGGGGAACGCCTATGTCTGATAGGATTTGCGAACATAATTTTATTGCGTCCGCTACTATTCGTCAAGTAAATTTACAGTTGCCATAACAACAATGCCACCGGCTTTCGAAAATGAAAGAAGGGCTTTCGAAAACGGAAGCCCTTCTTCTAGATTCCTCTATTCAGTTTTTCTTCCTCTACTCTTCCGCATCAACTTTGGGCTGATCTCCCATTGCTCCTTTCGAGAGCCTTAATCTATTAGTGAAGAGCTTGAGGATTTTCCCCTGCTCTCTGCCAGCGTTTCCATCCTCACTTCAAGAAGCCCCTCTTCCGGCTATGCCAGCGGAGAGCCCATACTGGGAAAGTTCCATCTGCACAGTAACGCTAACCTCATTGCCATGCCTTTCCCTCCTTGCCGGGCCATACCCGACTTTCCTTTGCCCGACAAGCTATACTAGCAAATTTCGCTTGTTTCGTCAATATATCCAAATTGCCAAGATAACGATAAAAAACTATAATGGCTTTCTGTGACATCTGATGATAAATAAAGTTTTTCCTATTCTGGCAATATCTGTCTTTTCGTCCATGCTTGGCACGGGAATCATTGCTCCTCTTTTGCCTCTTTACGCCGATACCCTGGGAGCTACCGGTATCTGGATCGGCATTATCTTTTCCGGCTTTTCCATTTCTCGCGCCCTGATTATGCCTTTGATTGGCAGGCTTTCCGACCAGCGGGGCGAAAGAAAGGCTTTTCTTTGTGCAGGTCTTCTTTTTTACGCCGTTATTTCCCTGGGCTATGTATGGGCAGGAGGTGTTACAGAGCTGGCTGTAGTGCGGCTGGTACATGGCTTGGCAGCAGGCATGATTATTCCTATTGCCCAGGCTTATGTAGGTGACCTAGCGCCACAAGGAGAAGAGGGTAAATGGATGGGGTATTTTAACTCCGCCTTTTTTGCTGGATTCGGCGTTGGTCCTCTTCTGGGTGGAGCACTGACCGACAGTTTTAGTATGGCAACTGCTTTTTACAGCATGGGTGCACTCAACCTCTTTGCCTTTATCGTGGCTTTAGTATGGCTCCCGAAAACCCGGCACAGTAAAAGCAAAAATACATCCGAGCATACTCCGCTCAGACAGATGCTGCGAAGCAATATGATAAAAGGAATTTTTAGTTTTCGGCTGACGACAGCTTTTCTTAGGGGGGCGTTTTCTTGTTTCCTGCCTATCTTTGCCAGCCTGTTTCTCGACTTGAGCCCTACCAAAATAGGATTAGTGTTATGTTTAAACACGCTGACAACGGCTTTATTGCAAATATTTTCTGGCCGACTTGCCGACATATTTGATAGAAGAAAATTAGTGGTAATCGGTAGCCTTGTAGATGTCGTGATTTTGTGCTCAATTCCCTTCTTGGAGTCTTTTTCTCAACTCGTAATTTTATGTGCGATTAGCGGAACAGGAAAGGCTATTTCTATGCCTGCCGCGTCAGGGTTAACGGTGGCAGAAGGGAGAAAATACGGTATGGGTTCCGCCATAGGAGTCTTCACATTGGGAATGAGCTTGGGGATGGCCATAGGGCCAATAGCGAGTGGAGCAATTATGGATCAAATAGGGATAAACTGGGTTTTCTTTGTTGCGGCTGGGGTTGCTTTGTTGGGAACAGGAGTGTTTCTTTTTTTCACCAAGCAAGAATAACCGGGCGATTTCAGACAGTGGCAACGTAATTTTCGTTCCGTTTGACAACCTTTTTTGAAGAAATACACTTAATTTAGAGAGGTGGCAGATTATGTACACGATATATCCACTAGTGCTGGCCAAATTGGAAGGTGATAGGAGTCTGATGACCTACAGAATGCACATCGGAGAAAAAGTGTGGGTACCCGTAGTTGTCTGGTATATCAAGGGAGGACGCAAGAATATTCTGGTGGATACGGGTGCATCACGTGAAGCCATTGGTGACCATTTTAATGGTAAGTATGGAGAGGTTGTCTCGGAAATGGAGAAAATCCCCGCTTAAGCATGGCTCACTTTCTTTACAGCATGGCAAGAATTCCCTAGCATTAAATTAGCCTTTATAGGACAATTGAAAAGAATGAAAGCTCTTATTCTGGCAGGAGGAGAAGCTACCAGATTACAGCCTCTCACCTGCGATACAGCCAAGATAATGGTACCTGTGTTAAACCGCCCGTTGCTTGAACACTTTATTCTTTATCTTAAAAAACACGGCATAACAGAGATCATTCTTGCGCTGGGCAAGCATAGCATCCAGGTTCAAAGCTACATTGAAAACGATGACAGGTTTGGAGTAAGGGTGTCTTCCTCCGTAGAGGAGGAGCCTCTCGGAACATCAGGGGCAGTAAAGAACGCCGGGGAGCTTTTAAGAGGAGAACGGTTTATTGTTTTCAATGGCGATGTCTTTACCGACATAGATATCAGCAAAATGATAGAGTTTCATTGCCGGAAAGGTGGGATGGCAACTATCGCAGTAACTCCTGTGGAGGATCCGACTACCTATGGCGTAGTGGAGACCGATGCCCAAGGAAAAGTCAATGGTTTCATAGAAAAACCTGCTAAAGATCTGGCGACCACCAACATGATCAACGCTGGTATCTATGTTGTGGAACCTGAGATTCTCGAACATATACCCCCTGGCGCTTTTTCCATGTTCGAAAAAGATATTTTTCCTACATTGCTTAAGAGCGGAGCACCCCTACATGGCTATCCCAGTCAGGATTACTGGATAGATATAGGGACGCCGGGAAAATATCTAAAGTTAAACCATGCCTTGTTGGAACGCTCTTCCGGCAATAATGCGGTAAAAATAGCGGACACTGCTTCTGTTCATGCTTCGGTCTGTCTTGAAGGGCCTGTGATAATTGGAGAAGGGTGTGTTTTAGAGAAAGACGTTTCTCTACGGGGGCCGGCCGTGTTAGGGAATAACTGTTTTTTGAGAGAGGGGGCGGTTGTGGATAGGTCTGTTTTATGGCAGGGTTGCGAAATTGATAGAGGGGCAAAATTGCATAAATGTTTGCTTGGCAGTGACTGTTATGTCGGTGAGTATAGCGAGCTACCGAATGGCTGTGTCATGGGGAGCAAAACCAGAATTGCAAAGAACAGCAAAATATCTTCAGGGGAAAAGATATGGCCGTCTTCATGAAAAAAGAGAGGTAGCTTCTTCATATATTGAACAAAAAGGTAATTACGTCTCCGTCCTGCACGATGTATTGTTTACCCTCTTTCCTGAGCAATCCCTGCTTGCGCGCTTCGGCCATGTTGCCACATTTCATTAAGTCATCGTAGCTGATTACTTCTGCTCTGATGAAGCCTCTTTGCAAGTCGGAGTGAATTTTCCCGGCGGCCTCTGGGGCAGAAATACCGGTAGGAACTGTCCATGCTTTAACTTCGTCTGGGCCTGTGGTAAAAAAAGAGATAAAGTTAAGCAGGTGATAAGAAAGGTCAACGATACTATCTTGAGCAGACATACCTGTTCCCATCTCCTTGCGAAATTCCGTTGCCTCTTCTTCCTCCATTTGCCCCAACTCCATTTCCAGTTTGCCACACAGGGCCGCTACAGGGAATTCCGGGTGGAGAGAAATGATTTTCTCTGTTAGAAAAGCCCTTTGCTCAAGCTGATTTTCACCAATGTTGAGGGCAATCAGCATAGGCTTGGCCGTAAGAAACTGGTAATTAGAGATCTTCTTCAGCTCGTCTTTTTCTAGGTTTTGCCCTCTAATCGGAACGTCTGCTTCCAGGGATAGTTTGATTTTTTCCAGAAGGGTTTGCTCTTTTTGGTACGTCTCGCGTTCTGATGTTCTAGCACTCCGCAATCCCGTTTTTAATTTTTGAATTCTTTTCTCAATGATAGCCAGGTCGGAAAAGGAGAGTTCCATATTCAGGATGTCTACGTCTCGTTTTGCTGAGATGCTCCCTTCAGGATGTGGCAATGCCGCATCTTCAAAAACTCTGATTACTTGCAATAGAGCGTCGGCTGTGGTCAGATAGCTTAAGAACTCACCCCCCAATCCTTCTTTGCTGCCTAAAGTTTTTGGCGAACCGGCGATATCGACATAGTTTACCTCTGCATCGGTAGTTTTTTTAGGATGGAACATGTTGCTCAAAGCAGCCAGTCTAGAGTCGGGAACTTTGGCTATTCCTATATTGGGCGCTAGGGATGGAGAGTATGAACTTGTCGTTGCCTGCCCCTTGGTCAGTGCGTTAAAAATAGTTGTTTTCCCGCTTTTAGGTAGGCCGATAATAGCAATTTTCATGACAGAATTTTATCACATTGCGACTAACGCTTCTGCTTGCAGGTGAGTCATATTTGTTATGCTAAAATACGGCACGATGTTTTATATTCTTCATGGGCAGGATAGCTTTTCCCTTGGCCAGGCCTTGAGAAAAATCAAAGGCGATCTGGGAGACCCCGAGTTTCTGGAAACCAGCACCTCTTATCTGGACGGACAACAAATCACTTTTCAAGAATTTCACAATAATTGCAACAGCATTCCTTTTTTATCCTCCTATCGCCTAGTTATTGTCGATAGCCTGTTGAAGCGCTTTGAATCAACGACCAATAAAGAGAAATCGACCCAAAAAGCTGTTATTGGGGCCGAAAATAAGCTGGGGGAATGGCAGCAAGCGGCAGGTTGCATTGAGCAAATGCCGACAACGACTATCCTGATTTTCCTCGAAGAAAAGATTAAAAACAATAATCCTTTGTTAAAACAGGTTGCTTCTTTAGCTAACATTCTGGACTTTCCCCCCGTAAAGGGAAAGCGATTATGCGATTGGATAGAGAATATGGTCGCAAAAGCTGGCAGACGAATCACGCCGGAAGCTGTACGCTTGCTTGCCGAATTCGTAGGTGGTGATTTATGGATGATGAGCAACGAGATCGATAAACTGCTGCTATACGTTCATGACGACGTAATCACAGAGGATATGGTGCGAAAGGTAGTGCCTTGTACTCAAGAAATTAGCATTTTTGTTCTGGTGGATGCGGTTCTCCTGCATCAGGTTAAAACAGCACAACTGGCGCTTCAGCGTTTATATCAAGAAGGCGTCTCGTCTCCACAAATTATGGCCATGATTACCAGGCAATTCCGCCTGATTGCCCAACTTAAGGGAATGTCCCCTGGTCTAACGCAACAACAGATTCAAGACAGATTAGGAGTAACATCAAGCTACAGTATGGGGAAAACGCTAGTTCAATCCAGGCTTTATAGAATGGAGGAAATAAAACAGGCTTACCATAAGCTCTTGGAAGCCGACATGGCTTCCAAGAGTGGGAGGTATAAAGATAAAAACGGTAAAAGTAACAGCAGTTTGCCCTTGGAAATCCTTGTCACTGAGCTATGCTGTGCCGACCTCAGAAAACACAGAGAAATTTGTTAATATTTTCTACCCGTGTTCTACTTTTGGTCTTTAATTGTGCCCGGTAGAGCATTGCCAAAATAAACTTTGGTATGAGGCCAAGGGATTTCTATCCCTTCTCTATCGAACTCTCTTTTTAGTCTCAATCGTAGTTCCCCTGTCACCTCCCATTGCCGGATTGGTTTTGTATCGCCGAGGATCTTGATATCCACACCTGAGTCTCCCAGCTTATCCACTCTCAACACCTGAGGTTTTTTAACAATCAAAGGCCCCCATTGGGGATCTGCTGCCATTTCGTCGCATACCCTGTTAATGACCTGGATAACATAGTCAAGGTTTTCGCCATAGGCAACCGAGACATTGAGATTTACCCTGGAATATCCTTTTGTCAAATTACTGGCTACTTTGATTAAGCTGTTGGGAACGGAGTGTATCACCCCGTCTAGATCTCTGAGAATAGTGCGCCTTATGCTTATCTTTTCAACAAGACCACCGATGTCAGCGATCTTAACCACGTCTCCCACTCTGTATTGGTCTTCTATGAGGATGAAAAAGCCGGCGATCAGGTCCTGGATGGTGATCTGAGCACCAAAACCGACAGCGATGCCCACCACGCCCAGTCCTGCCAGCAAGGCACCGATGTTTACGCCGAACTCGGGCAAAATGGTAACCAGCGCAACGACTACGATAATAATAGCAAGGCCATGGTTCAGGGCGGACGATAATGTATCTACTCTTTTCTTTGCTTCTCCCGTGAGGTGGCCTTTTCGGCGATGTACTACTGATCTCTTTACCATGCCGGGTATCAAACGGCGTAGCACAAAATAAATGATGGCACCTATAGCAAGGATAGCTAGAATACGGACACCGCTATCAAGAAACCAATCGAGTGTAAACACAGTTCCCTCCTTGTTAGCACTGTTATTTTATCGGAAGGCGCAAAGCCTGTCCAAAATCTTCCTGGGCACTATTTTCTCAGGCATTATTTTTCTTCAGCACGGCCATAAAAGCTTCCTGTGGAATTTCTACCTGTCCTATTCGCTTAAGCCGTTTTTTGCCTTCGGCCTGTTTTTCCAGCAACTTGCGTTTGCGGCTGACGTCTCCTCCATAGCACTTAGCCAGAACATTTTTCCGCAGAGCCTTGACTGTTTCTCTGGCAATTACTTTTCCGCCAACCGCCGCCTGGATAGCCACGTCGAATAATTGTCTGGGAATTAAAGCCCTGAGCTTGTCTACCAAAATACGTCCCTCAGAGGAAGCGATTCCAGATGGAACAATGCGGGATAATGCATCAACCTGCTGCCCGTTTACCAGGATGTCCAGTTTTACCAGGTGTCCTGTTTGATAACCTGAAGGGGTATAATCCAGTGAAGCATATCCTTGTGTTGCCGATTTTAGTTGATCATAAAAATTGGCCAGTAACATGCCCATAGACAGCGTAAATTTAACGGAAACTTGCTTCCACGAGAAAGAAGCTTCCGTTTCTCCGTTTCCCGAAAGGTAGTCCAGTCTTTCAAACCTTCCTCTGTATTGGGACAAAAGCTCCATCACGGGACCTATATACCTGTCCGGTGTAATTATCGTGGCGGACAGCCACGGCTCTTGCATTTCGCTGATTTCCTGAGGAGGGGGTAACTTTGCCGGATTGTCCACCAAAATCGTGGAGCCATCCCTTTTTATTACCTTGTAAGCCACATTGGGAGCTGTGACCAATAATCGCAATCCATATTCTCTCTCCAGCCGTTCTTGCACGATATCCATATGTAATAAACCAAGAAACTTGCAGCGAAAGCCAAAGCCCAGAGCAGTACTGCTCTCTGGCTCGTAACTGATCGAAGCGTCGCTCAATTTGAGTTTGTCCAAAGCATCGCGCAGCGCAGGATATTCGTTGCTTTCAATAGGGTAAAGTCCGGCAAAAACCATGGGTTTTGCCTCCCGGTAGCCAGATAAAGGTTGAAAAGCCGGGTTTATTACAGTAGTGATCGTGTCTCCTACGTGGCAGTCCGTAACATTTTTTAGCCCTGTAGCTACGTATCCTACTTCGCCAGCTTGCAAAGAAGTTAACGCGTCCATCTCAGGAGAGAAAATGCCAATTTCCAAAGACTCAAATATGATGTCATTGGACATTAAGCGTAAATTCTCCCCGTTTTTGATAACGCCGTCAATAACCCTGATGAAAGCAATGACGCCTTTATATGAGTCATATTTGGAATCGAAAATAAGCGCTTTTAACGGAGAGTTTTTTGAGCCGGCAGGAGGGGGGATGTGCCGTATAATGGCATTCAAAATTTTATCCGTACCCTTTCCTTCCTTGGCGGAAATGCAAATGATTTCTTCCCTATTAAAACCGAAAACGCTTTCTATTTCCCTGGAAACTTCCTCCGTCCTGGCATTGGTCAGATCAATTTTGTTGATCACAGGGATGAGATAGAGATTATGTTCCAGGGCAGCATAGGCATTAGCCAGCGTTTGTGCCTGAATTCCCTGACTGGCATCAACCACCAGAAGTGCCCCCTCTACGGCCGTCAAGCTGCGCGACACTTCATAAGTAAAATCGACATGTCCAGGTGTGTCGATCAAATTCAACTGATACACTTTTCCATCCGGGGCAAGCCAAGGCATTCGTACTGCCTTGGCCTTAATGGTAATACCGCGTTCTCTTTCTAACTCCATCTGATCCAATACTTGTTTCTGCATAGCTCTTTTCAGGATAGTGCCCGTTTGCTCCAGCAAACGATCGGCCAGGGTGGATTTGCCATGATCTATGTGCGCGATGATACAAAAATTTCTGATTTGATTTTGTCCCATAACAATGCTTATGCTAGCATACCTAGTGTTCCCCCTCAACGGAGAGGTTGCATTCAATAACTATATTGGCCCGGCTGGCAATGTGCAGCGTTGAATGATAGTGGTTAATGCGCAACTGGGAGTGTAGAATAGCCGCATTGAAGTTAAAAGGGGTTAATTGTTGATGATTGGCGACGAAGTACGGCAATCCTTTATCCGGTTTTTCCAGGAAAGAGAGCATAAAGTTATTCCTGGTTCTTCCCTGGTGCCTCGTAATGACCCCACTTTATTGTTAACCAGCGCTGGCATGGTGCAAATAAAACCTTATTTTCTGGGATTAGAGAAACCTCCTTGTCCACGTTTGGTCTCCTGTCAGAAATGTTTCCGCACTACCGATATAAATTTAGTGGGAGATAATCACCACTTGACTTTTTTCGAAATGCTGGGGAATTTCAGCGTGGGGGATTATTTTAAGAGAGAGGTCATTCCCTGGGCCTGGGAATTTATCACCCAATATTTAAGTTTGTCGGCGGAGAAGTTGTGGGTGACCATCTTTTCTGACGACGACGAAGCTTATGATTGCTGGCGTAAAACGGGCGTTTCTCCACAGAGAATATTGCGGCTGGGCGAAGAAGATAATTTCTGGGGACCAGCCGGCGACTCAGGTCCATGCGGACCTTGCAGCGAGATTCATTATGATATGGGAGAGAATATCGGCTGCGGCAAGCCGGAATGCAGACCCGGTTGTAGCTGCGGCCGTTTTACCGAGATATGGAACCTGGTATTTACTCAGTACAACCAAGATCGGCAGGGGAGGCGGGTCATTTTGCCACATCCCAATATTGATACCGGTATGGGGCTAGAAAGGGTAACCGCTATCATGGAAGGGAAGTTATCGCCATACGAGACCGATTTATTTATGCCTATCATCCAGAAAATCTGTTGCCTGGCAGGCCTGGAGTATGGCAAAAACAGGGATACCAGTAGGGCAATCAGGATTATTGCCGAACATGGACGGGGCATAGTTTTTCTTGTTTCCGACGGAGTTCTCCCTTCTAATGGAGGGGAAGGCTACGTATTGCGGCGGATATTGCGGCGGGCTGTTCTTTTTGGGAGAAGAATGGGGCTACACGAGTCATTTTTGGGTGAAATAGCCGAAGTTGTTATAAACAGGATGGGAACGATTTATCCAGAGATTGTTACCAAGCGTGATTTAGTCATGAAAATTGTTGATGCAGAAGAAAAAAGGTTTGGTGTTACGTTGGATGCCGGGATAAACCTGGCTGAAAGAATTATTGACGCAGCCGTCAAAAAAGGAAATGCTTATCTGGCGGGTGACGAAGTCTTTAAACTCCACGATACTTATGGTTTTCCTGGTGACCTAACTGCTGAGCTTGCTCAAGAGAAAGGGATTGCTATCGACTGGGACGGATTTAAG
>DKFF01000040.1:0-22312 GCA_002452795.1 Dehalococcoidia bacterium UBA6803
AACAAAAAGTGGAATAAGGTTTAGCCTCCCTATGATACTTGATAAAGTGGCTACCAGGCTAATATCCAGAAGCGAGTGACCTGTTTCAGTAGGGCACTACTCAAAACCTGGCTGGCGGGTGGTGATGGAAGGATTCCGTTTTCCAATTGGCGGTGTTTTTTGGTTAAAATCCGAACTTTTTTTGACGAAAATCCGGACTGCGACTTTTAATTGCCGCCCGTAGGGCGGCAATCCCGCCCAGCGTTTCCCCCAGACCCCTTTTCTTTTTGCCCGCCCGCATTGCCCGCTTCGCGGGCGAGCCGCCGATTTTTAGAAAAGAAAAAAGGTAAATGTACTTGCCCCAGCTCTCCTGTGCGCGGGCATTTGAAATAAAACTCCCTAAAAATCTCTTTACATTATTAAAATAATTTTGTATCATAATTATAGATTAGGAGTACATTCTATACACATACTATTATTTTAATACTATAATGTCAAGAGAGATTTCGCAAATAGGAAAAAATATAAAAGAGTTAAGGAAGCAAAAGGGCTTATCGCAAGACCGGCTTTCTAAATTGGCTGATATTTCCTATAACACGGTGATAAAGCTGGAGTCGGGCGGTATCACCAACCCCTCAATTGACACGCTCCAAAAATTAGCCAAAGCCCTTGATGTTTCAGTTGATAATTTATTAAAGTGATTTAACTATGAACAAAGAACAAAAATTTTACAAAGCGTTACAGGATGTCTTTATCGGCGCCAAGATTGAGGGCGAAGGCGGTTTTGTTAATTTAATGAGAATAAAGTCAAATTACTATCGCAAAATTGAGGACATTCTCAAAAAAGATATTGAAGCGGCTCTAAAAAGCCACCCCAAATTTAGAGATGAACTTTTTGACAAGCTCTATTCCTTTTTTAGCCGCTATTTTACGGAAAGCGGCTCAATCTATTTCAATTCAACGCCATTTCACAACAATATCTACGAAAAGGTTTATACCGACGAAAAAGACGTCATTCTCTTTTGGAAAACGCAGATGCTTTACTATGTCAAAACCGACAGGATTTTCAGAAGCTTGCCGGTTGAGTTTGACGGATTTAAATTTTACTTTGACGCCTCAAAAATAGAGGCCAAAAAAGCCAATGAAAAACGCTCGCTCGTTTTTGAGTTAAGCAAAATCCGCGAGGACGGCACAATCGTTTTTGGCGTTCAATACTCCGAGAGGGGCGCAAAAACAAAGCAGGATGAAATATTAAAAACCATAAAGAGAAAAGGCATAGCGATTACCGAAGAACAATTGGAACGCGCTTTGAGAGTTTTTGAAAAGCAAAGCGAGGTTGATTTCTTTATTAATAAAAACGCCAAAGCATTTTTGCAAGAGCAATTTAAACTTTGGAGTTATCAGTATTTCTGGGAAGGCGCCAAAGAATGGGGCGCGGATAGAGTAAACCAACTGCAAATCCTCAAAGATATCGCCTTCAAAATAATTGATTTTATCTCCCAGTTTGAAGACGAGCTGGTAAAAATCTGGAACAAGCCGAAGTTTGTCAAAAACTCAAATTATGTTATTACTCTGGACAGAATCGCGGATAAAAAACTGGTTGAGAAAATCAAAAAGCATAAAAACTACCCCCAGCAGGTTAAAGAATGGAAAGAATTAGGAATAGACAAAAATAATCCCAAAGTGCCGATTGATACAAAATACTTCAAGGATTTAGAGCTGGAAATTTTGGACCTTTTTGATGACTTGGACAAATCTTTAGACGGCTGGCTTATAAAAAGCGAAAACTATCAAGCTCTAAATACAATCCTGCCGAAATTCAAGGAAAAAGTGCAGACAATCTACATTGACCCGCCGTTTAATTTGGATTCATCCGATCAGTTTTTATATCGTACAAATTACAAAGATTCTAATTGGGCAACATTACTTGAAAATCGCTTGAAAATTGCGAAAGATGTTTTGAGCAGGAAGGGCAATATTTTTGTAAGGTGTGATTATAACGGCAATATGTATGTACGAATTTTAATGAACGGGATATTTGAAGCAGAAAACTTTAGGAATGAATTGGTAATAAACAAATCTAATAAACAAGGAGCGATTGATAGAAGATTTAATCCTGCTACCGAGACACTCTTTCTATATTCAAAAATTATTGAATCACTTATTAATCCACAATTTAAAAAAAGAGAGAAACAAGGAGGGTGGCTTGAAATGCATTCCCCAAAAGAAAATGAGAACTCTCATTCAGTTATTTTCAACGACAAGGCATTTATAGCACCCAGAGGAAGGCATTGGTCATTTGCTCAGGAGACAGTAAATCGGCTTGTTTTAGAAAACAGAATCAAAGTAATAAAGAAACAATACATTGACGTTTATGGAAATAAGCAAAATGAGGTTCTTGAATACCAAATGAGTGAAAATGAAACTATTGAATCTAATTGGACTGATATACCCGGATATTCTACAACAACAGGATTTCAAACAGAAAATTCTGAAAGGCTATTATCAAGAGTAATAAATACAGGTTCACAAAAAGGCGATTTAATTTATGACTTCTTCCTCGGCTCTGGCACAACAACCGCAGTCGCGCATAAACTTGGCAGAAAATGGCTGGGTGTGGAGATGGGGAAGCATTTTTACAGCGTGGTTTTACCAAGGATGAAACAGGTTTTAGCCTACGATAAGTCAGGGATTTCAAAAGAAGTAAAAGAATACCAAGGTGGCGGATTTTTTAAGTATTACGAGCTTGAGCAGTATGAGGAAACACTGGCTAACTGCAAATACGAAGAAAGTGATTTGTTTAATTCGCCTTCAAAAACTCCATATCAGGAATATGTCTTTATGAAAGACGAGAAAATGCTCAAAGCGCTGGAAATTGATTACGAGAAAGAAAAAGTCAAAGTTGATTTAACAAAACTTTACCCGAACGTAGATATTGCCGAAACCTTATCTAACCTTACCGGCAAATGGATTAAGAAAATAAGCGACGGTGGAGTAGAATTTGAAGACGGGACCAAAATCAATACCAAAGATTTGGATTATAAACTAATTAAACCCCTGATTTGGTGGGGATGATATGTCTAAACTTTGTTTACAGAACATCGTAGACGATATTTCTTTTGAAAACTTGCCGGCAAAATGGCAAGGATTTGATTTTGCGCGGTTTTCAAAAGACAAGACGCTTTTTGACTTTCAAAAGCAAGGGCTTCAAAACGCACTGAAGGGTTTGTGGCTTTACTTCAAAGACAAAAAAGCAGACAAGCAAAATTTGTACAATCAGTATCAAGCAAATGATTTTACGGAAAATTTTGACTACGATTTGAAAAAAAGAGAAGGTAAAAAGACGGCAAAATATCTTTTAGAATACGACAAAGATTATCCCGCCGTAGATTCCAAAATTCCTTTCGCGCATTTTATCAACCGGATGAGTTTTTGGATGGCGACCGGTTCAGGAAAAACGCTGATTATAGTGAAATTGATTGAACTTTTAGGCAAACTTATTGCCGAGAAAGAATTGCCGGAACGAGATATTCTATTTTTGGCACACCGCGATGACCTTCTGGACCAGTTTAAAAATCATGTTGAAGAATTTAACAGCTTTAATTTTGATACAAAGATAAATCTCAAAAACTTAAGAGATTATGAAAGCGTGAAGCGCGAAAACGCTCTGCCGTTTGCCAAAAACGAAATTACTGTTTTTTATTATCGTTCTGATTTAATTTCCGACGAGCATAAAGAAAAAATCGTCAATTTCAAAAATTACGACAATAACGGCCGTTGGTACATTCTTTTAGACGAAGCCCACAAAGGCGACAAAGAAGACAGCAAACGGCAAATTCTATACTCTATACTTTCAAGGAATGGATTTTTGTTTAATTTTTCCGCAACCTTTACCGATCCAAGGGACTTTGCAACCTGCGCTTTTAACTTCAATCTTTCAAGGTTTGTTGAAGAAGGATACGGCAAGCATATTTATATATCCTCTGCCGAGATTAGCGCGTTTCGCGGACGAGGCGATTTTTCGCCGATTGAAAAGCAAAAAATAGTTTTGAAAACTCTTTTGCTTTTAACTTACATCAACAAGTATTTTGAAAAGATCAGAAAGGTTAACAACTCGCTATACCACCGCCCGCTTCTTTTGACGTTGGTTAATTCAGTCGCCGTAGAAGATTCCGATTTGGAGTTATTTTTTAGGGAATTGGAAAAGGTTGCGAAAAATGAAATTAGAGCGGGCTTGCTTAAAAAAGTAAAAGAGGAGCTTGTTCAAGAATTTCGCGACAATCCAAAATTTGAGTTTGAAGAGTTGGAATGCGTAATAAATGCCGATTTAATTTCAAAATTAGAGTATAAAGATGTTTTGAAATATGTTTTAAATGCCAAAACTCCGGGCAACATTGAGGTTTTGAAAATCCCCGGCAATAGAAACGAATTGATTTTTAGGCTAATGACGGCTGAAAGGCCATTTGCATTAATCAAAATCGGCGACATCTCCGGCTGGTTGAAGGACAAACTTGAAGGATACGAAATAAACGAAAGTTTTGAAAATGAAAGTTATTTTAGACGAATAAATCGCGATGATTCCGACATAAATGTTTTAATGGGTTCGCGTTCTTTTTATGAAGGCTGGGATTCTAACCGGCCAAATCTGCTTTTATTTGTAAATATCGGAGTCGGAAGCGACGCTAAAAAATTCGTTCTGCAATCAGTTGGCAGGGGCGTAAGAATAGAGCCGCAGAAATACCAAAGAAAGCGACTCCAAAATTTGTTTAACGCCAAGGAAGTAAAAGAGCAGTTATTTGAAAAAGTTAAAAATCTGATTTTACCGATTGAGAGCTTGTTTGTTTTTGGAACTAACGCCGAAAACCTGAAAGAGATAATTAAAACGCTGAAAGAGGAAAAGCAAGATAAAAACTTAGGCGAAGCATTTATTTTAAATCCCGAAGCAGAAGGAAAAATTCTTTTAATACCTGTTTATCGTAATTCCGAAAGAATTTTTGCCGAAGAAAAAGACCCGCAAAAATATCCTGTCAGCCGCGAAGATTTTGACATAACATCGCAATTTTACGGATTTTTAGGCGATAAAATTGCTTTAGCCAAATACGATTGCGAAGTAAAAGTTTTGAAAAAGGCAAAGGAAAGTTTTGCGGAAAAAGAGCGGTACTATGATTTTGGCGAAAGGACTTCGCTCTTTGAACCGGAGTTAATTCTTGACCGGATTTTTAATTATCTCGGAATTAAAAGCAAAGAGTTTGAGAAATTTAAGGAATTGGAAAGTGAAATCGTGCATTTCAAAAAGGTCAGGTTTGTCGATGGCGAAAAATATGAAGAAATAAAGCGAAAAATTGGGGAAGTTAGGCATTATCCCGAAAAACAAAAAGAGTTAGACAAGCAGTACGGCAAAATTCCCAGAAAAGAATTTGAAAGGCAAATGACCTTGTTTGAGCAGGCAGGGAATTTTGAAATGAAAAATCAGAAAATTAGTATTAAGTATTTGGCCAATCATTACTATCTTCCGGTGATAGTTTCAGAAACCGAGAAAATTGACTATCTAAACCATATTATCAATGTTGATAGTGAGGTGAGGTTTATTGAGCAACTGGAAGAATATCTGGCCAATCCCGATAACATTTTTTCCCGTTTTGACTGGTGGATGTTTTCAAAGCTTGACCAAACGCTGGATGAAGTTTTGATTCCATATTACAACCCAAAAGAAAATAACATCGCCAATTTCAAGCCGGACTTTATCTTTTGGGCGCAAAAAGGCAAACGCTACTTGATTTTGTTCGTTGACCCGAAAGGGAC
Organism: Dehalococcoidia bacterium UBA6803; assembly: GCA_002452795.1. Classification (GTDB taxonomy): domain Bacteria; phylum Chloroflexota; class Dehalococcoidia; order GIF9; family AB-539-J10; genus UBA6803. The sequence continues at coordinate 5,782 of DKFF01000040.1, forward strand.
AGAACACGCGGACGGATACAGAAAAATTGACGGCTATTCAAGAATATTTGAAATTGGCGAACAAAAAGAAAGCAGAAATTTTTCGTACAACGGATTTACCATAAATACAAAGCTATTGCTCAAACCAAGACGAGGAGTAGCAGAAGTTTTGGAAAATTACAAAAGATATTGGTTTGATAACTTTGCTGATTTTGCAGGCAAAATAAGTTAATTTTGAAAATTGGCGGAGAGGGTGGGATTCGAACCCACGGTCGTTAAAAACGACACGCGCTCTCCAGGCGCGCCTGATCGGCCACTCCAGCACCTCTCCAGTAAAGGGCTATTCTCTTGTTGCCCAAGAGACAGCCGCAAATAAGTGTATTGCTTCTGGTGGCATTCGTCAAACAAATGAACCATATCGCGTGACTGCCGGTGCGGCGGAGAGGGTGGGATTCGAACCCACGAGACATTGCTGCCCACCGCTTTTCGAGAGCGGCACCATCAGCCTCTCGGTCACCTCTCCTCGAAGCAAGAATTATACCATACCAGAATGACTGCCTATGCTTTGTAATGCAGTCCCGTTATTATGCTAGTATAAATACCCGATACCACCAGTAATGAGAAGAGGTGCTTTTTGATATGGCTTAAATTCGCTTTCTGCTTTGTTGTCATTATTTTTGCGGGAACCAAACTAACTCAATATGGCGATGTTGTTGCGGAAAGAACGGGCTGGGGGAGAGTATGGGTGGGGTTTGCCATGCTTGCTGTCATAACCTCCCTGCCTGAGTTAATTATAGGCATCAGTTCAACTGCGTTGATCGGTGCACCCGACCTAGGGATGGGAACTATACTGGGAAGCTGTTCCTTTAATCTTGTTATCGTCGCTGTGCTCGATGTCTGTCAAAAGCATTTGCCTGTCTTATCTCAAGCGCTCAGGCAGCATGTTATTCTGGCAGGATGGGGAATATTACTTGTTGCTATTGTGGCAGGAGGCATTTTTACCGGGGAAATGACCAGCCTATCTCTGGGCTGGCTGGGCATTCCCAGCATTATCATCCTGATAGTATATCTCCTGGGGCTACGGCAAACATTTCGTTCCGAGCGCAATCAGCAAAATTCATGCCAGGTCACCCCTCCCCCTAAATACAAAAATGCCGCGGCGGGGAACATATATCCCAGATTCGCTGCAGCGGCGCTCGCGGTTGTCGCCGCTGGCATCTGGCTATCCTTTGTCGGCAATGAAATAGCGGAGATGACAGGGTGGGGTACGACCTTTGTAGGCAGCTCTTTTCTGGCCATTACCTCTTCCCTGCCAGAACTGGTAGTCGCCATTGCCGCTATGCGCCTGGGAGCTATGGATATGGCAATAGCCAATATCATGGGAAGCAACATGTTTAACCTTGCTATTATTCCCCTTGCGGACATTTTTTACACATCTGGTTCTATTTTTGCTGTGATAACAACAAATCACTTTATTACCATTGCGATAATAATAGCAATGAATCTCACGATTATCGCCGGGATCAAGCTTCGACATAAACGCAAAATATTTTCGGTTATCAGCTGGTATTCCATTATTCTTATTGGCCTATATATTTTCGGAGCTTATACTCTATTTGCTTACGGCACGGGGCTGTGATAGCATCCCGTGTTGTTCTGGATTCCTCGTTTGTATTTCTCCGGGTTATTCAAAAATGACTTCAGCAGACATATCAAATTTCCCGTTCGAAGTCCCTGCTTTTTGGCAGGAAGAGATAACAGCCGAATTACAAGAGGCTATCAACGAGCATAATACAGATGTGTCTTCGCTGCTGCGCTATCATATGGGCTGGGAAGACGCGAGCGGACAACCGAAACTTGAAACAACAGGCAAATTACTCCGTCCGAAGCTTTGCCTTCTTGCCTGCCAGGCGACAGGTGGAAACATCCAGCAGGTCTTGCCTGCCGCGGCGGCGTTGGAGTTTATTCATAATTTTAGCCTGATTCATGACGACATCGAAGATAACAGCCAGGAACGCCATCATCGGGCTACAGTATGGAAATTATGGGGCAAGGCACAGGCTATAAACGCCGGTGACGCCATGTTTTCTATCGCTCATATTGAGGTGCTCAAATTGCAGCACGCCGGCATAAGTGCAAGAAAAACCCTGAGCGCCGCCGGGATGTTAAGCAAGGCCTGTCTCAATCTCTGTGAAGGACAGCACATGGATATTTCATACGAGGCCCGTTCCGATGTAACCACCCAGGACTATCTAAATATGATAACTAAGAAAACCGCCGCGCTCCTGGCAACAGCGACTGCTTTGGGAGCATACCTTGGGGCAGTGGAGGATAAAGATGGTAGAATAACGGACCGTTTTTACAGGTTCGGCGAATATTTGGGTTTGGCCTTTCAAATTCGCGATGATATATTGGGCATCTGGGGAGATGAAAGGCAAACAGGGAAACCTGTTGGTGCCGATATCAAAAAGAAGAAAAAGACACTGCCTGTGCTTTACGCTCTGGAAAAGAGCAGCGTTATAAATAGCAAGGAATTTAAAGAAATACATTCCCGAAAGTTGCTTGAAGGGAGCGAAGTAACTAAAATAATAGGAATGCTTGATAAAGTAAACGCCAGAAAATATACTCAGGAAAAAGTTGAGTATTATAGCCACCAAGCTTTAGCTCAGCTTGAAGCTACGGGCATTCAGGCGGCTAAGTTAGCGCCGTTAGAAGAAATAACACACTCTCTCGTAGGGCGCGATTACTAAAAAGAACGGGTGAGGAGAAAGGTATCGCATGAAAAAGATGACAGTTGTAGATATAGATCTTGACGGGAAAAAGGTTTTACTCAGAGTTGATTTTAATGTTCCTCTGAATATAGATACCGGCGCCATCAGCGATGACAGTCGCATTAAAGCTGCTTTGCCCACTATCAAATATCTTATAGACCACAGGGCCAGGATTATCATCTGCTCTCACCTGGGGCGTCCGGGCGGCAAAGTGATCGAAGAACTGCGCATGGCTCCTGTTGCCAGGTATTTATCTTCATTATTGGACTTGCCTGTCATTCAAGCTCCGGATTGTATCGGCGATGAAGTCCAGAAAATGGCCAACACACTTGGAGAAGGGGAGGTTTTAATGCTGGAGAACCTGCGCTTTCATGCCGAAGAAGAGGCAAACGATATTTTCTTCGCCCAAAAATTAGCTCTCCTGGCAGATATCTATGTCAACGATGCCTTTGGTTCTGCGCATAGGACGCATGCTTCCACCGTAGGAGTAACTAAGTACCTGCCGTCAGTAGCTGGTTTCTTGATGGAAAGCGAAATAGAGGCTTTGAGCAAAGTTGTAAACAGGCCGGATAAGCCTTTCGCCTGTCTGATTGGCGGTGCTAAGGTCAGCGACAAAATAGGACTGGCGCAAAACATGTTGAAGAAAGTGGATATGCTATTCATCATGGGGGGAATGGCTGCCACTTTCTTCAAAGCAGAGGGACATAATGTAGGGCTTTCTTCGATAGAGGAGGATAAATTAGATATAGCCAGAGAGCTGCTGAAAGAAGCCAGGGAAAACCATGTTTCGCTTATATTACCGGTTGACGTAATCGTAGCCAGAGAGATTAAAGCCGGTGCCGCCAACAAAGAGGTGCCCGTCAACAGCATACCGGATGATAGCTATATTGTAGATATTGGAAGCAAAACTATCAAAATGTTTACAAAAGAAATAAGAAAGTGCCGCACTATCATGTGGAACGGGCCAGCAGGGATTTATGAAATACCCGAATTCAGCAAGGGCACCAGAATGATAGCTACGCTTCTTTCCGAACTTGACGCCACCACCGTAGTAGGGGGAGGGTCATCCGCAGAGGTAATCCAGGAAATGGGACTAACCGATAAGATAACGCATGTCTCCACCGGCGGTGGAGCCAGCTTAAGATTCATGGAAGGGGTTTCTCTTCCTGGGGTGAAAGCCCTGCAGGATAAATAAGATGCGTTTTCCTTTGGTAGCAGGCAACTGGAAAATGAATACTACGCCGACTGAGGCCAATAGGCTGGCTTGTGCCCTGTGTGATACCCTGGACCGAATAGAGGGAGTGGAAAAGGTACTCTGTCCTCCTTTCCTGTCACTGGTCTCAATATCAGGGATACTACAAGGGTCTTCTATCAAGCTGGGTGCACAAAATATGCATTTCGCGGCACAGGGTGCTTATACCGGAGAGATATCTCCTTTAATGCTCCAGGGCTTATGTGATTTTGTCATCATCGGTCATTCCGAACGACGCCGCTATTTCGGTGAAAATGATGCGCTGCTTAACCGGAAGCTCAAGGCGGCGCTGGAATACAAAGTTAGCCCTATATTATGCATTGGGGAGGATATGGAAGAAAAGGAGGCAGGCAAAACGGAGGCAGTGATTACGCGTCAATTGGAAGCAGCCTTATCCGATATAAAACCCGTCCCTTCTCTCGTAGTTGCTTATGAACCGATATGGGCCATTGGCACAGGCAAAGCATCCAGCGGCAATGAGGTCACAAACACCATAAAGTTCATTCGCGGTATTTTATCCCGCCTATGGGATAGCAAAACTGCTCAAAGCATTCGTGTCCTCTACGGTGGCAGCGTCACCGCGCAAAATATCGCAGAATTCATTTCTTCGCCGGAAACGGATGGCGCGTTAATCGGTGGGGCCAGCCTTAATGCCCGGGAATTCACTGATATTGTCCGGCAAACAGCAGAAATAAAGGGCAACGCTTCTTAATTTAATTTAAACCATAATTGATGAAATGTCTCATAGCCATCGTAGGCCCCACAGCTATCGGAAAAAGCCAGTTGGCCATGTATTTATCCCGGCTGCTGGATGAAGAGATTATAGGCGCCGACAGCAGACAGGTCTACCGGTACATGGACATCGGCACAGCCAAACCTTCTTTAACCGACCGCCGTCTGGTTCCACATCATCTTATTGACATAATTAACCCAGATGATGCTTTTTCTCTGGCGATCTACCTGCAATCCGCACAGGAAAAAATTAAAGACATTCAGCAAAAAAATAAGCTGCCTCTGCTGGTGGGAGGAAGTGGCCTATATGTCCGAGCAATAGTAGAAGGATGGACAATCCCCACAGCCCCCCCTAATTATCAGTTAAGACAGGCTTTAGAGGACGAGGCAACATGGCAGGGGAACGCTGTCCTCTATGAGAAATTAGAGCGGATTGATCCTCTATCTGCCCAAAAAATAGCCCCGACAAATACGCGACGCATCATCAGAGCCCTGGAAATATACCATGCGACAGGACAGGCTCCTTCAACTTTACAAAATAAAAAGCCTCCCGATTTCCCGGTACTCATTATCGGCTTAACAGCAGAAAGAGCTGATCTGTATCGCAGAATTGATTGCCGTGTCGATAATATGATGGAAAAAGGGCTGGTAAAAGAAGTAAACTTGCTAGCAGAGAAAGGCTACAGTTCTTCACTGCCAGCTATGTCCAGCGTAGGATACAGGCAAATAGGTGACTTCTTGCAGGGAAGGCTGAGTTTACCTCTGGCCATTGAACAGGTAAAATATGAGACTCATCGCCTGGCGCGCCGTCAGTACGCCTGGTTCCGGTTGGATAACAACAAAATCCATTGGCTTAATGCTGACGATGGAGAATTGGAAATAAAGGCGGGGGACCTGATTAAGCGGTTTTTGCAAAATGAAGTTCTCTAAACTACAGGCTACAGGAAACGATTTTATCGTAATAGATGCCAGGGGCGTAGAACGAGATTGGGAGAAATTAGCCCAATCCGCCTGCCGTCGCCATTTCGGAATAGGCGCTGATGGTGTAATTCTGGTGCAGACTTCCGAACGCGCTGATTTAAAAATGCGTATTTTTAACGCGGATGGACAAGAAGCAGAGACATGCGGTAACGGACTGCGCTGTCTCAGTAAATACTGCATTGACCACAAAATAATCCGGGCAGACCACCTGACAATTGAAACACTGACAGGTATTGCACAGTCCAGAATTTGCAAAGCAGGTAATAAAACCAGCGAAATCGAAGTAAGCATGGGGATACCCAGGTTTGAGGCGGAAGAGATTCCCATCGCTGACAAAATAGACAGCACTCCTATCCTAAATTACCCTCTTAATGTAGCAGGCAAAACCATAAATTTGTCTTTTGTATCCATGGGCAATCCTCATGCCGTAACTTTTACCTCCCGGGCAGTCATGGAATTCCCTCTTCTCAAAATGGGTCCACTTGTGGAAAAGCATCGGCTTTTTCCACAGAAAACCAACTTTGAAGCGGCCAGGATTCTAGCCAGAGACAAAATAGAAGCTAGAATCTGGGAGCGGGGAGTTGGCGAAACTCTTTCCTGCGGCAGTGGAGCCTGTGCCATAGCGGTCACAGCGCAGAAACTTGGTTATGTGGATAATGTAGTTGACATAATAACTCCAGGAGGCGTTCTCACTGTGCACCAGGATAGGGTAGGGAATATTTTACTTACGGGTCCCGCAGAGGAGATTTTCTCCGGGGAGTGGGGGGAATTATTTTAAATAGTATACTCAACGGGTAACGGGGGTATTACTGCTTATGCGACTGGCCAAACGAATTGAAAAACTTCCACCGTATCTTTTTGTCAATATTTCCCGCAAAATTGCCGAGAAGAGGGCGCAGGGGGAAGATGTTATCAGTTTCGCTATCGGAGATCCGGATATCCCTACTCCACCTCATATTATAGAACACCTATGCCAGGCAGCACACAAACCAGTAACTCACCGTTATCCCGAAACTGATGGGTTGCCGGAGTTTCGTCAAGCCATTGCCGAGTGGTATATGCAACGATTCAATGTCTCTCTGGATCCAGCTAAAGAAATTTTGCCGTTGATCGGCTCCAAAGAGGGAATAGGGCACATCTCTTTTTGTTTCATTGATCCCGGAAATATCGCTCTGATACCGAACCCCGGGTATCCCGTATATTCCATGGGCACTATACTGGCCGGAGGAAAACCGTATTATATGCCTTTAACGGAGGAAAATGAGTTTCTTCCTGATTTCGACGTTATACCTGACGAAATAGCAGATAAGGCCAAACTCCTGTGGTTGAACTACCCCAATAATCCTACCGGGGCAGTAGCCAGTATTGAATTTTTTGACAGGGCAGTGCGTTTTGCTCGCCGCCACGATCTGGCAATATGCCACGACGCTCCTTACACCGAAGTTAGCTTTGACGGTTACCGTCCACCCAGTTTCTTGCAGGCAGCAGGAGCAAAAGATGTCGGCATCGAATTCCATTCTCTCTCCAAGACATATAATATGACAGGGTGGCGTATAGGTATGGCGGTAGGTAACCCGGAAATGATACATGCTTTATTCCGCACCAAATCCAACCTGGACTCCGGAATTCCTCAGGCCATTCAGGAGGCAGGCATTGCAGCTTTATCCGGGCCACAGGGTTGTATTGACAGGCACAATATTATTTTACAGAAGCGCCGCGACGAACTAATTAGTGCTATTGAAAAAATAGGGCTGAAGGCACGAGTACCAAAAGCCGCCTTCTATATCTGGGCTAAAGTCCCCAATGGCCATACCTCCGTCAGTTTTACCGAAAAATTACTCGACGAAGCAGGAATTGCCGTTACCCCGGGTACAGGCTATGGTACACAGGGAGAAGGGTATATCAGATTTTCCTTGACCATCCCTGACGAGCGCCTGCAAGAAGGAATAAACCGATTGTCCTCTCTTGCTATGTAGAATGGGAAAAAGAAAGCGAACATTTTTCAGCACACAGGTCGTAGCGGAAAAGGCTTTTCTGGTAGGAGTTGAAACGACCAACGCCTACGATGAAAAATGGACTGTTCGTGATTCTTTGCAGGAACTGGATTACCTGGCCAGGACTGCCGGTGCTGATGTAACGGGAGTTTTATCACAGAGGTTGCCTCTTCCTTCGCCCACACATTATATTGGCAAAGGCAAACTTGATGAACTTGTCAGCCTCAAGCATTCAACAGGATATGACACCGTAATTTTCGACGACGAGCTGCTGCCAAGACAACAAAGAAATCTTGAGGAGTTACTGCAGGTTAAAATTATTGACCGCACTGCTCTGATATTGGATATTTTTGCCAGGCAAGCGCGAACCAGAGAAGGCAAACTTCAAGTCGAATTGGCCCAGCATCAGTATCTTCTGCCTCGTCTTATTGGCCAGTGGAGCCACCTGGAGCGGCTTGGAGGTGGTATCGGCACCAGAGGGCCAGGAGAATCGCAGCTAGAAACAGACAGACGAATGATCCGTAACCGCATCTGCCGTCTTCAGAAAGAACTGGAGGAAGTTAGAATACACCGTTCACTGTACCGAAAACATCGCAGGGAGAAAAATATTCCTGTCATAGCTATGATTGGTTACACCAATGCCGGAAAAAGCGCGTTGTTCAATGCGCTAAGCAAGGCTAATGTGCTGGTGGAAGATAAATTATTCTCCACACTCGATACAGTAACGCGCAGGATAGTCTCCCCTGAAGGGAGAATGTGTCTTCTCAGTGACACAGTCGGTTTTATCAACAAGCTGCCTCCTCTAGTAGTCGCCTCCTTCCGCGCTACGTTGGAAGAACTTAACGAAGCTGATTTACTGCTGCATATTATTGACATAACACATAAAAATGCAGCCAATCATTGCCAAACAGTCGAGCAAATTCTGAAAGAACTGGACATCGGCAATAAGCCCAGGCTCACGGTCTTCAACAAGCTGGATTTAGTTATAAACAGCGACAGCGACCTGGAGAACTTTTCAGCAAGTCCTTTTTTAAAAGAAAAAAGCTTTCTTAAAGAAAACCGCGTAGTTTTTATTTCTGCTATAAAAGGATGGGGATTGGATAACCTCCTGGACAAAATATTCTTGTCACTGGACAATGTTCCCGTCACCTGATCACAAGAAGCGCATTGTTATTAACAAAAAATAAGCTAAAACTCCATTCATATAAGCATAAATATGTTAATATGTTATAGTGCGAAAGAGGATAATGTAATGGCCAGAAGTACGCGTATCACTGTAGACCTGGGGAGTGGGGATTTATTTAAAGCTGTCAAGCTTGCCGCCGTCGAGCAGGATAAAACTATCCGGGAAATCGTGATTGAAGCTCTGGAAGCGTGGCTAATGCTAAAGAAAGATGTTCCGGAAGACAAAAACTTTCAATCCATGATTCAGACTATTGATACATATAGAAAAACTTACGGAAATGGTGGAGAGGCATGAAGAGATGGCCTTCTTGTTTAACGATATATAACTGAGTATAATATCTCTTATACTCAGTTAAAGGAAATAGATCATGCTGCCTTATATAGATGACTTTCTGCTGAATCTGCAGGCTACCAATTACTCCCCTAAAACAATTTATAATTATGAGCGCGACCTGAAATGTTTTGATACTTTCCTGGAAGAAAGCAAGGTTGCCTTCCATGACCTTAATAAGCGCATTATTATCTACTACAAAGCTTACCTGGGGTCAATTGATCGCAAAACAGTCGGCCATGCCGATAAAACACCACACCACCAGCTTGATTCCCGTTCTATAAACCGTATGCTCTCTTCTTTAAGATCCTATTTAAGTTATCTTATTGACATGGACTATCCCTGCCCTGTACCTCCCGAAGCAGTAAAGCTAATTAAAACCGTACGCAAACATCCTCAGGTAGCAGAACTTGAGGATTTAATCAGACTAGTTGAAGCGCCTGGCTCGCTGGAGAAAAATCATAAAGTGGCCTTGAGAAATCGGGCTATGCTAGAAATACTTTTTGCCACGGGAATGCGCATTTCTGAGTTATGTCAACTTAATCGCAATCAAATAGACGCCAGCGGGCGAATTTTCATCACGGGTAAAGGCAAGAAACAGCGTTTCGTCTATCTCACGCCCAGGGCAAAACGGCATCTGGATACGTATTTAAGAACCAGGCAAGACAATATGCCCTCCTTATTTATACCATACGCCGGCAGAAACGTATCAAACCCAAGAAAACGAATTTCTGCCAATTACCTGCAGGAAAAAATTAAGCGTTACCGGGAAAAGCTGAAAATTAATGTTCCTACTTCAGCACATTCATTAAGACATGGTTATGCCACTTATCTGGCTGAAGAAGGAGCCAACCCCGCTGCTTTGCAGATATTGCTGGGGCACGAATCATTGGATACAACCACCCGTTATGTTCACACCTCGGACAGGTATGCCGAAGAAACGCATCACAAATATCACCCGCTCAGGGATCCTGTTGACAATGCCCAATAGTTCTGTAAAGATTAACACCAGTATCGGTAGCCGGGTTCGAACAAATTGGTATCCAGGGAAAGTTTCCTGATTTCTTTACAGTAAAGGAGCAAGTGTCATGCGTTTTTCCAATCTCTTTGGCAAAACAGCGCGTCAGATGCCCGCAGAAACAGAGAGCGTCAGCCACCAGCTATTGCTCAAGAGCGGCATGATTGCCCAGGAAGCCGCCGGTATATATTCCTACCTCCCTTTAGGCTGGAAGGTCTTACAGAGAATAGAAGCTGTCGTTAGGGACGAGATGAACAAAGCGGGGGGGCAGGAAGTTTTATTGCCTGTCTTGCAACCCTTCAGCTTATGGGAAAAAACAGGAAGAAATGTTTCCTTCGGGGAATCCCTTTTCTGCTTAACGGACCGCAAAAAGCACAAGCTGGTGCTGGGACCAACGCACGAAGAGGTCGTTATTAACCTGGTTCGCCGTTATGTGCAAAGCTATCGTGATCTTCCCGTGCTCCTGTACCAAATGCAAACTAAATTCCGGGATGAACTGCGACCGCGCGGCGGGTTATTGCGTGTGCGCGAGTTCATTATGAAAGATCTTTACAGTTTTGATACTAGCGAAGAAGGACTTGCCCAAAATTATGAAAGGATGACACAGGCCTATAAAAACCTCTATGCCAGTTTGGGGTTACCTGTATTGATGGTAGAGGCCGATAGCGGAGCTATCGGGGGTAAAGATTCTCATGAATTTATAGTTGTTACCGACAACGGCGAAGATGAAGTGATTCACTGCCCCCAATGTAGTTATGCTGCCAATGTAGAAAAGGCGCACAGCTTTAAAGAGGAAGCAGACAAGACGCCTCCCCTCCTTCTGCAGGAAATACCCACGCCAGAGGTAAAAACCATAGAAGAGGTTGCCAAATCTGTTGGCGTATCTGCCAGGCAGACACTTAAGGCTGTCTTTTATATAGCCGATGGCGAATTCATTTTTGTGGTCACCCGTGGGGATATAAACGTAAACGAGACAAAATTAAAAAATGTCCTGCAGTGTTCGACTTTTAAAATGGCGACAGAGGCTGAAGTAGTGCAAGCTGGCTTGGTTCCCGGGTCCGCTTCACCCATCGGCATCAAAAAACTTAAGATCGTCGGAGACAGCTCTATAGCTTCGGGCACCAATTTTGTTGCGGGAGCCAATAAGCAAGGATACCATTTTCAAAACGTTAACTATCCCAGAGATTTCCAGGTGGACCTGCTGAAAGATATTGCCCTGGCCCAGGCAGGAGATAACTGTCCTTTCTGCAAAGGCAAACTCCTTTCTTGCCATGGCATAGAAGTGGGACATATATTTAAATTGGGTACTTCTCTCAGCGAAAAACTGGGGGCTTTCTTCCAGGGCGAGGACGGCTCGCCCTACCCTATTGTCATGGGGTGCTATGGTATCGGAATCGGCCGCCTGCTGGCCAGCGTGGTGGAAAAACATCATGACGAAAAAGGGATTGTCTGGCCATCATCCATCGCTCCTTACCAGGTTCACCTCTGCCCCCTGCATATGAACGACCCTGAAATCTCCTCTATAGCCAACAAAATTTACAAAGAGCTTCAGGAAAACAATGTGACAGTTCTATTTGACGACAGGGAAGAATCTCCCGGCGTAAAATTCAACGACGCTGATTTGCTGGGGATACCGCTACGATTGACCTTAAGTCCCCGTACTCTACAAAAACAGGAAATCGAGATAAAATGGCGCGCTCGTAAACAAGCCAGCACGCTACCCCTGCAGGATTATGTTAAGAAGCTCAAGGCTTTATTGAAAGAGAACACGAACGACGCTGCTTTATAAAAAACCGATCTTCCTTATGCGTTCGCGTAATTGGTTGTTATGTAAAGTAGATTGGTTTTACTTTTCAAAACGATTAGCTTCGTAGAGCGACGTCCAGCTTTTGGCTCAATCTGGCCATAATTTTCTGTTGCTCTTTGTCAACTTCCTCGTCTGTCAAAGTGTGATCAGGAGATTGGTAAAAGACCCTGACTGCAAATGACTTTTTGCCGCGGGGAATCTGTTCTCCTGTATAAAGGTCAAAAAGCTCTACCTGTGTTACCATGGAACAGGCTTCAATATATTTCTTTACCTCTCCGTAAGGCACTGCTTCCTCTACCACGACAGCAATATCCCTGACCGCGCCGGGGAATTTGGAAACAGGCTGAAATTTCTTTTCTCCCGCCACAAAAAACGATATTTCGTCCAGATCCATCTCAAAAAGATAAACCGTGCCGGAAAGAGCAAAGGAACGGGCTACTCTGGGATGAAGTTCTCCTACGACACCCAGTTTTTTCCCGTCAATAATTATCTCGGCGCCGTTACCAGGTGTTAGCGATGGGTCGTCACTAATTTTGAACTCCCCCTGCAAGGACAACCTCCGCAAAACAGCCTCCACAATTCCTTTAGCGTCAAAAAAGTCCAGCTGTTGTTCTCCTCTGTCGTGCCAGGAGGCTTTTGTTCTGGTCCCACAAAGTGCGGCGCAAAGCATCCTCTTTTCCCTGGGCAAATCACCGCCATCATCAGGCAAAAAAACTTTGCCTGTTTCAAACAGCCGCAAAGTCTCTTCATTGAGTTTCTGGTTCCGTGCCAGCGCAGACAACACTCCCGGGCGCAAAGTGGTACGCAAGTACTCTTGCTCCTGCGTCATGGGATTAGCCAGTTTTAAAGGCATCGGACCAATTAAATCCTGCACCGGGGACACTTTTTGCAGCAGATCTAGACTGATTAGGGAATAAGTGAGCACCTCCTGGAACCCCATGCCTGCCAGAATATTAGCCGCTCTCTGCTGCGATAAATTAAGCCCGGCAGCAGCATCATAGACTGGCAATGCGGCGCTGAGGGAAGTACAGGGAATACGGTCATACCCAACGATGCGCACCACCTCCTCCACAAGATCAGCCGGCAAATGGATATCATTACGCCAGTAGGGCACACTAACCAGAGCTTCTTGAGGATCTTTACTCTGGCAGCATGCGAAACCAAGCAGATCCAGCACTTTGCTGATCTCCCCGATATTCATTTCCAGGCTGGAAAGTCGCTTCACCTCTCCACAAGTAAGGGCAATGGGTTTTTCCTCTTCCCGGGCAGGATATACATCCACAATGTCACCGGCAGCTTGTCCGCCAGCAACTTCCAGCAGTAAGGACATTGCCCGTTTTAGTGCCGGCAACGGTAATCTATGGCTGAGTCCTTTGCTAAAACGTATCGATGCTTCGCTTTGCAAATGCAGGGCATCGCTCCCGCGGCGAACAGTGACATAATCAAAATTCGCCGATTCTATCAATATTACGCTGGTGTTTTCCGTCATCTCAGATTCTGCTCCACCCATAATGCCAGCGATGGCAGTGGCCTTTTCCGTGTCAGCGATCACCAACACATCAGGATTGAGAACGCGCTGTTCGCCATCCAGGGTATTTAATCTCTCGTTCTCAAAAGCTCGCCGCACAATGATCTTCCTGCCGGCAATTTTCTCATAATCAAAGGCATGCAGTGGTTGCCCGTACTCCAGCATAACGTAATTGGTCACATCAACGACATTATTGATGGAACGCATGCCGTAATTCGATAAACGCTGTTGTAACCAGAGGGGAGAGGCCCCCACCGTGACGCCAGAGATTAAGCCAGCGCAATACCTGGGACATAACTCAGAATCTGCAATCTCCACGGAAATGAATGACTTTATCTCTTCTCCTGTTTCCTGATAAGCAGTATTAGGAAGCTGCAGAGATTGCCCGGTAAGAGCAGCAATTTCTCTGGCAATTCCTATTACGGACAGACAATCAGAACGATTAGGAGTTACCTCCAGCTCAAAAAAGGTATCTCCCATGTATTCTCCGAAAGACATACCCACGGGAGCATCGTGAGGTAATATCATGATACCTTCATAATTATCCGAAATACCCAGTTCTCTTTCGGAACACACCATACCCGTAGAAGAGACGCCACGAATTTTGGTTGGTTTAAGACAGATGATCTCTCCTGTATGACCGTCGAAAAGTTCTGCGCCTGCTTGAGCAAAAGGCACTTTTTGGCCCGGACTGATATTGGAGGCTCCACACACCACCATAATCCTTTCTGCCCCCACGTCTACAGTCGCCAATCTTAAACGATCAGCATTAGGATGGGGCTCCACTGCCACCACCTCTCCCACCACCACTTTATCCCAGGAAGAGCTGGCCTGGATGTTCGCCACTTCTATCCCCGCCATGGTTAACTTTTCCGCTATTTCCTGAGGGGAAAGATTGATATCAACATAATCACGGAGCCATTTAAGAGAAACTTTCATCTTATTTTTCCCTGAAATTTAGAACTGCTGCAAAAACCTCATATCATTACCATAAAAAAGGCGAATGTCATTAATGCCATAACGCAGCATGGGAATCCTTTCCACGCCCATACCAAAAGCAAATCCCGTATATACTGCAGGGTCAATGTCAACCCGTTTGAGAACATCAGGATGTACCATGCCCGCCCCCAGCACTTCGATCCAGCCGCTAAAACCGCAGACATGACAGCCAGCGCCGTGACAGGACAGGCATTCAATAGCCACTTCCACTCCGGGTTCAACAAAGGGGAAATAATCACAGCGAAACCGCACTTTTCTCTCACTCCCAAAAAGAGAACGCGCACATTCGAAAAGAGTGCCTTTTAAATCTGCCATTGTAATACCTTTATCCACAACCAACCCTTCGACCTGGCAGAACATGGATTCATGTGTGGCATCGGTTGCTTCATATCTGTAAACTCTCCCAGGAATCACGACCCGAAGTGGCGGCCGTTTTTGTTCCATCAACCTTATTTGTACAGGGGAGGTATGTGTACGTAAAAGCCTCGCTTTGCTACCCCTGTCGGCATCTATCCACAAGGTGTCGAACATATCCCGTGCCGGGTGCCCTTCAGGAATATTCAAAGCTTCGAAGTTGTAATAATCCCATTCCACGTCAGGGCCTTCGAATATTTGAAAACCCATGCCATTAAAGATCGCACAGATCTCATTGATGGCCTGAGTAATGGGATGAAGCCTTCCCGTAAAAACCTGCCTGCCGGGTAAAGTGACGTCGAGATTTTCTCGCTTCAAGCAGGCGGTCAAGGAGAATTCATCCAGGATCTTTTTCTTCTCTGATAGCTCAGCTTCGAAAGACAGCTTAATTTTATTGGCCTGGGCACCCGCTTCACGACGCTCGTCTAGCGGCAAAGTTTTCAGGGAGCGCAGTAACTGGATCAGAGCGCTTTTCTTGCCCAGATAGCGAACCCGCCACAATTCCAAATCTGCGAGGTTCTCAATCTTGCACAGCTCATCAAGGGCCGTTTTATAAAGCTCCTCCAGGTGCTCCAACATCAATCTGTTATTTTGCCTGTATCTTCCTGCGTAATAGCAGCTACCAACCTGGAAAAACCATCGGCATCTTTAACTGCCATCTCTGCCAGCATCTTACGATTTATTTCTGTGCCCGATTTTCTCAGGGCAGACATCAACTGGCTATAAGAGAATCCATTGAGCCGGGCGGCGGCATTGATACGCATGATCCATAAACGCCTGAAATCACCTTTGCATTCTCGACGATGACAGTACGCATAATCCAGGGCATGCAACATGGATTCATGCGCTTGACGATATAACGCATGCCGCCCCAGTTTATGCCCCTTGGTCAACTGGAGTACTTTCTTGTGTCTCTGGTGGGTAACTTTTCCACTTCTAGCTCGTGGCAAACTTGGCCTCCTCGTACTGTAAATCTTATTTGTCGTTCTACTTGTATGGCAAAAGTCTCTTTACTCGCTTCACATCGGCGCCGGAAACAGCAATCATTTCATCATAGAGACGTTTTACCCTGGGGGCCTTTCTCCTCCTGAAATGACTCTTGCCACACTTGGCACGCAAAAGTTTGCCGGTGCCCGTTATATGAAAGCGGCTCGCCGCACCTTTATGTGTTTTCAACTTTGGCATTAACCTTCACCTCTTTGGCTTTTTTACTACCAGGCCCCGGGGACAGTGTCATGAATATCATTTTTCTCTCACTGGCAGGCTGCCCGCTGATTGCTGCCACATCCTCCAATTCCTCTGCAAATCTCCGCAAGACTTTCCACCCCATATCGGGATAGATAATTTCACGTCCACGAAATCGCAATACCACCCGAACTTTATTGCCTTCCTGCAAAAACTTCCTGGCCTGGTTGGCTTTCGCTTGTAAATCGTGCGTATCTATTTTAGGCCTTAAACGAATTTCCTTAAGTACAGTAGTTCGTTGGCTTTTTTTAACCTTCTGCTCTTTCTTAGACTGTTCGTATTTATATTTACCGTA